>NZ_QNRY01000002.1 GCF_003315515.1 Brenneria salicis ATCC 15712 = DSM 30166 | reverse complement strand
CAGGCTTGTTCATCGATATGTTATGCCAGCTGAGAAGCACGTATCGCAGCGCCAAAACGATCACCCTTATTGTCGATAATTACATCATTCACAAAAGCAAAAAGACATTGAAGTGGCTGAAGAAGAATCCAAAATTTATTCTTATTTATCAGCCGATTTACTCGCCATGGGTGAACAAAATAGAGCTCTTATGGTTAGCCTTACACGAAACGGTAACCCGGAATCATCACTGTAAAACAATGTGGGAGTTACTAAAAAATGTCAGACAATTTATTAAAACCGCATCACCTTTCCCAGGCAACAAACCTGGACTAACAAAAGTGGAGCGGTAATAGGCGCAGTTATTTAGGCGAGCAGGCTATAAAATGGTTACAGCAGGATGCTGCAATAAAAAGAAAAACAACTTTAAGTAACAAAGGGTTAGGGAGAAATGAATTTTATTCAGCAATATGGGCAAGAGCTAAGGAGTTGGGCCTAACCAAAGGTGATGTATATCACATAGTTGAGATTCGATTAGAAAAGCACATCATATCGTTAACAAAATTAAGTAACGAGAATCTAAAGAAGCTTTATGACATCATCATGCGGATGAAGTAACCATTTAAACTTCTTTTAAAGGCCTTTTTCTGGCGGCGCGCGATTATCAAAATAAATGACAAAAATCTCACGCCCGCCTCATTTTTCTCATTTTGTTTTTTTTCGACCAATCCTTGATAAAATGTCTCTCGCTGTCGCTACAACCCGCGCCGGGCAAGACTTACCAATATCAGCTTGTTCCCGGAAATTTCCGCCAATTCCCTAGTTTCTGTTTTTAATTCATACTGACTCATAGCAACGATTAAGTCCCGTCACGGCCTGTCTTATTAGCCAGACTTCGCGATAACTGAGTGCCGCAAGCCGTTATCTGCGCTCGCACCTGAATGTGAACTGCACATCAGCGATAAAATTCCGCCACCTGATCAAAGATACGCATTTCCTCGCCATGACGCCGTACCTTAATCACGTCTTCCAGTTTCTCGATCTGGCTTATCATCTGCGCCAGACGCTGATCGTCCTGCACCAGAAGCCAGATACGGCTTTCGCCGCCGCCAGCCAGCGGCATACAGAGGATCCCTTCCACGTTAAAGGCGCGACGGGCAAACAGGCCGCAAACATGGGACATCACGCCGGGATGGTTGCGTACCGAGAGTTCCAGCGTGACCTGTTTTGAGCTTGATTGAATGGGCATGGTCTTAATCTCCGATCATATCGATGTTGGCGGCGCCCGGCGGCACCATGGGATACACTTTTTCATTCACATCAATCAAGACGTGGATCAACGCGGGGCCGGGACGGTTCAGCGCTTGCGCCAGCGCCATTCGCGGATCGTCCGCCGCGTTCAGATCGCAGGTGGCGAAGCCGAAACCGGCGGCAATCGCCAGAAAGTTGGTGCGGTAGCGATAATCAGCGGCAAAAATACGTTGCCGGAAGAACAGATCCTGCTGCTGATGCACCAGACCCAGCGATTGGTTATTCATCAGGATGATTTTGACATTCAGTCCTTCTTCGGCAGCGGTCGCCATTTCCTGAATGTTCATCATCAGACTGCCGTCGCCGGAAAAACACACCACGGTACGTTCAGGTTCGGCCAGCGCTGCTCCCATTGCAGCAGGCAGGCCGAAGCCCATGGTGCCCAGCCCGCCGGAGGTCAACCACTGTCGTGGTCGGCGCAGCGGATAGGACTGCGCTACCCACATCTGATGTTGTCCGACATCGGTGGCAATGATGGCATTGTCCGTCAGCGCCTGGGCGGTCGCGCGGATCAGGCCATAATGACTGAGCGGATCGTCCGCTCCCGGCATGTTGAACGGGAACGCCTGTTGTAACTCGCTGACGGTTGTACGCCATACCTCGCGTTGCTGGGTATCGATCAGGGGCAAAAGTTGATCCAGCGCTTTGGCGACATCGGCATGCAACGCGACATGCGGCTGGCGGATCTTGCCTAATTCAGCCGGATCGATATCAATATGAATTACGCTGGCTTCAGGACAGAATTGCGTTGCCTTACCGATCGCGCGATCGTCAAAGCGCGCACCCAGCACAATCAACAAATCCGCCTGCTGCAAGATCAGATTGGTTGAGCGTGCGGCGTGCATTCCTAACATGCCGAGCGACAGGGGATGATCCACCGGCATAGCGCCTAACGCCATCAGCGTCATGGTGGTGGGCAAACTTGAACGTTCCGCTAGTTGTATCGCCTGTTGGTGCGCCGAGGCGTTGATAATGCCGCCGCCCAGATAGAGGATCGGGCGCTGCGCCGCATTAATCATGGCGGCAGCCTGCGCAATTTTCTGCGCATCAATGGCGGGCGGACTATCGTTCCGGCTTATTGGCGGCAGGGTATCGAGTTCGATCTCCGCGGTTTGTACGTCTTTGGGAATATCGATCCATACCGGACCGGGGCGGCCAGATTGCGCGATGCGAAAAGCGTCTGGAATAACCCGTGCTAACTCTTTGATGTCACGAACCAGATAGTTGTGTTTGGTGACCGGAATGGAGATGCCATAGGTATCGACTTCCTGAAAGGCATCCGTCCCGATCATGTTTGAAGGCACCTGGCCGGTAATACAAACCAGAGGAATGGAATCGAGTTTGGCGTCGGCAATGGCGGTCAGCAGGTTGGTTGCGCCGGGGCCGCTTGAGGCCAGACAAACGGCGGCGCGGTCAGCGGCCCTTGCCATGCCCTGCGCCATGAATCCCGCGCCTTGCTCATGGCGTGCCAATACGTGGCGGATAGTTTTGCTCTGGCTGAGCGCATCGTATAGCGGCAGAGCCGCGCCTCCGGGGATGCCAGCGATTGTGGTGATACCCTGCTGTTCGAGCAGCCGGATAATCAATTGGGCGCCTGTATAACGCATATTTTATATCCTTCATCAAGGCCGGTGCGTTTTCAGAGCGGGGAGGGTGCAAACAAGAAACCCCGCTCGGCTTGCGCCGGCGGGGTTTGGGAATCTTTGCTGGATTCGGAACCCGTTACGGCGCGCTGCCGACGACGACCACCAACCACCACGCGCACGACAACGACCGCGTCAACTTGCGCGGTGCTTAGTCTTACTGAAGTGGAAGAATAGTGCGTCATGGGGTTCCGGTTATTCATGGTTAAGTAACTTGTTTATATAAGCACAGGTCATGAAAAAGACACAAGGCCAGCATGGGATAAAAAATCAAAATTCGCGCGCGATCACATTTCTGCCGGGAGCGTGGTAATAGCGCTATGACGTGATCCCCAGAATTCGCGCTGCTTCGGCGGTGCCGTTCTGTAACGCCAGCGTTGAGCCGTCATAACCCATTTTTCCATCAACAATCAATACGGTGCGTTGCGCAATGCGGATCGCGTCATCCAGGTTATGGGACACCATCAGCAGCGTGATCTGGCGATCCCGACACATTTCGTCGAGCAGTTCCAGCATTTCCAGACGCAATGCCGGATCGAACGCCGAAAACGGTTCATCCAGCAACAAAATGGGACGATAACGCATCAGACAGCGGGCAAGCGCGGCGCGTTGGCGTTGTCCGCCAGAAACCTGTGACGGCAGACGGTTGAGCAATGTCGTCAAACCCACCTTATCGGCAATGTGCCGCAGCGTTTCACGCTGGCTGTCGTTCAGACGCAAACCGGGGTTCAGGCCCAATGCGATATTTTGATTGATGGTCAGGTGAGGGAAGAGGTTGTTTTCCTGAAACAGGATCGAGACGGGCCGTTTGGCGGGCGGCGTGAACCGATGATCTTCGCCATTCAACCGCAACGTTCCGCTGTCCGCCATCAGAAAGCCGGCAATCAGATTCAGCAGCGTGCTTTTCCCCGCGCCGCTGGGACCGAGGATCGCCACACGCTCACCCGCTTGAACGTGAAAATCGAAGCGCATGGGAACGTCTTTATAGAGGTATGTCAGCTTATCGAGAAAGATCATGACGGCCCGCCAGTTTTTCAATCAGAGTGAACAATGTAAAGCAGATAAGCATCAGTAACAGTGCGGTAACGGCGCCATCGGCGCTGCGATAGGCGCCAATCTGCTGATTAAGATAAAAAGGCAATGTGCGGAACTGTTCACTGCCGAACAACGCAATGACGCCAAAATCCCCAATCGATAATACGCTGGCAAAGGCCAGCGCCTGTGCCAGCGGCTGTTTCAGCGACGTCAGTTCGATAATCTTTAAACGTCGCCAACCGCGCACATCCAGCGACAGACAGAGTTGATTGTAGCGTTCGGCGACGTCGTACATCGGGTTTTCCAGCACTTTGAGCGTATAGGGGATCGCCATCAGCGCATTGGTCAGGATGACTAACGCATAAGGCGAATCCGGCAATCCCAGCGTATTGTTGAGTAACAGGAAAAAGCCGGTTGCCAGCACAATGCCGGGCATGGCGAGGATCAGCATGCCGCTCAGATTCATCAACTGGCTGTACAGCGGTTGTTGGCGCAATTTCAGTTCCCGGCTGCTCCAGAGCAACATCATGGTCAGCGCGATGCATAGCAAACCGGCGCTCAGCGCGATACGCAGCGAAGTAAACAAGGTTTGCCACAAAACGGGTTGTTGCAGTACGGTGAACAGTGAAAGATTCACGCCGTCGATGATTACCGCCAGCAAGGGCGGAACCACCAGCAGCAATAGCATGCCAATCAGCAAACTATCGCACAACTGACTAAAGCGGCTGTCCTGCGGATTACGCCATATCAACCGCCGGGTGCTGCCGACCGGCAAGATACCTCCCAGGCGCTGACTTAACAACACCAGTCCGAGGCAGCAGGTCATCTGGATTAATGCCAGCAACGCGGCGCGTGAGGGATCGTAATCAAAGCTTAACGCCTGATAAATAGCCAACTCGATGGTTGTCGCCTGCGGCCCGCCGCCCAGCGACAGCACCGTGGCGAAACTGGCGAAGCAAAGCATAAAAATCAGTGCGGCGGTCGGTAACATTTGCCTGCGCAGGGCGGGCCATTCGACGATCCGAAAATGCTGCCAGCCATTCATGCCCAGTTGCGCCGCCAACTGGCGCTGCTCTGTCGCAATACCTTCCAGCGATTGCAATAACAGGCGGGTTGCCAGCGGCAGATTAAAGAAAATATGCGCCAGCAAAATGCCTTGCAGACCATAGGGCGAAAACGGGTAGGGCAGACCGAAAAAACCGATTAGCTGCGCCAGCCAACCCTGACGTCCATACACGCTGAGCAGGCCAAAAACGGCGACCAGCACAGGCAGAACCAGCGTCATGGCGCAAAGTCGTAATAACCAGCGGTGGCCGGGAAAACGGCGGCGGAACAAGGCTCTGGCAAGGAAAATGGCGGGTACGGTGGAGCACAGCGCGGACAAGAACGCCTGCCAGAAGGTGAAACGAATAACGTGCCACAGGTAGCTGTCATGCCATAAGGCCAGCCACTGGCGCTCGGGGGCCTGTAACCATAGGGCCCCGAAAGCCAGCGCCGCGACGGAAATTAGCAGCGTCGCGGCCAGTAATCCCGGCCACAGGCTGCCTGCGGTCAGCGGCTGACGGCGCGTTGCCATGCCTGAATCCAGTTATTCCTTTGTTCCGCTACCTGTTGCGCGCTGTATTGCAGTGCGTTTTCAGGTACGGGGAGGGTGGCGAATCCGGCTGGCAATGCGGTTGGAATAACCGGATACATCCAGTTGGTGGTGGGGATCGCCTGCTGGAATGTCGGACTTAGAATGAATTGCATGAAGCGTTTTGCCAGTTCCGGCTGCTTGCTGGCAGCGAGTTGTCCGGCGACTTCAATTTGCAGGTAATGCCCTTCGCTGAAATTTGCCGCCGCGTAATTCTCTGTTTTCTCTTCAATAATGTGATACGCCGGCGAGGTGGTGTAGCTGAGCACCAGATCCGCCTCGCCTTTCAGGAACAGGCCGTAGGCTTCGCTCCACCCTTTGGTGACCGTGACGGTTTTTCTCGCCAGTTTTTGCCATGCCTGCGGCGCCTGATCGCCATACACTTGCTGCATCCATAACAGTAAACCCAGCCCTGGCGTGCTGGTGCGCGGATCCTGATAGATTACTTTCCATGGCTCTGGACTGTCGATCAGTTCATTCAGGCTTTTGGGCGGGTTTTTCAGCTTTTCTTTGTTGTAAACAAACGCGAAATAGCCGTAGTCATAAGGAACAAACGTGGCGTTGTTCCAACCGCCCGGCACCTTGACCGCGCGCGTATCCAGATCGTTTTTGATGAACAGATCGGTCTGTTCCGCGGCCTGCAACAAGTTATTGTCCAGCCCTAACATAATGTCCGCTTTGCTGTTTTTACCCTCCATGCGCAGACGGTTCAGGAGCGAGGCGCCATCTTCCAGAACGACAAAGTTCAATTCACACGCGCACTCTTTTTCAAATGCGGTTTTGATCACCGGGCCCGGTCCCCATTCAGAGGCAAAAGAATCGTAGGTATAGACGGTAAGCGCTGGCTTGGCGAACGCCGGGGCGGATAGCAGTAACAGACACGGCAGGATTTTCTTCAGCATGGATGCTGAATGTTTTAATAATAATATCATGAACACTTTGCACTCCTGAGGATCATGGGGGGCAAAGGTCTTTGAGTCAGCGATAAACACTCTCAAATCCCTCCGCCGGTATTAACCGGATCAGGTTCGACGGGTGTTTTCTCAGCGAAAAAGCCGTTGCGTCAGTGTAATCTGCCACGCGCCTTTTCGCACCCCGTTGAGAACGGCCCATTGTAAAGGGTTCAAGGGAACAGGGGAAGGTTCTCAGTTTTCTGGCGGAACAAACCAGGCGGATTTGAAATCGAACCAGCCCAGCATATTCATTCTGATGCCGCGCATACTGCGTTGCCCTTGCAGTTTCAGCCAGTGATGGAGCAGGGGATGCAGTTGCCCGCCGTCGACCAGCTTATCGCACCATTCCGCCAGGGATAGTGTGTTGTTACGCCATTGGCGTGCATCATGATGCAGATCGTCATCCAGACAGTGTTGCATCAACGGTAGTTCGTAGAGCATGGCGAACAGGGAAAATTCGAGGGGAAAATAGCAATTCACGCTACTGAACCAAATGTCGCTTTCGCTGTTTCCCTGATGCCAGTCTTCGTAACTGACGGTCTGGACGAGCAGAATAACCCCATGCTTTGCCAGCAACTCACGCAGGATTTCACTGAGTATGCGGTATTCAGGGTGTTCCTGATAGAAGGTCAATGTAATCTGTTTGAGTCCTGGCGGCACGGGCAATGGCGTGTCTGGCTGGTTATGGTGCCAGCGGGGCAATAGGCTATACGCGGGCGACCAGTCGCGTTGATGAATGGCATCCGCATGGCTCAACAAATCAATGGGGTTAAACACCTGCCGCAGCCAGCGGCGTATTTCCGGGCGCCTGACCTGTGGTGAACGTTTATCGAACAGGATGAAATAGCAGCCCTCTTCCATTCTGCTTTCCAACTGTTCATGGCGGGAATCGTCGGACTGTAACTTGACGGAAACCGGCATCTTTTCCGGTTCATCCGGCAACACCCAGATATTTACTTCATCGATCAGCGCCCGGTAGCCAAAATAATCATCAAATGCGCGTATTTTCATATGACTGTTGTTATTGCTGACGACGGCATAAGGACCCGTGCCGATGGGATGTCGGGCAAAATCGGGCAGGGTGCGCCATTCTTGCGGCAGGATCATGGCGGGAACACTGCCAAGCAGCCACGGCAGCCAGTGGTCGGCGCTGCTTAACTGCACATCAATGACAAAAGGCATCGGCGAGGTGACGTTTTCGATATGAGCAAACAGCGGCAATTCGGTTAGTCGGGTAAGCGAACTGATGACATCGTTCATCGTCAGTTCCCGGCCATGATGAAAACGGATAGACGGACGCAAATAGAATCGCCAACGTCGCGGTTCCTGCATTTGCCAGTGATGCGCCAGATCGGGCGTGAGTTCCCCATTTTCCTCATTTATGTTGGTCAGGCCGCTGAAAATCTGTCGGGCGATGTGCATTTCCGAGCGTCGTAATGGCGATCCCGGCAATAAGTTACGCAACGGGCGATAGTAGAGGATTCGCAGGATATGTTTGCCTTGCCGGAAACTGCGGCCAAGGTGGGCAAGCAGCATCTGACGCACCGCTTCTTTATCACCGACAAGCTGCACCAACTGATCGATGCGATCCTGTTCCAGTAAATCCTCTGCGCGCTGCTGTTGCAGGGCTAAGCCGGTATAAATGAACGAAAGCTGCGAGCGCTTGCTCCTGCCGACTTCCGCCTGCCAGGTCAGCCATCCTTGTCGTTGCATCGCGCCCAGCAAAGAACGGATATGACGGCGTGAACAGGTTAAGACGCCGGCCAACTCTTGCAACGTTGTATCGGTGGTTTGTCCCTGAAAGTGTTGCCACAGACGGATGAACTGTTGTTGCAGACGGTTGGAGGACATAAAAGGGGAACTCCCGGCCATAAAGTCATCAATTTATCTTTCCCTATATTACGCCGATACTTTTGCATAATGAAAGCGTGGAGGTGGCTTATGGCGATTTCCCGGTTGTACCAGTTTTATCGGGGTTATCTTTCGGCGTGCCAGGCGAAATGGTTGCGTTGGATGTCCGCTCAGCAGCGGTTGGCATTATTGCAGCAGGCGACGCAGTGGCACTTAGAGGAGATGTCGGAAGAGGAATACCGTCACTGGATCTAGCCGTGAGAAATTAGAGAAAACTTCTGAGTAATGGTGCTTTTCACCAGCCAGCGGATATTTCGCTGGCTTTTTTTATTGGTAAAACTGGTGATCAGCCGGGAACCTGCATAATTTGAAAATACACATAGAAATTAAAATTATTACGGGAGGGTAAATAATGGGGCTTTGTGTATCGAAACCGTATGCGTCGGATCTCACGTCTCTTCATGGTGGCCGCGCTGAGGGAAGCACACGAACCGTCAGAAGCCACAAGGCGTGGTCGGATATCGTATCGAATATTAGAAACCCGGACGGCGACGACAGGATCGACTCTCTGATCAATAGGATTGGAATGATATATGACGCATCAAAGACGCTCCGGGAAAGAATGAACCAGATTGACCAGCAAGGCGGGGTGGCTTTACGTATTGTGCCTGACAGCGACATTACTCAGAGTTTCGGACATGCCGAAACCCGGCTACACTGCCGGGAAGCGGTGCTGGCGGAGTCCACGGCGAGAGATGAGAAAGGCAGTAATTATCGACCGTTGAGTATCATGCTGGTTGAATTAACGAATATAAGCAGAATCAAAGAGTTTCAGCAGGTTAACAGCAGGTTTCTCTAGGGCTATTCCGGTATTGAAAGGGCGGCGCATGATTGTGAAAAGGTGGAGTATCAAACCACGCAGGATATGAACCGATATTACCGGGAAGCGAGATCGATTATTCAAAATCTGGATTATGGTTCTCCCAATTTGTGGTATTCGCATGAAAACGGCGAGATGGTCTATCCCACCTTTGAACATTATTTCAGAACCATGTGTGAATCAGGGCATACTGATGCTTATAGAAATAATTTACGCGCCATAGAGCAACAGAGATTAACGCGAAATAATGAAAGCGTCGAGTAAGGGTGCTTTTCACCCGCCAGCGCGTATGTGCCGGCGTTTTTGAACCCATAAAAAAGCTCAGCGGCAGTACGCGTTCAGCGCCTGATGATCGTTGAGTAAGGCGCTGTAGCGGTTTAACTCAGCTTGTTGGCGGCTATTGCGTACTTGTAGCGCCAGATTGATGGCGGTAAGCTCCCTTGCGTTATCAGCCAGTTCCTGCGCTATTTTTCCCTGTTTCGCCAGCCATTCCGCCACATCGCTCCAATTCCACAGCGGAGAGGCCCCGCTAAGACGCTGGATTGGCGAAGGAAAATCGCCCGTCCCGCGTTTTCCATCTTTCATCAAGGCGATTGCCTGACGTGACATGCCGGATAATGCCGCAATGTCGCTGAGCCCAACCAAGGCCGCATCAGCGGATTGTACTTGAGCATTAATGCCGGCCAACTCAATATCGCGGATCGCGCTGAGTACCGCAGCAGCAAAATTTGTACTTCCACGATCAAACTCCAGATAGACGGCGTGACCATAAAAGCAAAGTAAAGCATCGCTACAGCCATTGGAAAATAGCGCATCTTCCAATCCCGGTGTCTCAGCGGTAACGCCCGATAGCGTGAGAGAAAAATGGTAAGTTGTCATATATTCCTCAATTCCTCATTAAGCGGCTTAGCTTAGTTTTTTTTCACTATCATCAGACAGTGGTCTACCTGGCGGCGGATCTGTTTTGCATGGTTTTCCGGGTTTGCCGGTGTAGACCAAATGCTCATCATGTGATCGGCATGGTCTGGCGTGTCGCAAATGAGCCTGCCAAAAGCATGTCCTTTACTGGGGTTGAATCTCCAGCCTTGCGCCAGCGCATATTCAATAGCCGCTTGAATATGTTTGTTTGGGTGTTTTTTCATCATCATCCTGAGTAATGAAGTTATGGTAAGTCTGGTGTTGACTATTGTCAACATGTAATGTCTTAAGTAAGCAGGAAATATATCTGTTTACGGATCGAAAAAGTGGCGGAGCGCAAGGGATTGCGTATCGCCTCGCAACTATTGCGATGAGGGGATAGAGGAAGAAATATCAGTCAGGGAAGCCGTGTGTTAAATAGTTGACGTAAAACCTGCATATTCAAATGTAAAAAGCCCCGATCGTTGCCGATTCGGGGCGATGTATTGCGGTGCTTAATTAAAAGACGGCGGAATACGTCAGGCCAAAAGTGCGGCCGCGTCCCTTATATTCATACAGCGATGCCGCGCCGAAGGCCGGGCTGTACTGGAGCGGCGCTCGTTGTCCCCAGGTGGTGGTGTATTGTCTATCCAGCAGGTTTTCCACGCTGAAGCTGATCTTGCCGACAGGTAAGGTATAGCTGCCGATAAAGTCGAGGGTGTTGTAGCCGTTGATTTTCCGACCTTCCGCATCCGAAACATCGAAGGTTTGCTGGGTTTGCAGGCGCAGCGACCAGTCATCAGGCGCCCAGTTGATATAAGCGACGGCTTTCGAGGCGCTGGCGTCGCGGACATCCAGTTTCTCCCATTTACCGTTGGACTTAAGTTCGGATTTGACCAGATTAACGTTTACTCCGGTGCTCCAGTCGCTGTCGTTAAAGAAATAATCGGCGGCGCCTTCCACACCATAGATCCGTCGTTCGTTGGGCTTAACGAAAATGGTCAGGTCTGATGAGTTGATTTCGACCGATTTGTCGGAAATGGAGTAGTAAGCGGCGACCTGAGTATGCAGATTATCACCGGTATAACGCCAGCCGAGTTCATAGGAATCGACCTTGATGCCTTCCATTTGAGACTGGTTGACGTTCACGCTGTTAAGCAACTGATAGTGGTCATTGACCAACCGGTAAGTTCCCCGTCCGTAATACTTACCCGGATCCGGTAATTCGACGCCTTGCGAGAAGTTAAACCATGCTTGCTGTTTTTCCGTCAGATGAGCGAGGATGCCGGCGTTAAACAGCAGGTTGTTGTAGTCGGTGCTGCCGCCGGGAATA
This sequence comes from Brenneria salicis ATCC 15712 = DSM 30166, assembly GCF_003315515.1. Classification (GTDB taxonomy): domain Bacteria; phylum Pseudomonadota; class Gammaproteobacteria; order Enterobacterales; family Enterobacteriaceae; genus Brenneria; species Brenneria salicis. The sequence continues at coordinate 163,223 of NZ_QNRY01000002.1, read as the reverse complement.
GTATCCGCAGAGGCGGCGGTGCCGTTGGCGATGGCCTGCTGTTGATTATAACCGACAAAGTTCTTCACCTTATTTTTGGTCCATTGGTAGCGCACGCCGCCGCTGAGCGTAAACATGGGGGTGATGTCATAGCTGGTTTGCATGAACGGCGCCAGATTGGTGATGCTGTAGCCGGGGTAACGGTCAACGCTGAAAATACGCTGGTTGTTCATCCCCCCGGACTGGCTGGCGCGGGGCAAGTCGAAGAACATCTGGTTGGCGTCGAAGGTTTCATGTTCGGCGTCAACACCGTAGGTCAGCGTCAGCGCATCAAGCGGTGTGCTATTGAAAGTCAGCTTGGCGCCATACTGACTGGTGTTTTGCTCCGAGGACGACAAACTTCTTACCGTACCGCCGCTCAGTGCCGGGAAGGGGTAGAAGGTCAGCGCTTCATCACGGTAGTAAATCTGCGCCGCCAAATCCTGTCCCCAGAAATCGGTGTTACCGTACTGGAGACTGATCAGATGACGCTCGGTGCCGGGAATTCGGTCCGAGTGGAGACGGCCGCTATTGCTGGCTTCTCCGTCGCCGGTCACGGCGGAGAAGTTTTCGCCAAGATAGAGCCCGTGCTTGCCGTCGCCCTGGCTTTTATAATACTGGGTCACCAGTTGCAGTTGCTGATGTTCATCGATTTGCAGCGTACCGGTTCCCATCACGTCGAGACGGTCTGAGTATTGCAGACCGGTCTGGGTATTATCCAGCAACACGTCATTGCCGTTGCCGTCATACCAGGCGCCAAATTTCTGATAGGTGACGGAAAGCCGACCCGCAAGGTTCTCATTGCCGCCGCTCACCGCCGCCGCGACGCGATCGTCATGATCGCGTTTGCTGCGGAAGCCGGTTTTACTGCCCAGTTCCAACTCGACCTGCCGATCAGCCTGTCCTTTTTTGGTGACCAGATTGATCAATCCGCCGGTACTGCCGCCGCCGTAGAGTGAGGTGGCGCCGGAAATCACTTCGATATGTGCGATATTGAACGGATCGATGGAATCAAGCTGGCGGCTGTCCGAACGGGAAGAGTTGAGGCGGACGCCATCGACCATCACGACGATGCTGCGTCTGCGCATGTTCATACCGTAATTTGTCCGGCTCTGGCTGCTGACGTCCAGACCCGGAATCAATTGCGCCAGCACATCTTTCAGTTCTTTGCCGCCTTGTACTTGTTGTTCGATTTGACTGCCGTCAATGACCCAGGTGGTTTGCGCCATCTGCCCGACAGTACGCAGAGTACGGCTGGCGCTGACCACCATCTGATCATCGGCGGACTGCGCCTGAACAGTCCCCGGAACGACGGTGGCGAACAACGAGGGAGAGATTACCCAGAGTATTTTTTTTGTCTTTAACATTTTTTCGCCCTGCATAAAAAAGCGTGATCATCACGCCAGGTTGTGGTTATCAGAACTATTTTGGTTATCAGCCGTGTTGTTGTTACGCGTCATGGCATGGTTTATCCCGCTGCGCCACTCGATAAACGATGGTGATGTGCTGAGATCGAAATGTTCTCTTCCTATCGCCCGATTGAGAATATTGGCGGAGCGCCAGGCCATCAGGCTTAACTGCGGTTCGGAGATGCCGTGCTGCTGCATACTGGAATTGACCGCGAACAGATGGTTGTCGGCGGGGCCTTGCCAGTCCAGCGTGAAGTCGGGGTTGATCCGATAGTTGCCATCCGTGGTAACGGACAGACGCTGATGCAGCGGAGAGAGCACGGCGGGCGACGCGGTGCGATAACCGGTGGCAAAGATCACCACATCGCTTTGCAGCAGGTCATGTCCGTTGTCCAGCTTGTGGTGAAGCTTAAGCTGGTGGCGAGAGCCGGTTTTATCCAAAGCAATCAGCGAACGGCTGGGCAGCAGCGAGGCGTTGCGCGGTTGTCCCAGCACGTCAAAGCGGTGGTACAGTTCACGATAGATCGCCAGCAGAGACTCAGCGGTAATGCCATCCGATGTCATTTTCTGTTCCGCCAGCATGTTTTGCTTGGTGTTTTCCTCCAGACCAAGGAAGCTGGTGACATAGTCCGGCGTGAAATATTCATTGGCGAACGGCGCTTCATCCAGCGCATTGAAATTGTTGCGTCGTGATACCCAGTTGATGTGCGTCGGTTCGCCCCATTCGCCGCGCAAGATATTCAGGAAAAGATCGGCGCCGCTTTGTCCGCCGCCGACGATGGTCACGGTTTTGCCCGCCAGCGTCGGTTTGCGCAGATTCATTTCGCTGGCATGGAAGCAATCGTCACTGATGTCGTTTACGCATTCAGGCAGATAAGGCTGCTTGCCGATCCCCACACAGACATGACGAGCCTGCCAGACGCCATCCTGCGTTTCGATGATAAAGCGACGTCGCTTTTCGTCGAAATCGACGGCATAAACCGGCGCGTCGAAGGAGAGGTTATCCATGTTATCGGCAGCCCAGCCCAGGTAATCGGAGAACTCGTCCCGTGAGACGGTACGCATCTCGGTTGTCAGAAAGCGATAGAATTTCTTCTTCTGCACCAGATAGTTGATAAAGCTGAAAGGGTTGCACGGATCCACTGCGCTGACCAAATCCTTTAGAAACGAAGTCTGCATATGGCAGTCGGGTACCAGCATGCCGGGATGCCAGGCAAAATGAGGTTTACGCTCAAAAAAGCGGCTTTGGAAATCGGTCAACGAGTATGCCAGCGCGGAAATGCTCAGGTTGAACGGACCGATGCCGATACCGATGAAATCCAGTTGTTCTTTCATTGTGCAGGCTCCTGTGCCACTAACCACAGCGGGTTTGGCAAATCCTTAAGATAGTTGGGCAACATGCGGTTGCCGCCGTCATGTTCGGAGAAGGTCAGCTTTACGGGGTTGAGCACGACCCGGATGATCGCTGGCTTAAAGAGGTCAAACAGCGCAAAACGTTCCGCCAGATGAGGATGGCCGTCCATGTAGGCGTGCAGTTCTCCGGCCAGCAATTGGTAAAAGCGGGTTTCACTGATCCCCAATCGCTCGGTAAGTGGGGAGATAAAGCGCAGCACGGTGACGAAATGACCGGTCTGTAAATCGTGGATGAGATAGTCGGCGCTCAAACGCACCGTCACGGCGCTGACTGCGTCGGGCAGGGAATGCCGCTCAGGGAAATCCTCTTGCGTCAGTCGCATGTCGCCCTGAAAATCTTTCAGCAGCACGCGCTGCGGACAACCCTTCTTCATAGCCAGCGTAATATTCTGACCGTGGGCGATCAGTGATACCCCGTAGCGGCATAGCAGGTGATAAAGCGGCACCACGGTGGTCCGGAACAACTGTCGCAGCCATGTTTCGGCGTCGAGCCCCGACTGGGCGATGTAAGCGCCGATCAACGGCTGCCCTTGTTCGTCGCACTCCATCAGCGTCGCCATCAGGATCGCCTGTTCGTCGGAATGCAGATAGCAGGATGGATTCTCTCGCCAGATAACGCCCAGCATTTCCTGGTAGCGATAGGGTGCTTGTTTAAGCGTCTGGTAGCCGGAATGCGCCAGATAACCTGCCGCCGGTTCGCCGAGGATCACGGCGCCGCTGGCGTTAAGCGTCGGATCGCTGGCGACGATCTGCTGTAACCAGCGCGAGGCGAGCGGGCCTGCGGCAATGTACTTGCCGGGGATCCCGCGGTAGCACGAGGTGTTGTAAATGGTTAACGGCAGCTTGACGTCCAGCTTGCTGCGTCGGCTGGCGTTGGTCAGCGTGCGCAACGATTGTTGCGCCAGATAGTGATCGCCGAATTCCCCCAGCGAGATGATCTCCCCTTCCGCCAGTTGCGGCAGGAAGTGCAGCGCAATTTTCTGCCACCACTGCCACGGATGCGCCGGCATCGGCAACCACGCCTCCGTCAAACCCAGCGCTTGCCAGTGTTGTTGGAAACGCTGACGTTCGGTTTCATTCATGGCGCTTTGCAGTAAGGTGTCCATCGATACTTCGTCATCGTGGCTCCACACCGCGCACTCACGCCGTACCGCCAGCCAGTGCAGACGAAACGTTTGCCGATATTCCGGTGCGTAGCGGCGCAGGTCATCCAGTCCCCAGCCGCGGCGACCTTTGTTGAAGACAAATTTAGGATGGCCGGATAGCAGGCACTGTAGCGTACCGGCGTCCAGCGCGATCAGATCCTGCGCGCTCATGCCGCGACGTTGACGCCGTAGTTGCAAGTCGCCGCGCAGGGTGGCGTAGAGATCTTCAAGGTGTTCCGCAATCTGAGCGTCATTCATTCCGATCCGCGGGGCGAGTTGTCTGAGCAGCGCGTCCGCCGTGATGGGCGAGTGTTCGCAGCGCACGCTGTCCGCATCGATCCACAACCAGCCCCAGATGTCGCGACGGGCGGCGAAACGCCATTCGCTTTCCGGCAGCGAAATACGCCACTGGCCGTCGCTTTCCGGTTCGGCCTGCAACGTTCGCTCGTATTCCAACTCAGCCAGCATTTTGGCGACCAGCAACCGGTTAACCCATTGCCAGTCTTCACGGTAATCGTTCATTACAGACCCACCTCCGTGAAGAAGGCGTTGCGCTGATTCATGATCAAACGTGAACGTTTGTGCGGGAAATCGAACTCCTTGACGGTGCGGTAGCCCGCAGCGGGCAGGTGGCGGAACAAGCGCTGATTATCCGCACGCGGTTCAGCCACTACCCGCCCGGTTTGCGGAGCATCAAGATAGAGATAGTGCGTCAGTCCGCGCAGCCAACTGCGCACGAAGCTCGCGCCGCGCCAGTTCTGCTCGCCGACCAGCATGTGCAGACCACGATCGAACGGTTGCCAGCGATAGTGGCGGCCAATACGGTCTTCAGCCGCCCAGTAAACCTCAAAATAGCCGAAGGGCTGGTCGTCATAACAACCGATGAGCGGGTACAGATGGGCGTCTTCAAGTTTGCTGATCAGGTAATCATATTGCAGGGTTTCCGATCCGCGTTGTTCCCAGAAGAACGCGATGCGATCGTCGTTCATCCAGCGGGTGAACTGCGGCGTGTCGCGGTCGGCGTCAGGCAGGCGGAAACTCAGCGTCTGTCTGACGCGCGGGTCATAACGGCGGTAAACTTCCCCTTGCGGACGCGTCGGACGCGGGGGATAACAGAGCGCGCGCGTCGTCATACTGTAAGGGCGATGTCGGCTGGCGGCGCGTCGCACGCAACCACAGCGGCAGTTGCCAGAAGGTTTCCCGCGCCAGAAAATCGCTTTGGATCTGTTCAAACAGCGCCAGCGCATCCGGGGCATCGCGCCATTCCCGCCACGGCAGCGATATGCCGGACAGCGTCGGCACCGCGATAAATAACTGATCGATGGCCTCCGCCAGCCAATCGGATGGCATTACGCCGGGGCAATGCAACTGCGCGCTGTTATCCACTCCCCAGCTTAGCGCCAGGGATTGCGCCTGTATCTCGCAGTACATGCCATTGATTGCGTGAACGATATTGGCTTCTGGCATCATGCCATCTCCTGAATTAACAACGGGTTGGGAAAATTGAAATAGATCACGGCGGGATCGACGATGGTGTTTTCGTTGTGATCGTGCAGATAGCAGAAAAAGTTGCCCTTGCAGTTCCACATCGGGCTGTCCAGCACATAGTCCAGACAATGAGTATTCATGGCTGTGGCGCGCAATTCGGCAAGAGAAGAGCGCACCTGCGCCATCAGTTGTGGTTCGCTGCCGAAACCTGCGGCGGCTAAGGCCGCGGTGACCGCCAACGTTGAGTTCACCAGCAGGTAGTAAGGGAAATAGCGCAGCAATTGTTGCGTGGTAAAGCGGTTCTCGGCATCGGCTTCGCCAATTTCTTCCAGCCATGTCTGAGCTTGTTGCGTAAAGCCGCTGCCCTGACAGTCGCGGTACAGCATGCCGACTGGGAGATCGTGCTTCATTTCCACCAGAATATTTTGTTGGTGCGCCAGCAGCACCAGACCGTAATCCGCTTCGGCGCTGAACAGCGGCGTCAGCACATGCTGACAGTAGGCGCTCAACCATACCTGAGCGGCACGCGCCGGATTAATGGACAACCGGTCAGCCAGCCGCCGGACGGCCGCGGTCAGCAGACTGTCGCCCCCGTCCGGCGCGGCCTGCGTCAGCGTGACCAGAACATTGGTCTGACTGTTTGCGTCGCCGAACAGCAGATTGCGGCGCAGGGCGAACAGGCTTTCGTTTTCTATCTCGCCTTCCAGATTGCGCAGTCCGGCCCAGCCATCTTCCTGCATGAACTGAAACGTGGGATAGCGAGCCTGTAAAGTCTGCCAGCGCGAAGTTTGCGCCAGCCGCGCCAGCCGCATGCCTCGTTTTAGCTCTTTAATGAATAGGGTGCGGATCGAGTTGGTCAGCCGCACGCTGAGGGAGAATTTGATCATGTCGCGGCTGGTCGGGCAGTAAAGCGAGCGCGACGAAGAGGTCGGTAGCCAGTACTGTCCGGCCTCGCCCAGGTCACGCAGCATGCCTCGCCGCAACAACTGCCGGCACCAGTTTTGTTGCAGCAGGTGTTCCGCCTGCCAGGGGTGCATGGGCAGCAGCCACACATCGTCAGTGACGTGACCTATCAGGTCCGGCGCGTTTTCTACCGCGAACCGCAGCAGACGCTGCTGTAGGCTGATGCCGAGACTTTCCCCGCCAATCTGTTCTCTGGCAACGGCGAACCAATGCAATGGAAAACGAGCGGCGAAATCCGGTAGATAGCGCTGCGCTTGCGTCTCATTAAAAGGTTGGTGAGACTTCGGCGCCGGATGAAACGCATGACCGACCAGTAAACCTTGTTCCGCCTGAGCGAAGGTCAACGGCTTGTGGCGCAGCATCGGCCAGTCGAGGCGCTGCGCGATGGCCTGATGCGTGTGGTGGTGACTTTCCAGTACCCGCTGGCGGAAGCTTGTCAGCACTTGTACGGGCAGGTTTTCGGCAATAGCGGGTTTCTCCAGCAGCGCTGAAACCAGCGTGGCGAAATCAATATCCCGCGGGCTGCCGTCCGATACCAACTGAGCGGGAAAACGGTAGCGGTGATGCTGGGTGGCGGAGAAATAGATAAGCGGTAATCGGAGCATTCGCGATGGCGACAAAGGAAGTATGACAGCGGTCAGCGTCTGATTGTCAGGGGCATGTTCCACATACCAATCCTTAGTTTCCCTTATCAATGCATTAAGAAAACATTGAGCCGCTACATCATTTACCTGATTTGATTTCTGCATGTTCATGGTGAGCAGGGTTCTCGTTCGTCCAAATGAGAACTTGAATTCTGACAATAATAATTCTTATTATCAATCTTAATGTTAAGATTTTGTCAGTTTTCCTCTTTTATTCATACACTAACATTACGGATTAATTACATTTCATGCGACATTTGCCATTTTTAGGGACAGCAAAGCCCATATCGTTTTCCAGAGAAAACTATTGGACGCTGGCGCTGTGCGCCGGTCTGTTAGGTATTGGCCAGAATGGGTTGCTGGTGGCGTTACCGATACTGGTTAGTGAAACTAAACTTTCACTGTCAGTCTGGGCGGGTTTATTGACGCTGGGTTCTATTCTTTTTCTCCCGGCTTCGCCGTGGTGGGGGCGGCGGATTGATCGATACGGCTGTAAGCCGGTGGTGGTGGCGTCGCTGTGCGAGTATTTACTGAGTTTTATGTTATTGGCGCTGGCCTGCCTGGGAATGGTTCAGGAATGGTTGTCTGTGACGGTGGGATTATGCGGATTGATTGTGGCGCGCATTATTTACGGGCTGACGGTATCGGGTATGGTGCCGGCCTGTCAGGTATGGGCGTTGCAGCGGGCGGGGCCGGACCACCGAATGAGGGCGCTGGCCGCGATCAGTTCCGGCTTAAGCGGCGGACGTCTGTTCGGCCCGTTATGCGCGTCGGCTGCGCTGGTGCTGCATCCGCTGGCGCCATTGTGGTTGATGGCGCTGACGCCGTTGCTGGCATTGCTGATTATCTGGCGTGAGCAGGGTGAACCGCCACAGATATCGCCCGCGCGTTTGCCGGTGAGACTGCGTGCGAATATGCTGCTGTATTTGTGTTGCGCGCTGTGTCTGGCCGCCGCCGTCAGTCTGATGCAGCTTGGCTTGTCGCCTGCGCTGAAAATGCGGTTCCCTGCCCACGGGGAATCGCTCAGCCATCAGGTGGCGCTGTTGTTGAGTCTGGCGGCCATCACTGCGTTGCTGGCGCAATTTACGGTGTTGCGGCGACAGCTTTTGTCGCCCGGCGCGTTGTTGATCTTATCGGGCGGCGTCATAACGCTGGGGTTGACATTGATGGTGTGGGGAGGCGTGGCGCTGTTTTATCTTGGTTGCGGGATAATGTCGTTTGGCGCGGCGCTGGCTAAGCCCTCCTATCAGATACTGCTCAATGATCGGCTTCAGGCGGGGGCCGGGGCTGGTTGGATCGCCACCAGCCATACGTTGGGTTATGGCCTGAGCGCCTGTCTGGTTCCGTTAGTGACGATGTGGCGGGGAGAAGACGCGCTTATCGCCGGGGCGCTGGTGATGACGTTGATCTTTTGTGTCATGAGCGGGGAAATTTGGCGTCAGCAGCGTGTTCGCAAGTAATGAATGAGCAGGGGCGTCTGACGACGCCCCTGCCTGATCGATCAATGCAGAAATGACGGCTGATTTTTCTCGTATTCCGCGATGGACGCTTCGTGTTGCAGCGTCAGCCCGATACTATCCAGCCCGTTGATCATGCAGTGACGACGGAAACTACCGATTTCAAACGTATAGTGTTTGTCTCCGGCATGCACAACCTGATTTTCCAGATCGACCGTAAAGGTCATGCCCTGCTGTCCTTCAACCAGTTTGAACAGTTCATCCACCTCAGCCTCGCTCAGCGTAACGGGCAGCAACTGATTGTTAAACGCGTTGCCGTAAAAGATATCGGCGAAGCTTGGCGCGATAATCACGTTGAAACCATAGTCAGTCAATGCCCACGGCGCATGTTCGCGGGATGAACCACAGCCGAAGTTTTCACGCGCCAGCAAAATGCTGGCACCTTTATAGCGGGGTTTGTTCAGCACAAAATCAGGGTTGGGTTCCTGACCGGCCTCATCCAGAAAACGCCAGTCGTTAAACAGGTGCTGACCAAAGCCGGTACGTGTGACCTTTTGCAAAAACTGTTTTGGAATAATGGCATCGGTATCGACGTTAGCGGCATCCAGGGGAACCACCAGACCGGTATGTTGCGTAAATTTAGCCATGTTGGTTTCTCTCTTAATTCAATTCGCGGATATCGGCAAAATGCCCGGTTACCGCCGCGGCAGCGGCCATCGCCGGGCTGACCAGATGGGTGCGTCCGTCACGGCCCTGACGTCCTTCAAAGTTACGGTTGCTGGTTGATGCGCAACGTTCACCGGGGTTCAGCCGATCGTTGTTCATCGCCAGACACATTGAACAGCCTGGCAGACGCCATTCGAAACCCGCCTCGATAAACACTTTATCCAGTCCTTCCAGTTCCGCCATAGTTTTCACCGGACCTGAACCGGGGACGACGATGGCCTGCACGCCCTGAGCCACTTTGCGGCCTTTGGCTATTTCCGCCGCGGCGCGCAGATCTTCAATGCGCGAGTTGGTGCAGGAGCCGATAAAGACTTTATTAATCGCCACATCGGTCAGTTTGATGCCGGGCTGCAAGTCCATATAGGCCAGCGCTTTGGCGGCTGAGGCGCGCTCTACCGGATCGCTGAACGATTCGGGAGACGGAATGACCTGATCGACGGCGATAACCTGACCGGGGTTGGTGCCCCAGGTAACCTGCGGGGCAATCTGCGCGGCATCCAGCGTGACGACGGTATCGAATTGCGCGTTGTCGTCCGATTTCAGCGTGTTCCAGCAAGCGACGGCCGCATCCCAGTTCGCGTCTTTCGGCGCAAACTGACGTCCTTTCAGATAGTTGAACGTAGTTTCATCCGGTGCGACCAGACCTGCTTTGGCGCCCATTTCAATCGCCATGTTGCACAGCGTCATACGGCCTTCCATGCTCAGCGCCTGAATCGCTTTACCGCAGAATTCAACCACATGGCCGGTGCCGCCAGCGCTGCCGGTTTTACCGATAATCGCCAGCACGATATCTTTCGCGGTGATGCCCGGCGTCGCATCGCCTGTGACTTCGATCTTCATGGTTTTGGCGCGGCCCTGTTTCAGGGTTTGCGTCGCCAGCACATGTTCAACTTCCGAGGTGCCGATGCCAAACGCCAGCGAGCCGAATGCGCCGTGCGTCGCGGTATGGGAATCGCCGCACACAATGGTCATTCCCGGCAGCGTCATTCCTTGCTCCGGGCCGATGACATGGACAATGCCCTGAAACGGATGGTTCAGGTCATACAGTTGTACGCCGAATTCAGCACAGTTCTTGATCAGTTCCTGCATCTGAATGCGCGCCATTTCGCCACTGGCATTGATATCTTTGGTTTGCGTGGAAACGTTATGGTCCATGGTCGCAAAGGTCTTACCCGGTTGGCGAATCTTGCGGCCCATGGCCCGCAGACCATCAAAAGCCTGCGGCGACGTCACCTCGTGCACCAGATGACGATCGATATACAGCAGGGGCGTTTCATTCGGCGCTTCGTGAACCACATGCGCATCAAATAATTTCTGATATAACGTCTTACCCATGATTATGCCCCTTGCGCCACAAACCGGGCGATGATATCGCCCATTTCACTTGTCCCTATTGCATTGCCGTCGCTGGCCAGATCCGCGGTGCGATAACCTTCCGCCAGCGCGATATTGACGGCTTTTTCGATGGCGTCGGCCGCGTCATCCGCTGCCAGGCTGTAACGCAGCAGCAAGGCCAGCGATAAAATTTGCGCGATCGGGTTGGCGATGTTTTTACCCGCGATATCCGGCGCGGATCCGCCCGCGGGTTCGTACAAACCGAATCCCTGATCGTTGAGGCTGGCGGAAGGCAGCATTCCCATAGAACCGGTGATCATGGCGCACTCATCGGACAGAATGTCGCCGAACAGGTTGGAACACAGCATCACGTCGAACTGGGATGGATCTTTGATCAACTGCATGGTGGCGTTGTCGATGTACAGATGAGACAGTTTCACATCCGGGTATTCTTTGGCGATTTCATTGACGATTTCACGCCACAGGATAGAGCTTTGCAACACATTGGCTTTATCAATAGAGGTGACGATACCACGGCGCTTGCGCGCGGATTCAAACGCGATATGCGCGATGCGCTCAATCTCGAAACGATGATAGACCTCGGTGTCGAAGGCGCGCTCGTGTTGACCGCTGCCTTCGCGTCCCTTTGGCTGACCAAAATAAATGCCGCCCGTCAGTTCGCGCACGCACAGAATGTCGAACCCTTTGGCGGCGATATCGCCGCGCAACGGGCAGAAAGCTTCCAACCCCTGATACAGTCGGGCCGGGCGCAGGTTGCTGAACAATCTGAAGTGCTTGCGCAGCGGCAATAACGCCCCGCGTTCCGGTTGTTCCGCCGGGGGTAAATGTTCCCATTTCGGGCCGCCGACCGAACCGAACAAAACGGCGTCGGCCTGCTCGCAACCGGCGATGGTGGCCTGCGGCAGCGGCGTCTTCTGGCGATCGATGGCGATGCCGCCGACGTCATATTCGCTGGTGGTAATCCGCAGATTAAAGCGCTGGCGTACCGCGTCCAACACTTTGTGGGCCTGCGCCATTACTTCCGGGCCAATGCCGTCTCCGGGTAAGACGGCGATGTGGTAGCTTTTGGTCATCACACTGTTTCCTGATTATTTTGTTGTTTACTGTTGTGCTGTTGCAGACGCTGGATTTCTTTTTCTACCTGCTGAGCGCGTTTAATATTGTTCAATACATTTACCATCGCTTGGGCGGAGGATTCGACGATATCCGTCGTCAGCCCGACGCCGTGGAAGCGACGGCCCTGATAATCCGCGACGATATCCACCTGGCCCAGAGCGTCCCGGCCTTGTCCTTTGGCGGTCAACTGGTATTTAACCAGTGAAATCTGGTAGCCGGTGATGCGGTTGATCGCCTGATAGACGGCATCAACCGGACCATTGCCGGTGGCGGCTTCCGCCTGCGTTTCCGCCCCGTAGTTCAGTTTGACGGAGGCGGTGGCCATCACGCTGGAGCCAGACTGCACGCTAAAATAATCCAGGCTATAAAAATCCTGCTCTTCCTGCTGACTGTTGATGAACGCCAGCGCTTCCAGATCGTAATCGAAAACCTGACCTTTTTTGTCGGCCAGTTTCAGGAAAGCGGAATACAAATCATCCAGATTGTAGTCGCTCTCCTGATAGCCCATCTCTTCCATACGGTGTTTCACCGCCGCGCGTCCTGAACGGGAAGTCAGATTCAACTGCACTTCTTTCAAACCGATGGATTCCGGCGTCATAATTTCGTAATTTTCGCGATTTTTCAGCACACCATCCTGATGAATGCCGGAAGAGTGAGCGAAAGCATTAGAACCTACCACGGCTTTATTGGCGGGGATCGGCATGTTGCAGATCTGGCTGACTGATTGGCTGGTGCGGTAGATTTCCTGATGATTGATAGTGGTGTGGACGTTCAGAATATCATGACGCGTTTTGATCGCCATAATCACTTCTTCCAGCGCACAGTTGCCGGCACGTTCGCCGATGCCGTTCAGGGTACCTTCAACCTGACGCGCTCCGGCATGAACCGCCGCCATCGCGTTGCCTACCGCCAGACCCAGATCGTCGTGGGTGTGCACGGAGATGATGGCTTGATCGATATTGGGAACGCGCTCGTACAGCGAGGCAATAATATTGCCGAATTCATGAGGCAGGGTGTAGCCGACGGTATCGGGAATGTTGATGGTACGGGCGCCGGCCTTGATCGCGGCTTCCACGACCCGGCTCAGATCGGCGATTGGCGTGCGGCCCGCGTCTTCACAGGAAAACTCGACGTCGTCCGTGTAATTACGCGCATGTTTGATCATATGGATGGCGCGTTCGATGACTTCATCCAGCGTACTGCGCAGTTTGGTGGCGATGTGCATCGGGGAGGTGGCGATAAAGGTATGGATGCGGAACGCATCGGCCACACGCAGCGCCTCGGCCGCCACATCAATATCTTTCTCGACGCAGCGAGTGAGACCGCAGACCCGGCTATTCTTGATGTTGCGGGCAATCGTCTGTACAGATTCAAAGTCGCCGGGCGAGGAGACCGGGAAGCCGACTTCCATGACGTCAACGCCCATCCTTTCCAACGCCAGCGCAATCTGGAGTTTTTCTTTCACGCTCAGACTAGCCTGTAATGCCTGTTCACCGTCACGTAATGTGGTATCGAAAATAATGACTTGCTGGCTCATTGGTTGGTTCCTTGTCATGTTTATCTGGCGCCCGGCGAGTAAAAAAAAACCCGCGCATCGGCGCGGGTTTTTTATTTGGGTGGCGTGAAATCAGTTGTGAATTTTGCCCACCAGCATACCGCGCAATGTTGATGCGTCTAGTAGTAGGCTTAGTAGGAAAACAAAATTGAACATGATGTCTCGTCATCTGGAATTCGATATGGGGTTATTGGTACTTGATCTTCAGGGTTATGTCAACCTTTGATTTGATGTGATGCGCGTCAAGTAACCTCGCTATAGGTCGCTATTTATGGCAGAAATAGCGTTGCGATTCCGAGCGATGACGGTAGACTGCCCACCGAAATAATACACCTAATGTACGCTGAAATATTTCCGGCCAACGAATTGATAATGAGTCGCTTTTTATCGATGAACAATCTTTTACAGCAATACCATGTGGTACACCGGGTACAGCATCAGATCGCGCATTGCGCCGGGCATATCGCGTTGCGTGAATGGGCGCCAGGCGAAGAGAAACAGCTTACCTGGTCACAGGCGGGGCGGCGTATTCGGCGTATTGCCGCTGCTTTACTGGAATTAGGCGTGGATGTGCAGGAGCGCGTCGCCATTTTCTCGCACAACTCAATGAACTGGACGCTGGCGGATTTATCCCTGCTGCATCTGCGAGCCATCAGCGTGCCGATTTATGCCACCAATACCGCGTCGCAAGCCGCATTTATCATTAATGACGCCGATATTCGCACGCTCTTTGTTGGCGGACAGGTGCAGTTTGATGCGTTGCTGGCGTTACGTGATACGTGTCCGCAATTGCGCAACATCATCGTGCTGGATGATGACGTGGATTTGCGTAATTGCGACATTGCCGTTTCTCTGCGTGAATTTGAATCCCAGGCCGGGGAAGCCTTCTGGCATAACGAACTGCAAAACCGCATTGATAGCCGTGAACTCAGCGATCTGTTCACCCTGATTTATACCTCCGGCACTACGGGCGAACCCAAGGGCGTGATGCTGGATTACGCGAATATGGCGATGCAACTCCGGCTGCATGATCAACGTCTGAGTGTATCCGACGCCGACCGTTCGCTGTGTTTTCTGCCGCTATCCCATGTATTCGAGCGTGCGTGGAGTTTTTTTATCATGCATAGCGGCGCGCAGAATGTGTACCTCAGCGATACCAGTCAGGTTCGCGAGGCGATGCAGGCGGTTAAACCGACCCTGATGTGCGCGGTTCCCCGTTTCTACGAGAAAGTGTACAGCGCCGTCCATGAAAAAGTGGCGCAGGCGCCCTGGTATCGCCAGTACCTGTTCCGTTGGGCCATCGCCCAGGGAGACGCCGTTTGTCGGATGCACAATACGGGAAAACGTCCCGGCATATTCAACCGAATTATGCACCGTTATGCCGATCGTTTGGTTCTCAGTAAATTACGTCAGCTTTTGGGCGGACAGATCCGCTTCATGCCGGCGGCGGGCGCACGGTTGGATGACAACATCATCCAGTTTTTTCTCTCCCTGGGCGTGCGCATCATATACGGTTACGGCATGGCCGAAACCTGTGCGACGGTTTCCTGCTGGGAAGCGCACCATTTCCGTTTAGGATCGATCGGCACGCCCTTGCCGGAGATTGAGGTGCGGATTGGCGCGGATAACGAAATTCAGGTGCGTGGCGCCACGGTGATGCGCGGTTATTTTCATCGTCCGCAGGAAACGGCCGAGGTCTTTACCGGGGATGGTTGGCTCAAAACCGGCGATGCCGGCGAGTTGGATGCGGACGGTAATCTGTTCATCACGGAACGTCTGAAAGATCTGATGAAGACTTCAGGTGGAAAATATATCGCGCCGCAGCATCTGGAAGGCACGTTGGGACAGGACCGCTTTATTGATCAGATCGCGATTATCGCGGATACGCGCAAGTACGTCTCCGCCTTGATTGTGCCATGCTTTGAAGCGCTGGAAGAGTATGCCCGCTCCGTTAATCTGAAATACCATGATCGTCTGGAACTGCTGCGCCATAGCCATATCATCGAATTGTTCGAGCGGCGTCTGCGCGAAATGCAAAAAGAGTTATCCCGTGTCGAACAAGTGAAAAAGTTTACGTTGTTGCCCGCACCGTTTTCGATGGAAGAGGGAGAGCTTACGCCAACGTTAAAGTTGCGTCGTAAAGTCATCAACCAACGCTACCAGTTGGAAATTGATGCCATGTATCCTGAATCATGATGGTTGTCGTAGCGGGAAAAGCGGTTACTCAGAAAATAGCGGGACGCAAGATTTCGCGCTGTAATTCATGGCCTTTGTGGAAGATACGTTAAACACAGAGGCCGCTATTCAGTGTTTTATCTCAGATCTTGACCTCCCTGCGGCTGATCCCCGCTTAGAATCCTGGGGCGGGATGGTTTTTTGCCGTTTGCCTACGTCATAATCTCGCGTTATGTTGATTAGTTATATTTACAAACCCTGTTGTATTAAGAGGCAAAACCATGGATATGTTGTCAGGCGCCGAGATGGTGGTCCGATCGTTGATCGATCAGGGCGTGAAACATGTGTTCGGCTATCCCGGCGGTGCGGTGCTGGATATTTACGATGCCTTGCATACGGTCGGTGGTATTGAACATATTTTGGTTCGCCACGAACAAGGCGCTGTTCATATGGCTGATGGTTATGCACGCGCCACGGGCGAGGTCGGCGTGGTGCTGGTGACGTCCGGCCCCGGCGCGACCAATGCCATTACCGGTATTGCGACAGCCTATATGGATTCAATTCCTATGGTTGTGCTGTCTGGTCAGGTGGCGACATCGCTGATTGGTTACGATGCGTTTCAGGAGTGCGATATGGTGGGCATTTCCCGGCCTATCGTGAAGCACAGTTTTCTGGTCAAGCAGGCGGAAGATGTACCAACGATACTGAAAAAAGCATTTTATCTGGCATCCAGCGGCCGTCCTGGGCCGGTGGTGGTGGACTTACCGAAAGATGTGATGAACCCGGCCAACAAGTTGCCTTACGTTTATCCCGATTATGTCAGCATGCGTTCTTATAACCCGACGGTTCAGGGACATAAAGGACAGATTCGACGTGCGTTGCAAACGCTGCTGGCGGCGGAAAAACCGATCATTTACAGCGGCGGCGGGGTGATCAATTCCGGCTGTCATGAGGAACTGCTGGCGTTGGCCGAGAAGCTCAATCTGCCGGTGACCTGTTCGCTGATGGGTCTGGGCGGTTTCCCCGGTACGCATCGTCAATGCCTGGGCATGCTGGGGATGCACGGCACTTATGAAGCTAACATGGCGATGCATCATTCGAACGTTATTTTTGCCGTCGGCGTGCGCTTTGATGATCGCACGACCAATAATCTGGCGAAATATTGTCCTGATGCCACCGTACTGCACATTGATATCGATCCCGCCTCAATTTCCAAAACGGTCGATGCGGATATTCCGATCGTGGGCGATGCCAAACAGGTACTGAGCCTGATGCTGGAATTGCTGGCCCAGGACGAAACCCCGCAGCAGTTCGATGCGTTGTGCGACTGGTGGCGAAATATTGAGCAATGGCGCGCTCGCCATTGTCTGAAATACAGTACCGAAGGCGACAGCATCAAGCCGCAGGCGGTGATAGAAACGCTACACCGCCTGAGTGACGGTAAGGCGTATATCGCATCCGATGTGGGCCAGCATCAGATGTTCGCCGCGCTCTATTATCCTTTTGACCTGCCCCGCCGTTGGGTGAACTCCGGCGGCCTGGGAACTATGGGATTCGGTCTGCCTGCGGCGCTGGGCATCAAACTGGCGCTGCCGAAAGAAACCGTGATCTGTGTAACCGGCGACGGTAGCATCCAGATGAATATTCAGGAGTTGTCCACCGCATTGCAGTATGACTTGCCTATCGTGGTGGTTAACCTGAACAACCGTTTCCTGGGCATGGTGAAGCAATGGCAGGACATGATTTATTCTGGTCGTCACTCCAACTCCTATATGGAATCACTACCGGATTTCGTGAAGTTGGCCGAGGCTTACGGACATGTCGGTATTTCCATTAATACGCCGGATGAACTGGAAAGCAAATTGGCGCAGGCGCTGGCGCAGAAAGACCGGCTGGTGTTTGTCGATGTCCATATCGACAGCAGCGAGCATGTTTACCCTATGCAGATCCGCGGCGGCGCGATGGATGAAATGTGGCTTAGCAAAACGGAGAGGACCTGATGATGCGTCGGATTTTATCGGTATTACTTGAAAATGAATCAGGTGCATTGTCACGCGTCGTCGGTCTGTTCTCACAACGCGGCTACAATATTGAAAGCCTGACTGTGGCGCCTACTGACGATCCAACGCTATCTCGCATGACGATTCAGACCGTCGGTGATGAGAAAGTGTTGGAGCAGATCGAGAAGCAATTGCATAAGCTGGTGGACGTGCTGCGCGTGAGCGAATTGGTACAGGGATCTCACGTTGAGCGTGAAATCATGCTGGTCAAATTGCAGGCAACCGGATACGGACGTGAAGAAGTGAAACGTTGCGCCGACATTTTCCGCGGACAGATCGTTGATGTGACATCTTCGCTGTACACCGTCCAACTGGCCGGTACCAGCGATAAACTGGATGCCTTTTTGAACACCGTGCGTGAAGTGGCGGAAATTGTGGAAGTGGCGCGTTCCGGTATCGTTGGCGTTGCCCGCGGCGATAAAATCATGCGTTAACCCGCTTTTTCGCTGCTTTTTCCTTTAAGAGGCTCGATAATATCCTATCGAGCCTCTTCATTTTTTATGGCTGTATCCTATATGTGATAAAAGCGGTTGCCGTTCGGTAGCTTCTGCTGTTAGATCTACGCGATATCCATGATGAACTTATGGTCATCGCCATTTTATTTATCCGGCCTATTAAGGGGTTAACGTGAAACTGGATGAAATCGCTCGTCTTGCGGGTGTTTCACGCACTACTGCCAGCTATGTGATTAACGGAAAAGCCAAACAATATCGTGTCAGTGATAAGACCGTTGAAAAAGTCATGGCTGTCGTCAGGGAGCACAATTATCATCCCAATGCGGTTGCTGCCGGATTACGTGCTGGGCGCACGCGGTCGATAGGTCTGGTTATTCCCGATCTGGAGAATACCAGTTATACGCGCATCGCCAATTATCTGGAGCGTCAGGCGCGGCAACGTGGCTACCAACTGCTGATCGCCTGCTCTGAAGATCAACCTGATAATGAAATGCGTTGTATCGAGCATCTGCTGCAACGTCAGGTTGATGCCATCATCGTATCCACGGCGCTACCGCCTGAGCACACGTTCTATCAACGGTGGGCGAATGACAGCCTGCCGATTATCGCATTGGACAGGGCATTGGATCGTAAGCATTTCACCAGCGTGGTGGGCGCTGATCTGGAGGATGCCGAGATGCTGGCGCAAGAGCTCAGAAAAGTACCGGCGGAGTCCGTACTGTATCTGGGCGCGTTGCCGGAGCTTTCCGTGAGTTTTCTGCGTGAACAGGGATTTCGTCAGGCATGGGCGGATGATCCCCGCGAAGTCAGCTACCTTTACGCCAACAGTTATGAACGCGTCGCGGCGGCGGCTATGTTTACCGATTATCTTAAAGATCATCCTATGCCGAAGGCGCTGTTCACCACCGCTTTCCCGCTGTTGCAAGGGGTGATGGATGTGACGTTGAAACAAAGCGGGCGTTTACCAAATAATCTGGCTATCGCAACTTTTGGCGATAATGAACTGCTGGATTATCTGGAGTGTCCGGTATTGTCTGTCGCCCAGCGTCATCGAGAGGTGGCTGAGCGTGCATTGGAGTTGGTGCTGGCAAGTCTGGATGAACCAAAAAGACCGCAGCCGGGCCTGAATCGTATCCGGCGCAATCTGTATCGCCGCGGTTCACTCAGCCGACTCTGAATTCCGCTTTTAAACTGACGCCATACGTCCTGGTGTATGGCGCTGCTTCCTTCCTCTGTCCGTCAACCAGAGACCGCTACTCGGAAAAGCCGACGGCAATATTCCAGAAAATAGCCGTACAGGATGCCCATCACCATCGAAACCACAACATTACTGGTAACCGCCGTCAGTATTTGCGCGGAGTCAGCGCCTATTGCCAGAAGAATGGCGACATAGACTGGAGACTGGAAGCTGACATAGGCGAATAGATCGGCAAGATTGCGCACGATGAAATGATTGGCGCCACGGCGTTTAGCGAAACGCAATATGCGATCGCGATAAATGCCATAAGGCTAGGCAATGAGAATATTGACCGGGATGGATAGCAGCCTTGAAGAGAGCGACTGTTCCAAACTCATGCCGGACAACGCGATCTCGATCATCATACCGGTGACGAAGCAATACACCACTAAGGCAAAGGTATCTGCCGTTGCGCTACGCAATCTTGATGCGGGGGAAAACATACCAATTTACTCCAGAATGAAGCATAGGATAAAAGCCAATAAATGATGCTTATAAAAAGGTTTTATTTCTACTTTATAAGTTAAACATAGTCTACATCACTGCTTAATGAATTAATAAGTAGCTATAAATATTTATTTTTGACTCAATGGTCAGCTTTTCCGCTACTTTATATTCGATTTGCCGGTTTTTTACCTATTTAGCGCGTTTGTATGCTTAAAAATCTTTATTTTACAATGGATTGTTTTTATTGTGTCGGCGAGTGCGGCGGTAAGAATAATAATATTTAAGAAGCGGGGGACGGGCAGTAAAAAAAGATAATTAGCCTGCTCTCTTTATTGACGGCAGTAAGTAAAGGATGGCAGTCGTCCTATTTATTCTGTGCTGGCCAGAAATAAATTTTTCCTTTTTTGCTAACTGATTTCACGCGTTAAAAAATGTAAATTAAAGTCAATCAACTGATTAACAGAGAATCGGTGAAGCCAATGTCAGAAATGTGACCTTGAGCAAGCGCCAACAACCGCTGTATAATTATCCATATTAAGTGAAAGCCTTGTGATGCAAGGCTTTAGGCAGACTAAGACTATTCTGGAAACCCTTCTATTTGGTATCATCCTGTGACAGGAAAATTAATCGGGCAGTGTGAAATTAAGGCTATATCTATACGCGATATTATTCATTTAGTGAATTTCTCTTAAATTTTCATGACGTTAATCTTTAATAATCTTCTTCCGTTATTTTTTTTACCTTCATGACAGCCCAACATCATGCAGAAATAATTCCAAAGCACGCCCGCTCTGGCTTGACAAGGTTTTAATACCCTCCGTACACTCTTCAATGTGGGAATTTGTGGGATAAAGTGGTGAAAAAGGTTACGAAGGGGTAATTCACGCATGTTTCGTGGTGCTACGCTGGTTAACCTCGACAGCAAAGGGCGGCTTGCCGTACCAACCCGTTACCGGGAAACGCTGAACGAGGAATCACAAGGTCAAATGGTGTGCACCATTGATCTTCATCAGCCATGCCTGCTGCTTTATCCCCTGCCTGAATGGGAAATTATTGAACAGAAGCTTTCCCGTCTGTCGAGTATGAATCCAGCGGAACGACGAGTTCAGCGTTTGTTGCTGGGGCATGCCAGTGAGTGTCAGATGGATGGCGCCGGACGCTTGTTGTTGGCGAGCACGCTGCGGCAGCATGCAGGTCTTACAAAAGAAGTGATGCTGGTCGGGCAGTTCAACAAGTTTGAACTGTGGGATGAACAGACCTGGTATCGACAGGTCAGGGAAGATATCGACGCTGAACAATCGACTCAGGAACCGTTGTCTGAGCGATTGCAGGACTTATCACTATAGACATGCTGGAAAATTATAAACATACCACCGTTCTGCTGGATGAGGCTGTTAACGGTCTGAATATTCGCAGCAACGGAATTTATATCGACGGCACATTTGGCCGTGGTGGACACTCTCGCCTTATTCTTACCCAATTGGGGCCGGAAGGGCGTTTACTGGCTATTGATCGCGATCCTCAGGCGATTGAAGCCGCCAACGCGATAGCCGATCCCCGTTTTTCCATTATTCACGGTCCTTTCTCCGCCCTTGCGGATTACGTGGCGGAACGTGATCTGACCGGCCGCATTGATGGCGTTTTACTGGATCTTGGCGTTTCCTCGCCGCAGTTGGACGATCCTGAGCGCGGTTTTTCATTTATGCGCGATGGTCCGTTGGATATGCGTATGGATCTCACACGAGGATTGTCCGCAGCCGAATGGCTGATGAAAGCGGAAGCCGATGATATTGCCTGGGTATTGAAAACTTTTGGCGAAGAACGTTTCGCCAGGCGGATTGCTCGCGCCATCGTCGAGCGTAACCGTACCGAGCCGATGACACGGACGAAAGCGTTGGCTGAACTGATTGCCGCCGCCAGCCCGATACGTGAAAAACACAAACACCCTGCGACGCGTAGTTTTCAGGCCATCCGAATTTATATCAACAGCGAACTGGAAGAGATAGAACAGGCATTGAACGGGGCGTTGAGTGTATTGGCGCCGCAAGGTCGCTTGTCGGTGATCAGTTTCCATTCGCTGGAAGACCGAATTGTTAAACGTTTCATCCGTCATCAAAGCCGTGGTCCGCAAGTACCGGCAGGTATGCCGCTGACGGAAGAACAGTTGCGTAGTCAGGGCGGACAAACGTTAAAAGCCGTGGGGAAAATGATGCCTTCCGCTGACGAAGTCGCGGAAAACCCCCGTGCGCGTAGTTCCGTCCTGCGATTTGCCGAGAGATTACCAGCATGATAGGCAATGAGCGTCACGGGTTGGTCGGCGTTATCGGCGAAGATTTGCTGCGCCATGCCAAGTTGCCCTTGTTGCTGATGATTGCGGTGTTGGTGTCGGCGGTGTTCGTCGTGACAACGGCGCACAAGACGCGGCTGTTGACGGCGGAGCGCGAACAGTTGCTGTTGGAGCGTGACGCGCTGGACATTGAGTGGCGTAACCTGATTCTGGAAGAGAACTCGTTAGGGGATCATAGCCGCGTAGAGCGGATCGCGACGGAAAAACTGCAAATGGTGCATGTCGATCCGTCACAGGAAAATATTGTGGTTAAGCAATGAATTAATAGGCAGCCAATACAGTATGAAAGCAGCCCGTAGCGGAAGATTAAAGCGCCAGGAAGATCAAGCCAGCTTTGTTAGCTGGCGTTTCGCGTTGCTTTGCAGCTGTATTCTGCTGGCCATGGTTGCTCTGATGGTGCGTGCGGCTTATCTCCAGGTGATTAACCCTGATCAACTGGTTCGCGAAGGCGACATGCGTTCCCTGCGGGTGCAGGAAGTGCCAACCGCGCGCGGCATGATTAGCGATCGCGCCGGACGTCCCTTAGCGGTGAGCGTGCCGGTCAATGCGGTCTGGGCCGATCCGAAAGCATTAAATGAACGCGGCGGCATCACGCTGGATACGCGCTGGAAAGCACTTTCCGATGCGCTGGAAATCCCTCTCGACCAGATGGCCGCCAAGATTAACGCCAATCCCAATGGGCGTTTTGTCTACCTTGCCCGTCAGGTTAACCCCGCCATCGGCGAATATATCCACAAACTCAAATTACCTGGCATTAATCTTCGTCAGGAATCACGCCGCTACTATCCCTCAGGTCAGGTGACCTCCCAACTGATTGGTTTCACCAATATTGACGGACAAGGTATTGAAGGGGTTGAGAAAAGCTTCGATCGCTGGCTCACCGGGCAACCGGGTGAAAGAACGGTGCGCAAGGATCGATTTGGGCGGGTGATCGAGGATATCTCCTCAATAGACAGCCAGGCCGCCCACAATCTGGCGCTGAGCATTGATGAGCGCCTGCAAGCGCTGGTCTACCGTGAACTGAATAATGCCGTCGCATTTAACAAAGCCGAATCCGGCTCTGCGGTACTGGTTGATGTGAATACCGGCGAAGTGCTGGCAATGGCGAACAGCCCGTCTTATAACCCGAATAATCTGGCGGGTACGCCGAAAGACATTATGCGCAACCGGGCCATTACCGATATTTTTGAACCGGGTTCCACTGTTAAACCGATGGTGGTGATGACCGCGCTACAGCGTGGCGTCATAAAAGAAAACAGCGTTCTTAATACCTTGCCCTATTACGTTAATGGACATGAAATCAAGGATGTCGCGCGCTATAACGAATTGACGCTCACCGGCGTATTGCAGAAATCGAGTAACGTCGGGGTTTCAAAGCTGGCGTTGGCGATGCCTTCCTCTGCGTTAGTTGATACTTACTCGCGTTTTGGATTAGGAAAAACGACCAACTTGGGGTTGGTCGGAGAAAGCAGTGGCATATATCCGCAAAAACAACGGTGGTCTGACATAGAGAGGGCCACCTTTTCTTTTGGCTACGGGCTGATGGTAACGCCGTTACAGTTAGCGCGAGTCTACGCCACCATCGGCAGTTTTGGCGTTTACCGCCCGCTGTCGATTACCAAAGTTGATCCACCGGTTCCCGGCGAGCGTGTTTTCCCTGAAGCGCTGGTGAGAACCGTGGTTCATATGATGGAAAGCGTTGCGCTGCCAGGCGGCGGCGGCACCAAAGCGGCTATCAAAGGCTATCGGATCGCCATAAAAACCGGTACGGCAAAAAAGGTCGGGCCGGATGGTAAATATATCAACAAGTACATTGCCTACACCGCCGGCGTTGCGCCTGCCAGTAATCCAAGATTTGCTCTGGTCGTGGTCATCAACGATCCGCAGGCAGGAAAATATTACGGCGGCGCGGTTTCGGCCCCGGTATTCGGCGCCATCATGGGAGGGGTTTTACGCACAATGAACGTAGAACCTGATGCATTACCCTCCGATGACAAGAATGAGTTTGTAATTAATAGAAAAGAGGGGTCAGGTGACAGATCGTAATTTGCGCGATTTATTAGCGCCGTGGGTGCAAGACACGCCGGCGTGTGCGCTGCGGGAAATGACATTAGACAGTCGCGCTGCGGCTGCCGGGGATCTGTTTGTCGCCGTTGTCGGCCATAAGACGGACGGAAGGCGCTATATTCCGCAGGCAATTGCGCAAGGCGTGGCGGCAATCGTCGCCGAGGCTGAAGGCGAGGCTGGCGATGGCGCTGTGCGTGAAATGCACGGTGTGCCGGTGGTTTATCTGAGCAATTTGAATCAGCGTCTTTCGGCGCTGGCCGGACGTTTCTACCAACAACCGGCGGAGCGAGTGCAATTAATCGGCGTGACCGGAACGAATGGCAAAACCACCACCACGCAGTTGCTGGCGCAATGGAGCCAGGCGCTGGGTGATACCAGTTCAGTGATGGGAACGGTGGGCAATGGTTTGCTGGGGCGCGTTGTGCCTGCGGAAAATACCACCGGTTCCGCGGTGGATGTCCAGCAGATGCTGAGTCAACTGGCCGATCAAGGCGCCACCGTCACGGCGATGGAAGTCTCTTCTCACGGGCTGGTGCAACATCGGGTCGCCGCATTACCGTTTGCGGCGGTCATCTTCACCAATCTGAGTCGTGATCACCTGGATTATCATGGTGATATGGAAAGTTATGAGGCGGCTAAATGGTCGCTGTTTGCCGATCATCGTGTCGGGCAGATGATTATCAATGCGGATGATGAAACAGGACGTCGCTGGCTGGCAAAGTTACCCGATGCGGTCGCCGTTACCCTGGAAAACAATCTGGTGCCTGGCTGTCGTGGCCGCTGGCTGAAAGCGACAGCGATTGATTATCACGACAATGGCGCCGCCATCCGTTTCGATTCCAGTTGGGGACAAGGCGAGATTCAGAGCAAATTGATGGGCGCATTCAATGTCAGCAACATGCTGCTGGCGTTGGCGACGCTGCTGTCGCTGGGCTATCCGCTAAGCCAGTTGATTACCGCCGGGGCGCAATTGCAACCGGTGTGCGGTCGGATGGAAGTATTCCATGCCGAAGGTAAACCGACGGTGGTCGTGGACTATGCCCATACCCCGGATGCGCTGGAGAAAGCGCTTGAAGCCGCACGTTTACATTGCCAGGGACAGTTATGGTGCGTGTTTAGTTGCGGTGGCGATCGCGATAAAGGTAAGCGCCCTTTGATGGGCGGCATCGCGGAACAGTTGGCCGATCGGGTCGTCATCACAGATGACAATCCGCGTAGCGAGGAGCCGCAGGCTATTGTGGCGGACATTATGACAGGGTTACTGGATGCGGGCCGCGTTCAGGTTATCCACGGTCGCGCCGAGGCGGTGACCAGCGCCGTTATGCAAGCGCAGGAACATGATGTTGTGCTGGTGGCGGGTAAAGGACATGAGGATTACCAACTGGTTGGCGATCGTCGGCTGGATTACTCGGATCGGATTACCGTCGCTCGTTTATTGGGGGTAATCGTATGATTCGCGTTTCCCTGCGACAACTTGCCTCCGTGCTGAGCGCGCAACTTATTGGCGACAGCATTGATATCGACGAGGTATCGACGGATACCCGTAAATTATCCGCAGGATGCCTGTTTATCGCGTTAAAAGGCGAGAAATTTGACGCGCACGATTATGCATTAGATGCAGTAAAAAGCGGCGCTGCGGCTCTGTTGGTCAGTAAGCGCTTACCAGTGGAGGCGCCACAGTTGCTGGTGCCGGATACGCGTCTGGCGTTAGGCAAGCTCGGCGCGTGGGTAAGAGAGCAATCAACGGCGCGCGTCGTGGCGTTGACCGGTTCTTCCGGTAAAACGTCAGTCAAGGAAATGACGGCGGCCATTTTGCGTCAATGTGGCGATGTGCTTTACACCGCCGGCAACTTTAATAACGATATCGGCGTGCCGTTAACGTTATTGCGCCTGACGCCGGTACATCAGTTCGCCGTGATTGAACTGGGCGCTAACCATATTGGCGAGATCGCCTACAACACCGATTTGGTGCGTCCCGAAACGGCATTGGTTAATAACCTCGCGGCGGCGCATTTGGCAGGATTTGGTTCTCTGGCTGGCGTGGCGCAGGCAAAAGGGGAGATTTTTGCCGGGCTGCCGGCTGACGGCGTGGCGATTATCAATGCCGACAGTCATGACTTTCCCCATTGGCAGACGATGTTGAACCACAAAACGGTATGGCGCTTTTCACCACACGCGGCCGACGATATCGACTTTTTCGCCAGCGACGAGCAATCCTCGGCGCAAGGCACCCGTTTTAATCTGCATACGCCGTTCGGGCAAACGGATGTTAACTTGCCGTTGCCAGGACGTCACAATGTGGCGAATGCATTGGCTGCCAGCGCGCTGGCGATGTCGGTCGGCGCACCGCTGGCGGCGGTAAAAAACGGTCTGGCGCAACTTAAGGCTGTTCCCGGTCGGTTGTTCCCTATTGTGCTGGCAGACGGCAAGTTAGTGCTGGATGACAGTTACAACGCCAATGTGGGATCGATGACCGCCGCCGCGCAGGTGTTGGCCGATATGCCGGGATACCGCGTGATGGTGGTGGGCGATATGGGCGAGTTGGGCGATGATGCCGCCGAATGTCATCGTCAGGTTGGAGAAGCCGCACGGGTGGCTGGCATAGATAAAGTATTAAGTGTGGGAACGTTGAGTGAACTGATTAGCCGCGCCAACGGCGGCGGCGAACATTTTAAGGATAAATCCGCGCTGATTTCTCGTCTTAACGGACTGATATCTGAACATAAAATTATCAGCGTACTGGTCAAAGGCTCCCGTAGTACAGCGATGGAGCAGGTGGTATACGCATTACAGGAGCATGCAACATGTTAGTGTGGCTGGCCGAGCATCTGGCCAAACTTTATTCGGGCTTTAACGTCTTTTCCTATTTGACGTTCCGCGCTATTGTCAGCCTGCTGACCGCATTGGTTATTTCCCTATGGATGGGACCGCATTTGATTGCCTGGTTACAACATTTGCAAATTGGTCAGGTTGTCCGTAACGAGGGGCCTGAATCGCATTTCAGCAAGCGCGGTACGCCGACTATGGGTGGGGTGATGATCCTGGCCTCGATCATTATTTCGGTGCTGATGTGGGTCAACCTCTCCAATCCCTATGTCTGGTGTGTGTTGTTTGTTCTGGCGGGATATGGCGTGGTCGGTTTCGTTGATGATTATCGCAAAGTAGTGCGTAAAGACACCAAGGGGTTGATTGCGCGCTGGAAGTATTTCTGGCAATCCGTTATCGCGCTGCTGGTTGCCTTTGTCATGTACGCGATTGGGAAAGATACGCCGGCTACCCAACTGGTGGTGCCGTTCTTTAAAGATGTCATGCCTCAGTTGGGGCTGCTTTATATCGCGCTGGCCTATTTTGTGATTGTCGGCACCAGCAATGCGGTAAACCTGACTGATGGGCTGGATGGCCTGGCGATTATGCCCACTGTGTTTGTCGCCGCCGGGTTTGCGTTGGTTGCTTGGGCAACCGGGAACATGAACTTCGCCGGTTATCTGCATATTCCTTATATCCGCCACGCCAGTGAACTGGTGGTGGTTTGTACCGCGATGGTTGGCGCAGGACTGGGGTTCCTGTGGTTCAACACTTATCCGGCGCAGGTGTTCATGGGCGATGTCGGCTCTCTGGCGCTGGGCGGCGCATTAGGCACCATCGCTGTGCTGCTGCGTCAGGAGTTCTTACTGGTCATCATGGGCGGCGTGTTCGTGGTTGAGACGCTGTCGGTCATTTTGCAGGTCGGGTCCTTTAAGCTGCGTGGTCAGCGGATTTTCCGCATGGCGCCGATTCATCATCATTATGAACTTAAAGGTTGGCCGGAACCGCGAGTGATTGTGCGTTTCTGGATTATTTCGTTGATGCTGGTGCTGATTGGCCTGGCAACGCTGAAGGTACGGTAAAAAATGGCGGACTATCAGGGTAAAAAAGTGGTCATTATCGGGTTGGGTCTGACCGGGCTCTCCTGTGTTGATTTCTTTCTCGCGCGCGGCGTTACGCCACGCGTGGTGGATACCCGTATCAGTCCGCCTGGACTGGAGAAGCTGCCGCCGACGGTGGAGCGTCATCTGGGCGATCTTAACGATGACTGGTTGATGGATGCTGACCTGATTGTGGCTAGTCCGGGAATTGCGCTGGCTACGCCAATTTTGTGCGAGGCGGCGGAAGCGGGCATTGAGATTGTGGGCGATATTGAACTGTTCTGCCGCGAGGCTCAGGCCCCGGTTGTGGCGATTACCGGTTCTAATGGTAAAAGCACGGTGACGACGCTGGTCGGTGAAATGGCGCGGGCCGCCGGATGGCAGGTTGGCGTGGGCGGTAATATCGGCTTACCGGCCCTGCAATTATTGCAGCAGGAACACCAGATCTATGTGCTTGAACTATCGAGCTTTCAGTTGGAAACCACCAGCAGCCTGCACGCCGCCGCCGCGACGATCCTGAATGTCACCGAAGACCATACCAACCGCTACCCGCTTGGTTTACAGCAGTACCGTGCCGCTAAGTTACGTATTTATGAACATGCCAAAGTCTGTGTGGTGAATGCGGATGATGCGTTGACCATGCCGATCTGCGGCGCGGATACCCGTTGTGTCAGCTTCGGCGTTGACGTCGGTGATTATCACCTGAACCGCCAGCAGGGGGAAACCTGGCTGCGGATTAATGGTGAGCGGGTACTGAACACCCGCGAGCTCAAACTGGTGGGACAGCATAATTATACCAATGTGTTGGCGGCGCTGGCATTGGCTGATGCGGTCGGTATTCCACGCGCGTCAGCGCTGACGGCGTTGACGACATTTACAGGCTTGCCTCACCGTTTTCAACAGGTATGGGAACGCAATGACATCCGCTGGATCAATGACTCCAAAGCCACCAATGTAGGCAGCACGGAAGCGGCGCTCAGCGGTTTGCAGGTCGAGGGTACATTGCACTTATTGTTGGGCGGCGACGGAAAATCCGCGGATTTCTCGCCTCTGCTGCGTTATTTCCAGGGCGATGCTATCCGTTTGTACTGTTTTGGCCGCGACGGTGCGCAGTTGGCGGCTTTACGCCCTGACATCGCGGAGCGGACGGAAACGATGGAACAGGCCATGAAATTGATCGCGGCGCGTGTGAAACCGGGCGACCTTGTCTTGCTGTCGCCGTCCTGCGCCAGTCTCGACCAATTTCGCAGTTTTGAACATCGGGGCGAGGAATTTTCCCGGTTAGCGGAGGAATTAGGCTGATGCGATTTTTCCGGCTGGCATTTATCGAACGTCTGAAAAGCTGGGTCATGGGAACGCGTGAAAGCGATTCGCTGAGCATCGTTCTGTATGACCGCAAGCTGGTGTGGCTGACGTTTGGGCTGGCGGTAACGGGGTTTGTGATGGTGACTTCCGCATCAATGCCAGTTGGGCAACGTCTTGTCAGCGATCCATTCCTATTCGCCAAGCGCGATGCCTTGTATCTGGGGCTGGCGTTTGCCCTGGCGTTAGTGACGCTTCGCGTGCCGATGGAAATCTGGCAGCGTTACAGCCCGGTGTTATTGCTGGCGTCCATGGTGATGTTGTTAGTGGTGCTGGTGGTAGGGAGTTCGGTTAACGGGGCTTCGCGCTGGATTTCTCTGGGGCCGCTGCGTATTCAGCCTGCGGAATTATCGAAACTGTCGCTGTTTTGTTATCTCTCCAGCTACATGGTGCGCAAAGTGGAAGAAGTGCGTAACAACTTCTGGGGTTTTTGCAAACCGATGGGCGTCATGGTGGTGTTGGCGGTGTTGCTGCTGGCTCAACCTGATCTGGGAACGGTGGTGGTACTGTTTATTACCACCTTGGCGATGTTGTTTCTGGCTGGCGCGAAATTGTGGCAGTTCCTGGCGATTATCGGCTGCGGCATGTTCGCGGTTGGCTTGTTGATTGTCGCAGAGCCTTATCGTATGCGACGCGTCACATCCTTCTGGAATCCCTGGGAAGATCCGTTCGGCAGCGGCTATCAGTTGACGCAGTCCCTGATGGCGTTTGGTCGTGGGGAGTTGTGGGGACAAGGATTGGGTAATTCCGTACAGAAACTGGAATATCTGCCGGAAGCGCATACCGACTTTATTTTCTCTATTTTAGGCGAAGAACTCGGCTATATCGGTGTGGTTTTGGCGCTGTTAATGATATTCTTCGTCGCTTTTCGTGCGATGTCCATCGGACGGCGCGCGCTGGAGATTAACCAGCGCTTTTCGGGTTTTCTGGCCTGCGCCATTGGTATCTGGTTTAGTTTCCAGACGTTGGTGAATGTGGGCGCGGCTTCCGGCATGTTGCCGACGAAAGGGCTGACATTGCCCTTGATCAGTTATGGTGGTTCCAGTCTGCTGATTATGTCGACGGCTATCGTTTTACTGTTACGTATTGATTTTGAAACGCGACTGACCAAAGCACAGGCGTTTACGAGGAGTGCCCGATGAGCGGCGAAGGCAAGCGTTTGATGGTGATGGCGGGCGGAACCGGGGGGCATGTTTTCCCTGGGCTGGCTGTGGCGCATCATCTGATGGCGCAAGGCTGGCAGGTACGCTGGCTAGGGACGGCGGATCGGATGGAAGCGGATTTGGTTCCGCAGCACGGTATTGAAATTGATTTTATCCGTATTTCCGGGCTGCGCGGCAAAGGGCTTGGCGCCCAGTTAAGCGCGCCGTTGCGCATCTTCCGCGCTGTTCGTCAGGCTCAGGCGATTATGCGCGAGTATAAGCCTGATGTGGTGCTGGGCATGGGCGGCTATGTTTCCGGTCCTGGCGGTTTGGCGGCCTGGTTGTGCGGTATCCCAGTGGTGCTGCATGAACAGAATGGTATTGCCGGGCTGACCAACCGGTGGTTGTCGCGTATCGCCAAAAAAGTATTGCAGGCGTTTCCCGGCGCGTTTCCCGGCGCTGAGGTGGTGGGAAATCCGGTGAGAGCCGATGTACTGGCATTACCGGCGCCTGAACGCCGTCTGGCTGACCGCGCCGGCCCTGTCCGCGTACTGGTGGTCGGGGGAAGTCAGGGTGCGCGGGTGCTCAACCAGACGCTGCCCGGCGTGGCCGCCCGATTGGGCGACAGCATTACGATTTGGCATCAGGTCGGTAAAGGCGCGCAGTCACAGGTTGAGCAGGTTTATCAACAAGCAGGCCAAACGCAGCACAAGATCACCGAGTTTATTGATGACATGGCTGCGGCCTATGCCTGGGCGGATGTCGTGGTGTGCCGCGCAGGTGCGCTGACGGTCAGTGAAATTGCCGCCGCCGGATTACCGGCGTTGTTTGTGCCGTTTCAGCACAAGGACAGGCAACAGTATTGGAATGCGCTGCCGCTTGAAAAAGTGGGCGCGGCAAAAATTATCGAACAATCGCAGTTCAGTGTTGATGCCGTGAGTGAAACGCTGTCGGGTTGGAACCGCGCGACATTGATGAAAATGGCGCAGCAGGCGCGGGCGGCAGCGATTCCAGATGCCACCGAGCGGGTGGCGGTGGAAGTGAGCGCCGCTGCGGAGAGTCGAACCACTCGCGTCGTTCATGGATAGCGATTCATGAATAGTGGTTCATTTATACAGTTTTGCCGGACGATAGCGCGTCCGGGGATGAAACAAGGTAGCGATAGAAAAAAGTGAATACTCAACAACTGGCGAAACTACGTTCAATCGTGCCTGAGATGCATCGCGTCCGGCACATACACTTTGTCGGCATCGGTGGTGCCGGCATGGGTGGTATCGCCGAAGTGTTGGCTAATGAGGGTTATGAGATCAGCGGTTCCGATCTGGCGCCTAATGCGGTAACGCAACAGTTGGCTGAACTGGGCGCGCAGATTTATTTCCACCATCGCGCCGAGAATGTTCTGAATGCCAGTGTGGTGGTGGTATCCACGGCGATCGCCGCGGATAACCCGGAGATCGTCGCTGCGCATGAAGCGCGTATCCCGGTGATTCGTCGCGCTGAGATGCTGGCTGAGTTAATGCGTTTTCGTCACGGCATTGCGATTGCGGGAACGCATGGCAAGACCACGACGACGGCGATGGTAACCAGTATTTATGCCGAAGCGGGACTGGATCCCACGTTTGTGAACGGTGGTCTGGTTAAGGCGGCGGGCGCGCATGCGCGTCTAGGGTCGAGTCGCTATCTGATCGCCGAGGCAGACGAAAGTGATGCGTCTTTCCTGCATTTGCAACCGATGGTCGCGATAGTCACCAATATCGAAGCCGACCATATGGATACTTATCAGGGCGATTTTGAGAACCTGAAACAGACGTTCATTAACTTTTTACATAATTTGCCGTTTTACGGCCAGGCGGTGATGTGCATTGACGATCCGGTGGTGCGGGAGTTGTTGCCGCGCGTTGGGCGTCATATCACGACTTACGGGTTCAGCGATGATGCCGATGTGCGGGTCGCCAGCTATCAACAGATGGGGGAGCAGGGACATTTCACGCTGGAACGTCTGGATAAGCCGGTGCTGCATGTGACATTGAACGCGCCAGGCCGCCACAACGCTTTGAATGCGGCGGCGGCTGTGGCGGTGGCGACGGACGAAGGGATCGATGACGAATCTATCCTGCGCGCGCTGGAGCGTTTTCAGGGGACAGGCCGTCGTTTTGATTTTCTGGGTGAATACCCGCTCGAAACGGTCAACGGACAACGCGGCAACGCCATGCTGGTGGACGATTACGGCCATCACCCGACGGAAGTCGATGCGACGATTAAAGCGGCGCGAGCGGGTTGGCCGGACAGACGTCTGGTGATGG
Source organism: Brenneria salicis ATCC 15712 = DSM 30166 (assembly GCF_003315515.1). Classification (GTDB taxonomy): domain Bacteria; phylum Pseudomonadota; class Gammaproteobacteria; order Enterobacterales; family Enterobacteriaceae; genus Brenneria; species Brenneria salicis. The sequence goes on along the minus strand of NZ_QNRY01000002.1, from coordinate 130,433 downwards.
TTTTCCAGCCGCATCGCTATACGCGTACCCGCGATCTGTATGACGATTTCGCGCACGTATTATCGCAGGTGGATGTCCTGTTGATGCTGGAAGTTTATCCTGCGGGCGAATCGCCGATCCCAGGGGCGGATAGCCGCTCACTGTGCCGCACCATTCGTGGCCGGGGTAAGATAGATCCTATTTTGGTGACGGATGTGGATACCTTGCCTGAACTGCTGTCACAGGCCCTGCGCGGTGGTGATCTGATTTTGGTTCAAGGCGCCGGTAATATTGGTAAATTGGCCCGCAAGTTGGCTGATGCCAGATTACAGCCGCAGATAAGTGAACGAGGAACATCATGACGGAGAAAGTTGCAGTATTGCTTGGTGGAACCTCTGCTGAACGCGAAGTGTCGTTACTTTCAGGTCAGGCGGTGCTGGATGGTCTGAAAGCGGCGGGAATTAACGCCCACGCCGTCGATACGCGTGAGTTTCCCGTCACGCAGCTAAAAGATGAAGGGTTCACCAAAGTCTTTATCGCTTTGCACGGTCGCGGTGGTGAAGACGGTACATTGCAGGGCGTTCTGGGGTTTTTGCAATTGCCTTATACCGGCAGCGGTGTAATGGCGTCGGCGCTGACGATGGATAAATTACGCACCAAACTGGTGTGGTCGGCGTCGGGCTTACCGGTTTCTCCGTATGTTGCGTTGAACCGCCGGCAATTTGCGGCGCTGAGTCAAGAAGAACTGCTGGCGACGCTGGCGCATCTGGGATTGCCGCTGATTGTGAAGCCAAGCCGCGAAGGTTCCAGCGTTGGCATGAGCAAAGTGAATCAGGCCGACGAATTGCGTGCGGCGATGGAAGAAGCGTTCCGCCATGATGACGAGGTATTGGTGGAGAAATGGCTGAGCGGCCCGGAATACACCGTCGCCATCCTTGGCGATGAAGTCTTGCCTTCTATCCGTATTCAGGCGGCGGGCACGTTTTACGATTACGAGGCGAAGTATCTGTCGGATGATACCCAGTACTTCTGCCCAAGCGGTTTGTCAGTCGAGAAAGAGCAGGAACTGGCCGCGTTGTCGATGGCGGCATACCGCGCTCTTGATTGCCGGGGCTGGGGACGCGTTGACCTGATGATGGACAGTGATGGCGCATTTTATCTGCTGGAGGTGAACACCTCGCCGGGGATGACAAGCCACAGTCTGGTGCCGATGGCGGCACGTCAACGCGGCCTGAGCTTCTCGCAACTGGTGGCAAAGGTATTGGAGTTGGCCGGCTGATATGTCGCAGGCAGCACTGAATACACGTGGCCGAGAGCCGGAAGCGAAAAGGTCGCGTCGCAGCAACGGGGGACAGTTGGCCGGGATCGTATTCCTGCTGATGGTGATAGGGACGATCGTCTGGGGAGGCTGGATGGTCGTCGGGTGGATGAAAGATACCAGCCGTTTGCCTTTGTCGCGCATGGTGGTGACAGGCGAAAGGCAGTACACCACCAATGACGATATTCGTCAGGCTATTTTAGCGTTGGGGTCGCCCGGCACGTTCATGACACAGGATGTGAATGTTATCCAACAGCAGATTGAACGTTTGTCGTGGATTAAACAGGCCAGTGTTCGTAAGCAGTGGCCGGATGAATTAAAGATTCATCTGGTTGAATATGTTCCGGTGGCCCGTTGGAATGACCTGTTGATGGTCGATGCTGAAGGCAATTCTTTCAGTGTTCCCACAGAGCGGATAGGGAACCGCAAGATGCCGTTGCTGTATGGCCCGGAAGGAAGTGAAACCGATGTGCTGGAGGGTTACCGGACGATGAACCAGGTACTGGCAGCAAGGAAGTTTACGTTAAAAATGGTGGCGATGAGTGCGCGTCATTCATGGCAACTGGGATTGGAAGACGACATCCGCCTTGAATTGGGACGGGATGATCGGGAACGGCGGCTGGCGCGTTTTATTGAGCTTTATCCGTTGTTGCAACGGCAGGCGCAGGCCGAGGAAAAACGTCTCAGCTATGTTGATTTGCGTTATGACTCTGGAGCGGCCGTAGGTTGGGCGCCAGCATTGTTTGATCAGCAAGGCGTTGATCAAAAAAAAGACATTGATCAGCAACAGAACAGTAATCAGAAACAGAATCAGGCACAGGCTAAACAACAATGATCAAGTCGACGGACAGAAAACTGGTAGTTGGGCTGGAGATCGGTACAGCAAAAGTGGCTGCGCTGGTAGGGGAAGTTCTGCCCGATGGCATGGTCAATATTATCGGTGTGGGCAGTTGCCCGTCACGCGGTATGGATAAAGGCGGGGTCAACGATCTCGAATCTGTCGTCAAATGCGTGCAGCGCGCCATTGATCAGGCTGAACTGATGGCGGATTGCCAGATCTCCTCGGTGTATCTGGCGCTATCGGGAAAACACATCAGTTGCCAGAATGAAATAGGGATGGTGCCTATTTCCGAAGAAGAGGTGACGCAGGAAGATGTGGAAAGCGTGGTGCATACCGCCAAGTCCGTGCGGGTGCGCGACGAACACCGGGTGCTCCATGTGATCCCGCAGGAGTATGCCATTGACTATCAGGAAGGAATTAAAAATCCGGTTGGATTATCCGGCGTGCGGATGCAGGCCAAAGTCCACCTGATTACCTGCCATAACGATATGGCGAAGAATATTGTCAAAGCCGTGGAGCGCTGCGGCCTGAAAGTGGATCAGTTGATTTTCGCTGGCCTGGCGTCCAGCTACGCCGTATTGACGGAAGATGAACGCGAATTGGGCGTATGCGTGGTAGATATCGGCGGCGGTACGATGGACATCGCGGTATATACCGGCGGCGCCCTGCGGCATACCAAGGTCATTCCTTATGCGGGCAACGTGGTCACCAGCGACATCGCCTACGCGTTCGGTACGCCGCCGACAGATGCGGAAGCCATCAAGGTTCGCCACGGTTGTGCATTGGGCTCGATTGTCAGTAAAGATGAAAATGTGGAAGTCCCAAGCGTGGGGGGACGTCCGCCGCGTAGTTTACAGCGGCAAACATTGGCTGAAGTGATCGAGCCACGTTATACCGAATTGCTGAATTTGGTAAACGACGAACTTTTACAGTTGCAGGAGCAGTTACGTCAACAAGGCGTCAAGCACCATCTGGCCGCGGGTATTGTACTGACCGGTGGCGCCGCGCAAATCGACGGGTTGGCCGCTTGTGCGCAGCGTGTATTCCATACACAGGTGCGTATAGGGCAGCCGCTAAATATTACAGGTCTGACGGATTACGCTCAGGAGCCTTACTACTCTACAGCGGTGGGGTTACTGCACTACGGCAAGGAGTCTCACCTTGGCGGTGAGCACGAAGTCGAAAAACGTGCCTCAGTGAGCAATTGGTTCAAACGGATCAATAGCTGGTTGAGGAAAGAATTTTAATTTTATCAAAGAGATCACCTGGCACAGTTTATGATCTCGCAGTTACAGGCACAAAACGGAGAGAAATTATGTTTGAACCAATGGAATTAACCAACGACGCGGTGATTAAAGTCATCGGCGTCGGTGGCGGTGGCGGCAACGCTGTCGAACACATGGTGCGTGAGCGCATCGAAGGCGTCGAATTCTTCGCGGTCAATACCGATGCGCAGGCATTGCGCAAGACGGCTGTCGGCCAGACCATTCAGATCGGCAGCGGCATTACCAAAGGTTTGGGAGCTGGCGCCAACCCGGAAGTCGGTCGTAATTCCGCGGAAGAAGATCGTGAAGCACTGCGTACTGCGCTTGAAGGGGCGGACATGGTGTTTATCGCCGCCGGAATGGGCGGCGGCACTGGCACCGGCGCGGCGCCGGTGGTGGCGGAAGTGGCGAAAGATTTGGGGATTCTGACGGTAGCCGTCGTGACCAAACCTTTCAATTTTGAAGGCAAAAAGCGTATGGCCTTTGCTGAACAGGGTATCGCTGAACTGTCCAAACATGTCGACTCCCTGATCACTATTCCAAACGACAAACTGCTGAAAGTATTGGGGCGCGGTATTTCCCTGCTGGACGCGTTCGGCGCGGCCAACGATGTATTGAAAGGCGCGGTGCAGGGTATCGCCGAGTTGATCACCCGTCCCGGCCTGATGAACGTCGACTTTGCAGACGTGCGTACCGTGATGTCCGAAATGGGTTATGCCATGATGGGTTCCGGTGTGGCGCGTGGTGAAGATCGTGCGGAAGAAGCGGCGGAAATGGCGATCTCCAGCCCATTGCTGGAAGATATCGACCTGTCTGGCGCCCGCGGTGTGCTGGTTAACATTACCGCCGGTTTCGACCTGCGTCTGGATGAGTTTGAAACGGTGGGGAATACCATTCGCGCCTTCGCTTCCGACAATGCGACAGTGGTTATCGGTACTTCCCTTGATCCTGAAATGAACGATGAACTGCGCGTCACTGTTGTTGCGACGGGTATCGGCATGGACAAACGTCCTGAAATCACACTGGTGACCAATAAACAGTCAAGTCAGCCAGTGATGGATCATCGCTATCAGCAACATGGCATGACGCCGCTGACTCAGGATAAACCGGTTGCGAAGGTGGTTAACGACCAGAATCCGCAAACCAATAAAGAGCCAGACTATCTGGATATCCCGGCGTTTTTGCGTAAGCAGGCGGATTAATAGCGTCGCATAACGTTGGAATCTCCGCTCTTTGTGCTAAACTGTCCCGCCGAGCCTGGTGTATACTAAGTCGGTAGGTTCAGTAACATGCGAGATAAAATGATGATCAAACAACGTACATTAAAGCGTATTGTTCAGGCGACAGGGGTCGGTTTACATACCGGCAAGAAAGTCACCCTGACCATGCGTCCTGCACCGGCGAATACCGGGGTCATCTATCGTCGCACTGACTTGAATCCCCCGGTTGATTTTCCGGCTGATGCAAAATCCGTGCGTGATACCATGCTCTGTACTTGCCTGGTTAATGAGCATGACGTGCGTATTTCTACGGTGGAGCATCTTAACGCAGCCTTGGCTGGGTTGGGAATCGACAATATTGTCGTTGAAGTTGATGCACCGGAAATTCCAATTATGGATGGCAGCGCCAGTCCTTTCGTTTACCTGCTCTTGGACGCCGGGATCGAAGAACTGAACAGCGCAAAAAAATTCGTGCGTATCAAACAGCCAGTGCGTGTTGAAGATGGCGACAAATGGGCCGAGATGACGCCGTTCAACGGTTTCCATCTGGACTTCACCATCGATTTCAATCACCCGGCTATTGATGCAGGTTCCCAGCGTTATCGTCTGGACTTCTCCGCTGATGCGTTCGTGCGCCAGATTAGCCGCGCGCGTACCTTCGGTTTTATGCGTGATATCGAATACTTGCAGTCTCGTGGGTTGTGCCTGGGCGGTAGTTTCGATTGTGCAATAGTCGTAGACGATTATCGGGTGCTGAACGAAGACGGCTTACGCTTTGAAGATGAGTTTGTTCGCCATAAAATGCTGGACGCCATTGGCGACCTGTTTATGTGTGGTCATAACATCATCGGCGCATTTACTGCATTCAAGTCGGGCCATGCCTTGAACAACAAATTGTTGCAGGCGGTTCTGGCCAAGCAGGAAGCGTGGGAATACGTCACCTTCGAAGACGAAGCTGAAATGCCGTTGGCATTTAAAGCGCCGTCAACCGTATTGGCGTAACGCCTTAGTATTGTCATTTCTTATTACGACTGGTTTTACTGGTACTCTCTCCGGCCAGCGAAGCCAGTCGTTCTAATATCTTGCGTAATTTCTCCGGACTGTGCCCTGCCAGACTTCTCAATGTTTCCGCGCTTTGTTCGCTTAACTGACGCAATGGCTTGCTCTGAGTCTCGTTGCCGGACAGTGCAGGGGGAATTTTCAGGATTTCATGCCCTTTTGCGGCGAGTGATGGATTAATCCTGATGTCGATTGAAGCCAATGATGGTAATATTTGTGCGCGTAATGCAGAGATCAAAGCGGGTTGTTCATAACGTAACCGCATCAACCAGTTAGCGTTGGCGGTTTCCAGAACAAGCAGGCCTTGACGATAATTTGCTACGCGGCACCATGGGTGCAATTGTGCAGGAAGCAACCCGCGTACCGCGCGGTTGAGTTTTAGCAAGGCGATAGCGCGTTGCTGTACATCACGTAGTGGACCCGCGCCCGACGTTGATGCGTTATCAAACAGGGACTCCAGTGATTGTGGGCGACTATCACGCATAAATCAGGCTCCGACGGACGTTAAACTTGTGATCGGTATTCTAAATCGTTGGCGACACTTTGGCAGACGTTATTTCTGGCCGCATCTCCTGTTGGGGATGGTCGCGGCGGGTCTTGGCTTGCCAACAAGTTTGAATGAAGCACGAGATCTGGCTTCGATGCCAAATTCCGCATCCAGCTTCATCCGCCCGAATAGCGTATCCCTCAGCCTTACCGATCTCATGGCGCTGAAAGAGGCGCATCGCCGTTCGTCTTTTGGTGTGGACTATTGGCATCAGCATGCCATTCGCACCGTCATTCGTCACCTCTCTTTTGCACTGACGACGCCACAACAAATTAATGCGCAGCAGGCTGATGAGCTACAGCCGCACTCGTTGGTGCTGCTGGAGACGCTTAATGCGCTGTTAACACGTGAAGAAAAACCCCCCACCGCCGTTCATCAAACCGGGCGCGTTTCCTTTTTTTCCCCGACTCGTCATCAGACGGGACTCTGGCTAGCCCAGATTCAAGGCATTCGTGCCGGCCCGCACTTCCAGCGCTGAAAAATACGTTATTGATAATTAATAGCTGTAGAAATTTTCTCCAGCATCTTGATGTTGTGCAGCCGCTGGATGAGTGGCATTTTTGAGATTAAAACTATTATGGTCATGAATATACTCACCAAAATTTTTGGTAGCCGTAACGATCGCACCTTGCGCCGTATGCGCAAAAACGTGGACGTGATTAACCGTCTGGAACCGGCGATGGAAGCGCTTTCGGATGAAGAACTGAAAGCGAAAACGACGGAGTTTCGCGCTCGTCTGGAAAAAGGTGAAGCGTTGGAGAGCCTGTTGCCGGAAGCCTTTGCGGTGGTTCGTGAAGCCAGTAAGCGTGTATTTGGCATGCGCCATTTTGATGTACAGCTTATCGGCGGGATGGTATTGAACGAGCGTTGCATCGCAGAAATGCGCACCGGTGAAGGTAAAACGCTGACGGCGACCTTGCCCGCTTACCTCAATGCGCTGACAGGGCGCGGCGTACATGTGGTAACGGTGAACGACTATCTGGCGCAACGTGACGCCGAAAATAACCGTCCGCTGTTTGAATTCCTCGGCCTGAGCGTCGGGATCAACCTGCCTGGCATGCCTTCCCCTGCGAAACGCGAAGCTTACGCGGCGGATATTACTTACGGCACCAACAATGAATATGGTTTTGACTATCTTCGTGACAACATGGCGTTCAGCCCGGAAGATCGCGTTCAACGTAAATTGTACTATGCGTTGGTGGATGAGGTTGACTCCATTCTGATCGACGAAGCGCGCACACCGCTGATTATTTCTGGCCCTGCCGAAGACAGTTCCGAGCTTTATACTCGGGTGAACACGATCATCCCTCACCTGATCCGTCAGGAAAAAGAGGATTCCGATACGTTCCACGGTGAAGGCCACTTTTCCGTTGATGAGAAATCCCGCCAGGTTAACCTTACCGAACGCGGTCTGGTGCTGGTCGAAGAGTTGCTGGTTAAAGAAGGCATCATGGACGAAGGCGAATCGTTGTACTCGCCGACGAACATCATGCTGATGCACCACGTGACCGCCGCGTTGCGTGCTCATGTACTGTTTACCCGTGATGTGGATTACATCGTCAAAGACGGTGAAGTCATCATCGTTGATGAGCACACTGGCCGTACCATGCAGGGGCGTCGCTGGTCTGATGGTCTGCATCAGGCGGTGGAAGCGAAAGAGCATGTGACGATTCAGAACGAAAACCAGACGCTGGCTTCCATCACGTTCCAGAACTATTTCCGTCTATATGAAAAACTTGCCGGGATGACCGGTACGGCGGATACCGAAGCGTTTGAGTTCAGTTCCATTTATAAGTTGGATACGATTGTTGTCCCGACCAACCGTCCGATGATCCGTAAGGATTTGCCCGATCTGGTTTATATGACGGAGCAAGAGAAAATTGATGCGATCATTGAAGATATCAAAGAGCGTACCGAAAAAGGTCAGCCTGTTCTGGTAGGGACGATTTCCATTGAGAAATCGGAGGTGATTTCTCATGCGCTGGAAAAAGCGGACATTAAGCATAGCGTGTTGAACGCTAAATTCCATGCGATGGAAGCGGACATTGTCGCTCAGGCCGGTCAGAGCGGCGCGGTCACCATTGCCACCAACATGGCCGGTCGTGGTACGGATATTGTGCTGGGCGGTAGCTGGCAGGCTGAAATCGACCATCTGGAAAACCCGGATGAACAACAAATCGCGGCAATCAAGGCGGCCTGGCAGGAGCGTCACGATGCGGTGCTGGCAGCGGGTGGTTTGCATATCATCGGTACTGAGCGGCATGAATCCCGCCGTATCGATAACCAGTTACGTGGTCGTTCCGGTCGTCAGGGGGATCCGGGGTCTTCTCGTTTCTATCTGTCGATGGAGGATGCGTTAATGCGTATCTTTGCCTCCGATCGCGTGTCCAACATGATGCGTAAGCTTGGGATGAAACCGGGCGAGGCGATTGAGCACCCCTGGGTCACCAAAGCAATCGCCAACGCGCAGCGTAAAGTGGAAAGCCGTAACTTCGATATTCGTAAGCAATTGCTTGAGTATGATGATGTCGCCAACGATCAACGTCGGGCAATTTATACTCAGCGTAATGAATTGCTGGATGTTTCTGATATCAGTGAGACTATCAACAGCATTCGTGAAGATGTATTCAAGGTGACCATCGACAGCTATATTCCGCCACAGTCTCTGGAAGAAATGTGGGATACGGAAGGTCTGGAACAGCGTCTGAAAAATGATTTTGACCTGGATATGCCGATTAAAGCGTGGTTGGATAAAGAACCAGAGTTGCATGAAGAAACGCTGCGCGAGCGTATTTTCCAACAGGCGATCGACATGTATCAGCGCAAAGAAGCGATCGTGGGCAGCGAAGTCATGCGCAACTTCGAGAAAGGCGTGATGTTGCAAACACTGGATTCGCTCTGGAAGGAGCATCTGGCGGCGATGGATTATCTGCGTCAGGGTATTCATCTGCGTGGTTATGCCCAGAAGGACCCCAAACAGGAATACAAACGTGAGTCGTTCTCAATGTTTGCGGCTATGTTGGAATCATTGAAATATGAAGTGATTAGCACATTGAGTAAAGTGCAGGTTCGCATGCCGGAAGAGATTGAAGCTCTGGAACAGCAACGCCGTGAAGATGCTGAGCGTCTGGCTCGCCAGCAGCAACTGAGTCATCAGGAAGAAGAGAACCTGGATGCCGCTGCCCCGGTGCATGCCGATCGTAAAATTGGCCGCAACGATCCTTGTCCTTGCGGATCGGGTAAAAAGTATAAGCAATGCCACGGTCGTTTACAGAAATAACGGAAGTTGTATTAGGGTCATAATGAAAAGGCGGTCATATACTCAATAGATTTCAAGGGGCGGGAAGGCGGCGGCCAAGTAACAAATTCGTCGGGAATGAGTTTGACCAGCTAACGCGCCAGCACCAGAAAAATAACGGGTATAACCGCCTTTTGCTTGATAGGAAGTATTAGGATGCAAAAACAGTTATCGGTTGCGGTGGGGATCATTCGTAACGCGGAGCAACGGTTTTTTATTGCTCGTCGTCCACATGGCGTTCACATGGCTGGCATGTGGGAATTTCCCGGCGGAAAAGTGGAAGAGGGTGAAACGTCTGAGCAGGCGTTAGTTCGCGAACTGCGTGAAGAGGCCGGGATTGAAGCCTCGAACCCGAAGCCGCTGGGGGAAAAGTCGTTTGCTACCTCGGAGCGTATTATTACTCTGCACTTTTTCCTGGTGGAAAGCTGGCAAGGGGAACCCTATGGACGCGAAGGACAGGCCTCTCGCTGGGTGAGTGTGGATGAACTGAAGGAAGACGAATTTCCGCCAGCGAATGCGGAAATGATCCGCTGGTTGAAATCTAACTGACCGCTCCGCTCGGGCAAATTCAGATGCTTTTTCGCTACGGTATCTGAATTCGGCCAGACTCCCCCACCAGGGCGACAGGCTTAGTGTTGCTGGTCTTCACTATCTGAAATGATATCATCGCTGGGGATGCGTTTCTCTTCATCAGCCCATTCACCAAGGTCAATAAGCTGGCAGCGTTTACTGCAAAATGGCCGATAAACGTTCTGTGCCGTCCATTCTACCGGCTTTTTGCAGGTCGGGCATGGTACCGTTGTGATCTCATTATCCATCTAATTTCTCCTGACAAATTCCCTTATTCATGTATTGATGCCAATTCTGACATTTTCTTTGGCGCAACGTTAGCAACAAGCTAAATCAAAAGTTAAACGCGGGGGAATTTGACCGTTTTCACTATCCAGAGAGAGAAAACGGATTGCATAACGTGTTTTATGACCGGATATCTGCGGGTAAAGCTGAAGCGCTAATTCGATACGTAAACGTAACAGGTCGGCATCGGAGGCGTTATCCTGAAAAAAACCGTTCAGGCTGATTTGTGGGCGGAAAGTCCCGGAGTGGCGAATCAGTTCCAGTATCATATCCAGTGAACGCTTCAGAGGCGCTAATGAGGCCAGCCAGCCTGACACCAGATGTTCACGTTGCGTTTGTGGCTGATGAAGCCAGATATGCAGCGTCGGTAAGTCAAAGCTGCAACATCCCCCCGGAATATTTAGCCGCTGGCGAACCATGCTGATCAGCCGGTCTTCACGCAGAATCTGCCCCATCCGTGGCGCTGCCATCAGTACCGCAGACTGATCTTTTAACTGGCGGCGTAAAGTGTGGATCCGGTCCATATCGACACCTGGCACATCACTCCATTGCAGTAATTTCTGCTGCTGACGTTCCAGTTCTTTCAATAATTCAGTACGGACATCGCCGCGTTCCAACACGTCCAGCAGATCGGAGATGGAATTAAAGAATGTCAGGGCGCTTCCCATGTCGGTCAGAGCATGGTTTTGGTGTAATTGTTGTAGCAACGATTCGATGCGTAACCAGGTCCGCGTCTTTTCGTTTAGCGGATATTCAAACAAAATAGTTGAGGACACATCACTCATTCTTGGTCATCCTGTTGGTAGCAGCGGCAGCCAGCTTAAGGTAATGGCGGTGCAGTTCGGCAACGCGCGGAGCGAGTTCGCTCTGACTACTATTATTATCAATAATATCATCGGCATAAGCCAGACGTTGCTCTTGGGTCGCCTGCGCCGCCAGTATGTTTTCCGCTTGTTGAAGACTGGTTCCATCTCGCGCCAGCGTGCGTTCAAGCTGGATATTCCGGTTGACGTCCACGACCAGAACACGCTGTGCGTATTGTTGCAAGCCGTTCTCTACCAGCAATGGTACCACCCAAAGTAGATACGATCCGGTTAATGTCTGAAATTGTCGCTGTGTTTCCTCATGGATCAAGGGATGCAACAGATTATTCAGCCACTGCTTTTCTTGCAGTGAAGCGAAAATTCGTTGGCGTAGCGTTGAGCGATTGAGAGAACCATCAACATTCAGGATGTTATCGCCAAATCGGTGTTTGATCGCGTCCAGCACGGGTGTGCCGGGTTCGACCACCTGACGCGCAATAACATCCGCATCAATGATGGTTACCCCAAGTTTCGCAAACTCATTGGCGACGGTGCTTTTCCCGCTGCCGATTCCCCCTGTCAGGGCTACGATATATGTCATGGCAACGATTCTGAAAATGAATAGGTAAATTTCATCGATTTTATCCCAAATAAACGCAAAATCGCAGTCTTGCCGAAGGAATATTAGCGCGTATGATAACGTCACTGGGAATGGCATTAATCATTTGGTTTATCGTTACTGAAAACCGCTTTACTCGTCGCCGCCACTAACCAGGAACTCGAATCCCATGCGTATCGAAGAAGATCTAAAGTTGGGCTTTAAAGACGTTCTCATCCGCCCTAAACGCTCTACCCTCAAAAGTCGTTCTGAAGTTGAACTGGCGCGTCAGTTCAACTTTCTCCATGCTGGTGGCGCATGGTCCGGGGTGCCGATCATCGCTGCCAATATGGATACGGTCGGCACATTCCGCATGGCAGGGGCGCTGGCATCCTTTGATGTGTTGACTGCGGTTCACAAACATTACTCGCTGGATCAATGGTCGCAGTTCGTACAACGCTCATCGGCGGCGGTATTGCGTCATGTCATGGTATCGACGGGGACGTCTGACGCCGATTTCGCCAAACTGAAGCAAATTGTTGCATTATCGGCAGAACTGAAGTTTATCTGTATTGATGTTGCGAATGGGTATTCCGAATACTTTGTCACTTTTTTGCAAAAAGCGCGTGAAGCTTTTCCCGATAAAGTGATTTGCGCCGGTAATGTCGTGACCGGCGAAATGGTTGAGGAACTACTTCTTTCCGGTGCGGATATTGTGAAAGTCGGTATCGGACCAGGCTCGGTTTGTACCACCAGGATCAAAACCGGGGTTGGTTATCCGCAATTGTCGGCGGTGATTGAGTGTGCTGACGCCGCACATGGATTGGGTGGACAAATCGTCAGTGACGGCGGTTGTTCCGTTCCCGGTGATGTCGCCAAAGCCTTTGGCGGCGGGGCGGATTTTGTCATGCTGGGCGGCATGTTGGCCGGGCATGATGAATGCGAAGGCACGATTGTCGAGGAAAATGGCGAAAGAATGATGCTGTTTTATGGCATGAGTTCGTCTTCAGCGATGGAAAGACATATTGGGGGCGTTGCCGAATACCGTGCTGCGGAAGGTAAAACCGTTAAGTTGCCGTTGCGCGGTCCGGTGGATGATACCGTGCGCGATATCCTGGGGGGATTGCGTTCAGCCTGCACCTATGTTGGCGCATCGCGTTTGAAAGAATTGACTAAACGCACGACATTTATCCGTGTCGCTGAACAGGAAAACCGAGTTTTTAACGGCGAGTGACCGCGCCGTCTGTTAGTGTTGGCTGGATCAACCGCCAGCCAACACATTGCCAAGCTGAAAAATCGGCAGATACATGCCTACCACGATTGCGCCGACCATACCGCCAACCACCATCATCAATACAGGCTCCAGCGTCTGAGTCAAATTTTCGGCCTGTTGTTCGATTTTTCTTTCATACCACTGCGCCAACTGGGTAAATAATCTATCTAATGCGCCAGTCTCTTCACCAACTCGAATCAGTTGCTGACATGGTGCGGGGAACAGCGTAACGAACGACTGTGTCGCGTGATGCAGGGTGATGCCCTGATGAATCTGCGCTTGTATTCGTTGCAGTGCTGATTGGTAGAGGGGATGATGGATTGTGGCGGCGGCATCCAGCCCGGCAGGTAAGGTCAGCCCTGCATATTGCGTCATTGCCAGTATATTGAATATCTGGTTGAGGAATTTCCCGCGAATCAAGTCCGATATCACCGGTATTTTGAGTAAACAAGCCTGCTCTCTTTCCTGCCATGCGCTCCTGTTGTGTCGCATGCCGACATAAACCAGCCATAATACCGAGAGCATCAGCAGCGTGGCTAAACCGTTATTGGTAGCCCAGCTTGCCAGGTGGATCAACTGCTGGGTAAACCAGGGAAGCGGGGTATCGAATGAAGCATATAGGTTGGCGAACTCCGGTAATACCACGGTCAGCATTAGGATGCTGACCAGCAAGGCGATGATCAATACGAAGCAAGGATAGCGTAATGCTTTGATGACCTTGCGTTGCAGATGGCACTGTTTTTCCTGTTGATGAGCCAGTTGCAGGCAGCACTCATCAAGTTTCCCGGTGAGTTCGCCGACGGCAATCAAGGCGCGGTAGACAACGGGAAAGATATGCGGGTATTCGGCGAGGGTTTCGGATAGTGCTTTTCCCTGTGCAATCTGGACAGTGATGTCTTTAAGCACACAGCGCCAGCCGGGACGCTCATGCTGTTCTGCGAGCAAATTCAGGGCGTCCAATAGCGTCAGCCCCGCCTGTAATAACGTCGCCAGTTGTTTGATCAATTCACCAAGATGCTCGCCTTTCCAATAACGTGATGATAAATATTGTCCCGTTTTGAGAGACAAGGGCTGATACCCCTGGGCGATAAGGCTGGTATAAGCCTGATGGCGGTAATGCCCCATTATTTCACCCTGAGCGAGTTCTCCTTCCGGCGTAATCGCCTGCCAGTGATATAAGCGGAATAGTTTCATCATACTCCTGCCTCATGCGAAGTGGCGTCGCCGACAACACGATACACTTCGGCTATTGACGTAATTCCCGCATCAACCAGCGATAATCCAGTCGTAAACAGTGTGGGAAAGCCGGCATGACGCGAGAGTGCGGTTAGCTGACGGTCACCGACGTTGCTGACCAACGCTTGTTGCACCATGGCGGTTATAACCAGTAATTCGTATATGGCGACGCGGCCATAATAGCCGGAAAAACAGTGGCTACAGCCTTGCGCCTGCCAATGCTTCAAGGGCCCGCGCCAGATTTCGTCAGGAAAGTGACGCAGTGGTTCGGCCTGTGTTTTACAGTGCGGACATAAACGGCGTACCAGCCGTTGGGCAATGACCAGTTTCAGCGCGGTGGCAAGCAGATAGCCAGGAACGCCGAGATGGGTCAATCGGCTCAGTGTTTCTATTGCCGAATTGGTGTGCAGCGTGGACATCACCAGATGTCCGGTTTGCGCGGCTTTAACTGCGATTTCTGCGGTTTCGGCATCACGGATTTCGCCAATCATGATCACATCGGGATCCTGACGCAGCAAGGCACGCAATATCCGGCCGAAATCCAGATCGGCTTTCGGATTGACCGCCGTCTGGTTAATGCCGGACAAGGGGATCTCAATGGGATCTTCAACACTGCAAATATTACGGCTGACGTTATTCAGCCATCGGATAGCGCTGTAAAGCGTCACGGTTTTACCACTGCCGGTTGGCCCGGTGACCAGAATCATTCCCTGAGGCGCGCTGAGTGTCTGGATAAACTGCGCCAGCGCGTTTTCGGACATCCCCAGTTTTTCGAGCTCCAATTCCTGTTGATGAGTTTGTAAAATGCGCAACACCACTTTCTCTCCCTGTTGTACCGGGAGAGTGGCAATGCGCAATGAATAGGCCTGTTGATCCAGTATCAGACTGAATTGCCCATCTTGCGGTAAACGGCGTTCGGCGATATTCAATTTACCCATGATTTTCAACCGTGCGGTGAGCCGCGCGATCAGTTCCGTGGACGGCGCGGCTATTTCCTGTAACACGCCATCAATCCGTAGCCGAACGCGGTAATCGGTCAGCAACGGTTCAAAATGAATATCCGAAGCCCGACGTTGAATGGCCAGCCGCAACGTCTGATTAATAAACTGTACGACAGGCGGATCGTCATCACTGGTGGGGCTATCCGGTTGAGTGGGATAGGTTACCGAAGGCTCCTCAATGGCTTTGGTCGGGTTAAGCTGTCGCTCCATTTTTGCCTGCGGCCACTGCTCGATTAAAATTCTGCGGTTGCCGGCAAAACGCAGTGCTGCGATCATTTCCGCAGAAGGCGAGGCGTTGACCGCAACCGAGATAGTCTGTTCATCCAGCCCCAGGAAGAAGGCATGATAACGACGGCACAGTTGTTGTAATTCGTCCATCAGATGCGCGGTGTCAGTCATGATCACTCCGCCGTATTATCAAAGCGGAAAACATCCTGACACGCGGATTGTAAGCTTTCCGCCTTGTTGTCCATGGCACAGCGTTTTGTCCAGCGTGATGTGCTGGTCGCCGAATCCCAGGTTGGCGTCAGAACAACGCGCAGTCCTTGCAATGTTGATTGCCCGGTCAACGTGATAATGCCTTGATTCACGGCGACGTTACTGACATAGCGTGAAGTTATGCCGCCGGGAATGCTCTGATTGCCTGAGTTGCAGGTGGTAAAGGCAGCATTTTCCAGGCCACATAAATCGACAGCTGTTTTATAGGACGTCATGGTTTGCAGCATATCGGTCATGGCGGCTTTGTGTAGATAGCCTTGGTAAGCAGGAACGCCAATGGCGCTCAGGATGGCGACAATCGCAATAACGATCATTAATTCAACCAGCGTAAATCCCCGTTGTTTCTCCATGTCGGATTTCCCTGTTTATTGTCTGTGGCGACAGGATAGAAAACCGAAGCAAGGCTGGCGACCAGGTAGGTTCCAAACCGGAATACGCTATGAAAAAGATTTTTGAGTTTGCTGCTGATTAAATGAGTTTTGCGAGCGGTTACGCAATTTGTGAAGCGAAACAACCAGCAACCTGATGGATGCCGGAGACAAGCGGAAAGCGGCGGCCCGAAGGGGGTGGGCAGGGATTGCCCACCATAAAAAAATGTCTGGAGCATTTTTCAACGCCACGTTGTGGCGGCCCAAAGGGGGGTGGGCAGGGATTGCCCACCATACAAAGAGGACTCAGAGGAAACGCATGGATAAATCCAGTGCTCGCACGTGCTTGGTCAGCGCACCGACAGAAATATAGTCCACACCAGTTTCGGCGTAATCACGTAGTGTCTCAATGGTGATATTCCCTGATATTTCCAGCAGCGCTCGTCCTTGCGCGATAGCGACCGCCTCGCGGATTTTCTCCAGACTGAAGTTATCCAACATGATGATGTCCGCGCCGGAATCCAGCGCCAGGCGCAGTTCATCGAGCGATTCGACCTCGACTTCCACCGGTACATCGCTACGCAACAACCGCGCTTTTTCCACCGCTTGCCGGATTGAACCTGCCGCAATGATATGGTTTTCCTTGATCAGGAAGGCGTCGGCGAGTCCCAGGCGATGGTTCTCGCCCCCTCCAGATGAAACGGCGTATTTCAGGGCAGTTCTCAGACCCGGCAGGGTTTTGCGAGTATCGAGCAGACGGGTGCGGGTGCCTTGTAATAACGCGACGTAACGGCTGACTTCGGTGGCGACGCCGGATAGCGTTTGCAGGAAATTCAGGGCGGTGCGTTCCCCGGTCAGCAGTTGTTTTGCCAGTCCGGTGATTTCACACAGCGTCTGGTTGGGTAGGATGGTATCGCCGTCGGCGACATACCAGGCGATGTTGGTCGCGGCGCCAAGCTGAGAAAAAACCTCCTCAAGCCAGCGTTTGCCACAGAAAACACCTGCTTCACGGGTGATAATGTGAGCATGCGCCTGCGTTTCATCCGCGAGCAAATGGGCGGTAATGTCCTGACTGGCATCAGCGATACCACCTAAATCTTCACTTAAGGCCAGAGTAACGCTGGCGGGAATATCACGCTCAATACGCGCAAGCAGATCGGTCTGGCGCTGTTCCTGACTGTAACGACGAATTGGCATCACAAAGGCTCCGAAGGGGGATTCGGGACGATATGCTACCTTGTTTACAGACAGACATCCAGAATGAATAATCTTTGTAATTCAGTTGGTTACTTGTTTTGATGATTAATGGCAAAATACCGGGGAGCGAAGGTGACCTGAAAAACGCTTGTATTGCGCCCGGACGAAGCCTCCTTATGCAACGCTTCGCCCCGATGTTGTGTTTATTTGGTTGAAAAATTTAGAAATTATAACCTATGACCAGGTAGTAGCCCCAGCCAGTCGATTTCACTTCAAACGGATCTTGGCCGAAATTGAGTTCGGTTCCGTCCGCCCACTGTCCGCCGTTATGGAAATAACGGGCGACCACAGAGTAGTGCCAGTTATCATAACCCAGGGCCAGAATATGGCTGGAAGCGATTGAGTTGCTGGTGCGGGAGCGGCCATCTTTATTGCGCAGGTCTGATCCAAAGTCAAAGTTAGTGAAACTGATGTAGGTCATATTACCCCCCCACAAACTGCCTAACGGGTAAGAATATTTAACTTTAACGCGGTAGCCATCCCACTCGTTTTCGTTGCCGGCATCGTAGTTCTGCCATTGATATTTGGCATAGCCGTTCAGAGAGAGCGAGAGATCGGTGCCGGTATCAATATCGGTACCGATGCCCATGTACCAGGTGCTTTGACGTGCGTCGCTATTGCGGCCCTGGTCATAGATAATGTTGTTGGCGATATACCACTCTTTAAATGGGCCGAAACTGAGGTCGGTTCCTGTTAGCTTATCGATGGAAAAGCGTGGTTCTATTTCGACGAATAACGGCGAGCCTTTGTCCCAAACGCCCCGGCTGTCTGTATTGCCACCGAAAAATTTGGGTATATCCACATAACCGTAAAAATCGAACCAATCTTTACAGGCAAACGCCTCATATTCCAGATAGGTGGTGTTATTTAATTGCGGCCCAAAGCGGGTGTGGTAGCTGCTCACCACATTGACACTCTGGTGCCACCAGTCGGAAAGGTATCCTGGTTTATTGGTGTCGGCCACCGTTGGCCCACTGTAGGATAAAGCGATTAAAGCACCAGCGGTGAGCGTTTTTTTCATGTCGGTTAACCTATGTTTAGCGGAACGCTGCGGCATTGAGTGTTGTGAAATAAGTTTTTGTAATATCTAAAGAAACAGGAGAGGATTCCCGCGATTATTTTAAATAAAAATTGATGCTATGCACGGAATCTAGTTCATATATTCACCATATTGCGATGGTGTTGTGATCTGCATCACAAATATGGCTCTGTAAATTTCTGAACAACGGAATTGACCGTGATGGTTATCTCAATGGTTTTTTATCTTTTAATTGATGGGAAATATCGAAAAACGGGCGGCGAAATAGTAAAACCTTTTGTATCCAAATGGTTAGGTATGATGTCGGGAAACATGGTACGCTGTTGGCAACGGCATTTTTGTTAAACGCAGATCCCACTTACCGCACCTTATTCCGCCCGGCAAACGACATAATGCGAGGTTAGCGCCGATGCTTTTGGAAAATGGCTGGTTATCTCAAATAAAACATATACCTTCACCTCATTTTGATTGTCGCCCGCAGGCGGAAGCGCCTTCCTTGCTGGTGATTCATAATATCAGTCTGCCGCCGGGCGAATTCGGCGGACCTTATATTGATCAGTTATTTACTGCTACGCTCGATCCGTGCGCTCATCCTTATTTTGCTGATATCGCCCATTTGCGTGTGTCGGCGCACTGTCTGATCCGTCGGGATGGGGAGGTGATTCAGTATGTTTCTTTTGACCAGCGGGCGTGGCATTCGGGGGTTTCCTGTTATGCAGGCCGTGAGCGGTGTAACGATTTTTCAATCGGTATCGAACTGGAAGGAACGGATACGCTACCTTTTACTACTGAGCAATATCACCAGTTGGCGGCGATAACCCGGCTACTCGTCAGCGCTTACCCGATAACACCGTCCAGGATCACCGGCCACAGCCATATCGCTCCGGGGCGTAAAACCGATCCAGGCCCCGCTTTTGATTGGGATTACTACCATCGCCTGATTCAGGAAGGCAGGAAAGAGAACGAGGGAGTATAGAACGATGACGCTGTTTACATTGTTGCTGGTTTTGGCGTGGGAGCGTCTGTTCAAACAGGGCGAACATTGGCAGATTGATCACCGCCTTGAAGTGGTGTTTCGCCGTTTGCCTTCGCCTTCGTTATTTCAGACTCTGTTACTGACACTTTGCTGTATGGCGAGCGTGGCGGTATTGCTATGGCTGGTAAACGGTGTGCTATTTGGTGTTGTTCTACTATTGCTGTGGACTGTCATCAGCATGATATGTATCGGGGCGGGTGAGGTTCGCCAACATTATCGCCGTTATCTTCAGTCGGCGCAGCGCGGTGAAAAAGATGCCAGCCAGCAATTGGCGACAGAGTTGGCTTTAATCCACGGATTGCCGCTAGGAACGGGGGAGACGGAACGTCTGAAGGAGTTACAGAACGCGTTGTTATGGATTAACTTCCGCTTCTATCTGGCGCCGCTGTTCTGGTTTACGGTGGCCGGGCCTTATGGCCCGGCCACGTTGGCGGGTTATGCTTTTTTACGCGCCAGACAAACCTGGTTGGCGCGTCATCATACGCCGTTGGCGCGTGCGCAGTCCGGCGTCGATGCGTTGTTGCACTGGCTTGACTGGATCCCGGTACGTTTGGCAGGCGCGGCGTATGCGTTGTTAGGCCACGGTGAGAAAGCTTTGCCTGCCTGGTTTTCCTCACTGTGCGATACCCGCAATTCGCAATATTGGGTGTTAACGCAACTGGCGCAGTTCGCTCTGGCGCGTGAGCCGCATATTGATCCGGTGGCAACACCGAAGGCGGCTGTGGCGCTATCGAAGAAAGTAACACTGGTACTGGTGGTTGTGGTGGCGCTATTGACGATTTATGGCGCGTTGGTTTAAATCAGGCAAGCGGTGTACAACATGAAAAATGGCCGAAATTATCGGCCATTTGTTTATTTTGCAGGTGAAATCTTAACGGCCTGCCTTCTTCTGCTTAAAGATGTAGCCGATACCCAAAATAATCAACCAGACCGGAATCAACAGCACTGAAATCTGGATGCCGGGCATCAGATACATGATGACCAGTATGCCGGCCAGGAACACCAGGCAGAGATAGTTGCCCAGCGGATAAAGTAAGGCTTTAAACCTGGTGGCGGTGCCTTCTCTGTCTTTTTGCGCCCGGAATTTCAGGTGCGCCAGACTGATCATCGCCCAGTTAATCACCAATGCAGAAACCACCAGCGCCATCAGTAATTCAAAAGCCTTGCCGGGGAGCAGGTAGTTGATCACGACGCACAGTGCGGTCGCCAGCGCCGATACGCCGATCGCCACGACAGGCACGCCGCGTCCATCAACCGTTTGCAATACTTTGGGGCCATTGCCTTGTTTCGCCAGACCATACAACATGCGGCTATTGCAATAAACGCAACTGTTATAAACCGATAACGCTGCGGTCAGCACCACGATGTTCAGTACGGTCGCCACCACATTGCTGTTGAGTTCGTGGAAGATCATGACAAACGGACTACCGCCTTCGACCACTTTACCCCAGGGATAAAGCGACAGCAGGATGGTCAGTGAGCCGATATAAAAGATCAGAATACGGTAGATGACCTGATTGGTGGCGCGCGGAATGCTTTTTTCCGGGTTATCGGCTTCCGCCGCGGTGATCCCGACCAGTTCCAGTCCGCCAAATGAGAACATGATGACGGCCATCGCCATGACCAGCCCGTCGATGCCGTTCGGGAAAAATCCGCCCTGCGCCCACAGGTTGGTTACCGTTGCTTCCGGGCCGCCAGAACCGCTAATCAGCAACCAACCACCAAAAACGATCATGCCGATAATGGCCGCGATTTTGATGATGGCGAACCAGAATTCTATTTCGCCGTAAACTTTGACGTTCGCCAGGTTGATCGCGTTAATGAGCAAGAAGAAAACGGCGGCGGAGACCCAGGTCGGGATATCCGGCCACCAGTATTGTACATAGATGCCGACGGCGCTCAGTTCCGCCATGGCGACCAGCACGTACAGCACCCAGTAGTTCCAGCCGGAGGCAAAACCGGCAACAGGCTCTTCCACCACCATTTCGCCAAGTTGACGCATAATAAGAAAAGCAATAAAGCCGCCGATCGCATAACCCAATAGTACCGATGGCCCAGCCATTTTGATTGTTTGCGCGATACCGAGAAAAAGCCCGGTCCCCACCGCGCCGCCCAAAGCTATCAACTGGATATGACGATTTTTCAAGCCGCGCTTTAGCGTCCCGTCTTGTTGTTGGTCATCCATCAAATTTAATCCTCTGCCATGACAAGCAAAACACGGATGCGGTAGCAAGACGTGTTTTGCTTTACGTTTGTGTAATTTTATTTTTACCGTGAAATGCCGGCTAATGTCCTGCGGTATCTACCCTTTGTCAGAGAATAGTGATATGCACGCCAAATTGCACTGATTTCTTTACGTATCAATAGATAAAAATCATCGCCATCAAGCTGGCGCACGTCCGAATTGCTGCTCACGATATTGCGAATATTTTAAAAACGTCATCATCGTTATTCTCTTTTTACCAGCGAGGCGAGGATCGCCGGTAAAAGGAACAATGGGAAAATTTTTTATCACAAAAAATGGAATAATAATTCATAATAAATGAATTTATATTCAATTATATTCAAGGTTTAACGGTTCAGCAATGACTACCTTGCGTTTCAAAAAAGTTAAAATATTAATCAGGGGGATCAAGGGGAGTATTACAGGTGGATCGTCACGTTGCCTTATATTGCTGGTGCGTTTGTTAAAATCTGAGGGGATTGGTGATTTCGCTCCACATCCTTATGGACAGAAGGTGAATACTTTGTTACTTTAGCGTCATGTTTTTGAAATTGGTATTACCAATTGACTCCGCGCCATTCGCAGAGAAGAATTCACCATGGCATACAGCAAGATCCGTCAGCCTAAGCTGTCAGATGTGATTGAGCAGCAACTGGAATTTCTGATCCTTGAGGGAACCTTGCGCCCCGGCGAAAAACTCCCCCCGGAGCGCGAACTGGCGAAACAGTTCGATGTCTCCCGCCCTTCTCTGAGAGAAGCCATTCAACGCCTGGAAGTCAAAGGGTTACTTTTGCGCCGTCAGGGTGGCGGTACTTTCGTTCAAACCAATCTTTGGCAAAGCGTCAGCGATCCGCTGGCGGAACTACTGAGCACACATCCCGAATCACAATTCGATCTGTTGGAAACCCGTCACGCTTTGGAAGGCATTGCCGCCTATTACGCTGCGTTACGTGGTACGGAATCGGATCTTCAACGCATCCGGGATTGCCACGCCGTCATTCAGCAGGCCAGAGAGTCAGGAGATTTGAACGCGGAATCGGAAGCGGTGATGCAGTATCAGGTCGCTGTTACAGAGGCTTCGCATAATGTGGTGTTGCTGCACTTGCTGCGTTGCATGGGGCCGTTGCTGGAACAGAACGTAAGACAGAATTTTGAATTGCTCTATCTAAGCCGTGAAGTGCTGGCGCAGGTAAGCATTCATCGCGCTGGAATTTTTGAGGCGATAGTTGCCCGCGAACCAGAAAAGGCTCGTGAAGCATCACATCGCCATCTGGCGTTTATTGAGGAGATATTGCTGGATCTTAACCGGGAACATAGTCGGCGTGAGCGATCGCTGCGTCGACTCCAGCAACGCAAGGATTGAGCGTCCTGTTTCAGGGCTCTGAATGCGGTAACTATGACGATGGGCCTGTCTTCATGTGCTTTACTTATAACTGAATAAGTCAGAGCACAAGAAGACAGGCTCCAATAAACCAACTTATTAGAGAAGATAAGGAACAACCATGTCAGATCGTTTAAATAATGACGTGGATCCGATCGAAACCCGCGACTGGCTGCAGGCGATCGAATCGGTCATCCGTGAAGAGGGTGTTGAGCGCGCTCAGTATCTGATTGATCAGGTGCTGAGTGAAGCACGTAAAGGTGGTGTGAGCGTTGCTGCCGGCAGTGCCGCACGTCTATACGTCAATACCATCGCAGTGGAAGACGAGCCGGAATATCCAGGTGATCTGGATCTGGAAAGACGTATTCGCTCAGCGATTCGCTGGAACGCGGTCATGACGGTTCTGCGTGCGTCGAAAAAAGATCTGGACCTGGGCGGCCACATGGCGTCTTTCCAGTCTTCAGCAACGTTCTATGAAGTGTGCTTCAACCACTTCTTCCGTGCGCGTAATGCACAGGACGGCGGCGATCTGGTTTACTTCCAGGGTCACATTTCTCCCGGCGTTTATGCCCGCGCTTTCCTTGAAGGCCGTCTGACTGAAGAGCAGATGAACAACTTCCGTCAGGAAGTGCATGGCAAAGGCCTGTCTTCTTACCCGCATCCGAAACTGATGCCGGAATTCTGGCAGTTCCCGACCGTTTCCATGGGATTGGGGCCGATCGGCGCCATTTATCAGGCTAAGTTCCTGAAATATCTGGAGCATCGTGGTCTGAAGGATACGTCTAAACAAACCGTTTACGCTTTCCTGGGCGACGGTGAAATGGACGAACCGGAATCCAAGGGGGCTATTACCATCGCCACCCGTGAAAAACTGGATAATCTGGTGTTCGTGATCAACTGTAACTTGCAACGTCTGGATGGCCCGGTTACCGGTAATGGTAAAATCATTAACGAACTGGAAGGCATTTTCGGCGGCGCTGGCTGGGAAGTGATCAAGGTGATCTGGGGCGGACGTTGGGACGAACTGCTGCGTAAAGACACCAGCGGTAAACTGATCCAACTGATGAACGAAACCGTCGATGGCGACTACCAGACCTTCAAATCCAAAAACGGCGCTTACGTTCGCGAGCACTTCTTCGGTAAATATCCGGAAACGGCGGCCCTGGTCAAAGACTGGACCGACGATCAGATTTGGGCATTGAACCGTGGTGGTCATGATCCGAAGAAAGTCTTTGCCGCACTGAAAAAAGCGCAGGAAACCAAAGACAAACCGGTGGTGATCCTGGCGCATACCATCAAAGGTTATGGTATGGGTGACGCCGCTGAAGGCAAAAACATCGCTCACCAGGTTAAGAAAATCAACATGGATGGCGTGCGTTACTTCCGCGATCGTTTCAATGTGCCGGTCAGCGATGAAAACATCGAAAAACTGCCGTACATCACTTTCGATAAAGACTCGGCGGAATACAAATACCTGCACGAGCGTCGTCAGGCGTTGGAAGGTTACCTGCCAAGCCGTCAGCCGAACTTCAGTGAAAAACTGGAACTGCCGACGTTGGAAGATTTCAACACCCTGCTGGAAGAGCAGAACAAAGAGATCTCCACCACTATCGCGTTTGTGCGCGCCCTGAACGTGATGCTGAAGAACCAATCGATCAAAGATCGTCTGGTGCCGATCATCGCCGATGAAGCGCGTACCTTTGGTATGGAAGGTCTGTTCCGTCAGATTGGTATTTACAGCCCGAACGGTCAGCAATACACCCCGCAAGACCGTGAGCAGGTTGCTTACTACAAAGAAGACAAAAAAGGTCAGATCCTGCAAGAAGGGATCAACGAATTGGGCGCCGGTTCATCCTGGCTGGCGGCGACGACGTCTTACAGCACCAATGATCTGCCGATGATCCCGTTCTACATTTACTACTCCATGTTCGGCTTCCAACGTATCGGCGACCTGTGCTGGGCGGCAGGCGACCAACAGGCGCGCGGCTTCCTGATCGGCGGTACGTCCGGTCGTACTACGCTGAACGGCGAAGGTTTGCAGCACGAAGATGGTCACAGCCATATCCAGTCTCTGACTATCCCGAACTGCATTTCCTACGATCCGGCCTATGCTTATGAAGTCGCTGTCATTATGCATGACGGTTTGCATCGTATGTATGGCGAAGCGCAGGAAAACATTTACTACTACATCACCACGCTGAACGAAAACTACCACATGCCGGCGATGCCGCAAGAGGCGGAAGAGGGTATCCGTAAGGGTATTTACAAGCTGGAAACGGTTGAAGGCGGCAAAGGTAAAGTGCAGTTGCTGGGCTCCGGCTCCATCTTGCGTCACGTGCGTGAAGCGGCGCAGATCCTGGCGAAAGACTACGGCATCGGTTCTGATGTGTTTAGCGTTACCTCCTTCACTGAACTGGCGCGCGATGGTCAGGATTGTGAACGCTGGAACATGCTGCACCCGACCGAAGAACCACGCGTACCTTATGTGGCTCAGGTTTTGAGCGATGCGCCAGCGGTAGCGTCAACCGACTACATGAAGCTGTTTGCCGAGCAAATCCGTAACTTTATCCCGGCCAGCGATTATCGTGTTCTGGGTACTGACGGTTTCGGTCGTTCCGACAGCCGTGAGAATTTGCGTCATCACTTCGAAGTGGATGCGTCTTACGTTGTGGTTGCGGCATTGGGTGAACTGGCTAAACGCGGTGAAATTGATAAGAAAGTGGTTGCCGACGCCATCACTAAATTCGAAATCGATGCAGATAAAGTCAACCCGCGTCTGGCATAAGAGGTAAAGATTACATGGCTATCGAAATCAACGTACCGGACATCGGTGCAGATGAAGTTGAAGTCACCGAAGTGATGGTGAAGGTGGGCGATAAAGTCGAAGCTGAACAGTCGCTGATAACCGTAGAGGGCGACAAGGCTTCTATGGAAGTGCCTTCGCCGCAGGCCGGTGTGGTTAAAGAGATCAAAGTGGCTGTCGGCGACAAAGTGGAAACCGGCAAACTTATCATGATTTTCGATTCCGCCGACGGCGCAGCCGATGCTGCGCCCGCCAAAGCGGAAGAGAAGCAGGAAGACGCCAAACCAGCCGCTGCCGCCAACGCCAGCAAAGAAGTTGACGTGCCGGATATCGGCGCGGATGAAGTTGAAGTCACCGAAGTGCTGGTCAAAGTCGGCGACAGCGTTGAAGCCGAGCAATCCCTGATTACCGTAGAAGGTGATAAAGCGTCCATGGAAGTGCCTGCGCCATTTGCCGGCACGGTTAAAGAAATCAAAATCAGCACCGGCGATAAAGTGAAAACTGGTTCGCTGATTATGGTCTTTGACGTAGCGGGCGCGGGTGGTTCAACGCCGGCTAAAGAAGAAAGCAATACGGAAGCGGCGCCAGCCGCCGCCAGCGGCGCAGCGGCGGCGAAAGACGTCAATGTGCCGGATATCGGCGGTGACGAAGTTGAAGTCACGGAAGTGATGGTTAAAGTGGGCGATAAAATCGCCGCTGAACAATCACTGATTACCGTTGAAGGCGACAAGGCTTCCATGGAAGTCCCGGCGCCCTTCGCCGGTACGGTGAAAGAAATCAAGATCA
Organism: Brenneria salicis ATCC 15712 = DSM 30166; assembly: GCF_003315515.1. GTDB lineage: Bacteria > Pseudomonadota > Gammaproteobacteria > Enterobacterales > Enterobacteriaceae > Brenneria > Brenneria salicis. The sequence goes on along the minus strand of NZ_QNRY01000002.1, from coordinate 103,748 downwards.
GCACCGGCGACAAAGTTAAAACCGGTTCGCTGATTATGGTCTTCGAAGTTGAAGGCGCGGCGCCTGCCGCTGCTCCGGCTCCGGCGGCCAGGCAGGAATCTGCACCGGCCAAGAAAGAAGAAACCGCCGTCGCGCCTGCGGCGAAAGCGGAAAGCAAGGGCGAGTTTGCCGAGAATGATGCCTATGTGCACGCGACGCCGGTTATCCGTCGTCTGGCGCGTGAATTTGGCGTGAATCTGGCAAAAGTGAAGGGAACCGGGCATAAAGGCCGCATCCTGCGCGAAGACGTTCAGGCTTACGTGAAAGACGCGGTGAAACGTGCGGAGTCCGCGCCGGCGGCTAGCGGTGGCGGTCTGCCGGGCATGTTGCCTTGGCCGAAAGTGGACTTCAGCAAGTTCGGTGAAGTTGAAGAAGTCGAACTGGGCCGCATCCAGAAAATTTCCGGCGCCAACCTGAGCCGTAACTGGGTAATGATCCCGCACGTTACGCACTTCGACAAAACGGATATCACCGATCTGGAAGCGTTCCGTAAACAGCAGAATCTGGAAGCGGAGAAGAAAAAACTGGATGTGAAGATCACCCCGGTTGTTTTCATCATGAAAGCCGTTGCTTATGCGTTGGAGCAGATGCCGCGTTTCAACAGTTCGCTGTCGGAAGACGCTCAGAAACTGACGTTGAAGAAATACATCAATATCGGCGTGGCGGTGGATACCCCGAATGGTCTGGTGGTTCCCGTGTTCAAAGACGTGAACAAGAAAGGCATCATCGAGCTTTCACTTGAACTGATGACGATCTCCAAGAAAGCCCGTGACGGTAAGTTGACGGCCGGCGAAATGCAAGGCGGATGCTTCACCATTTCCAGCATCGGCGGCCTGGGTACGACGTATTTCGCGCCGATTGTCAATGCGCCGGAAGTGGCTATCCTGGGTGTGTCCAAGTCCGCGATGGAACCCGTGTGGAACGGTAAAGAGTTTACGCCGCGTCTGATGATGCCGATATCTCTGTCCTTCGACCACCGTGTCATTGACGGTGCTGATGGTGCGCGCTTTATTACCATCATCAACAACATGTTGTCTGACATTCGCCGTCTGGTGATGTAATCGAAAAGCCGGCCTGACGGTCGGCTTTTTTCTGGTAAGCTGTCGTTAGTTACAGCTATCCGTGATTAAGGACAAATCGTTAGTCGCTTATTGTTTCAAAAATGTTAACGGTTTTGTAAACTACGGCGACAAAGACACGTCCCGGTGGAAGAGGGCGTTGAGGCTCAATAACAATGACGTCACAGACCCGCCGGAAATTAATTAAGAGGTCATGATGAGTACTGAAATTAAAGCTCAGGTAGTGGTACTTGGTGCCGGCCCTGCCGGGTATTCCGCGGCATTCCGCTGCGCGGACTTAGGCCTGGAAACCGTACTGGTGGAGCGCTACGCCACGCTGGGTGGTGTTTGTCTGAACGTTGGCTGTATCCCTTCCAAAGCATTACTGCACGTCGCCAAAGTCATTGAAGAAGCCAAAGCGCTGGCTGAGCATGGCATCGTATTCGGCGAGCCGAAAACCGATATTGACAAGATCCGGCTGTGGAAAGAGAAAGTCATCAACCAATTGACCGGTGGTCTGGCTGGTATGGCCAAAGGCCGTAAAGTCAAAGTGGTGAACGGTCTGGGTAAATTCACCGGCGCCAACACGCTGGAAGTTGAGGGTGAAAACGGTAAAACCATCATCAACTTTGATAACGCGATTATCGCGGCAGGTTCCCGTCCGATCCAACTGCCATTTATTCCGCACGAAGATCCCCGCGTATGGGATTCCACCGATGCGCTGGAAATAAAAACGGTTCCCGAACGTTTGCTGATCATGGGTGGCGGTATTATCGGTCTGGAAATGGGAACCGTGTATCATGCGCTGGGTTCTCAGATCGACGTGGTGGAAATGTTCGATCAGGTGATCCCGGCAGCCGATAAAGATATCGTTAAAGTCTTCACCAAGCGTATCAGCAAGCAGTTTACGCTGATGCTGGAAACCAAGGTGACGGCGGTGGAAGCCAAAGAAGACGGCATCTACGTGACGATGGAAGGCAAAAAAGCGCCGGCTGAACCGCAGCGTTACGATGCGGTGCTGGTGGCCATCGGTCGCGTACCGAACGGTAAAAATCTGGATGCGGGTAAAGCGAGCGTGGAAGTGGACGATCGCGGCTTCATCCACGTTGATAAGCAAATGCGCACCAACGTGCCGCACATCTATGCGATTGGCGACATTGTCGGTCAGCCGATGCTGGCGCACAAAGGCGTGCATGAAGGTCATGTCGCGGCTGAAGTTGTCGCGGGTAAGAAACATTACTTCGATCCGAAAGTCATTCCTTCTATTGCTTATACCGAACCGGAAGTCGCATGGGTGGGTTTGACCGAGAAAGAAGCGAAAGAGAAAGGCATCAGCTATGAGACGGCGATCTTCCCCTGGGCGGCGTCCGGTCGTGCTATCGCATCCGACTGTGCGGATGGTATGACCAAACTGATTTTCGACAAAGAAACGCACCGTGTTATCGGTGGCGCGATTGTCGGCACCAACGGCGGCGAACTGTTGGGTGAAATCGGTTTGGCGATCGAGATGGGTTGTGATGCGGAAGATATCGCGCTGACCATCCATGCTCACCCGACGCTACATGAATCCGTGGGGCTGGCTGCTGAGATTTTTGAAGGCAGCATTACCGACCTGCCGAACCCGAAAGCGAAGAAGAAATAATTTCGCCTTCAATTAGCGGTTAATCATTCCTGATCCGGCATCTCACGATGCCGGATTTTTTTTGTAAAAATGGGAACAGCCGATGATGTTGGTCAATCAGGCTGAATCGCTAATCAGTAATCCAAGCAGATAGCGCAAATCGCCGGAGGTGCTTAATGCGCAGCGCGCCAGGATCTGGTTGCTGTCCAGATGCGGCAGTGCGCTGATGTTCTGTGCCAGCTTCGCGTCAAGATCGGTGGGTTTGGCCGCCGTTTCCTGACGTGTGACCCGACGGGTGAGCATTGAACCGTTGTGCAGGTACAAGGTGACTTCATGGAAACGGGCTTCAGGATCCCGTTCGTCCGGCGGTGCGGTGTCGTCCGCTAATCGGGTGACTTTGTCGGCCAGCGCCAGAATAACGGGATCAACCGGCCCTTCGGCAAAACGCGTCAGCTTGAGTTCACCTTCCAGCAGCGCCGCGGCAATCACATATTCCAGGCTGAAACGCGCCTCTACGCCGGTTGCGGCACGACGGATAAACGGCGCAATGTCGCCGCCCGGTGGGAAGGATACGGTAATACGCGCCACGCTATCGGTAAGTGAAACATTGGCGTTATATTGCGCATGCCACTGCTCTCTTAGCGCGAAAGCCGCTTCCGCCGCACTGTGTGTTCCGCCGCAGGTCGGGTAGCGTTTGAATTCCAGACCGGGCGCCACGATGCGCCACGGCGCTCCCCAGGACTCGGTCAGTAGCTGTGGTTGCTGTAGCTGATCGCCATGCGCGGCCAGAAAAGCCTCGATAACCTGGCCGGAATTGCCATTGAAACCCGCCAACGCAAGCATGGCCGCCGTTACGCCGGCTCTGGCCGCCAGCCCCGCATGAAGCGGTTTTACCGCCGAACCAAACTGTGCGCGTAAGCCCGCCGCCTGCGTCGCCGCCAGACCAAGGATATTTTCGGTCTGTTCAACGCTGGCGCCAAGCAGCCGCGCCGCCGCCGCCGCCGCCGCAATCGCGCCTAATGTGGCGGTATTGTGATAGCCGAGACTGTAATGACGCGGTCCGCAAGCCAGACCGATTCTGCCTGCGACTTCCACGCCGATCACATAGGCGGTCAAAAAGGCCTCTTCGGTGATGTGGCGGTTTTCCGCTGCCAGAGCAAACAGTGCCGGCAGGATCACCGTACTGGGGTGACCGCGAAACGCCGGATGGTAGTCATCAAAGTCCAGCGCATGACCGACATATCCCAGGATCACACTGTTTGTCTGGCTATCCGTACCGTTGAAAACCTGCTTTAACGGGATCAAACCGCTGTCGGCAATCGCGCCCTGAGTAATCGGCAAGGCTGTAGCAATAAAATCGGTTACACCACGGCGCGCGGCATCGATTGCCGCCGGGCTGGGTAAACTGCGGGCAATGAACCGGGCGAGCGTTGAGGTTAAATCAGTTTGGTTAGTCATCAGCAGCAGGGAAGTCAGCAACAAAGAGATCTTAATCTACTGTGCCTGGTTGATGGGGTAAATGGCATGAATTATTTATTTTGGTTATATAGCTGAAATCGGCAGCAATTTCTCATCTATCCCGGCGTAGGCATTTCCCCGCCGGGAATGGCAGAGAAGATTCAGAACATCAGGATGCAGCTTCAAGCATTGCCAACTGCGGCGCCCGCTGCGTGAAGGCGCTGGGGTCTTCCTGTCGCTCCTGCTGTTCCAGTTGAAAGATGGCCGCCGCCTGGGTAAGCTGACGCGCCTGCTCTTCCAGCGATGCCGCCGCCGCCGCGGATTGCTCCACCAGTGCGGCGTTCTGTTGCGTGACGCTGTCCATCTCCGTCACCGCCTGACTGACCTGACTGATCCCCTGCGCCTGTTCGTCGGAAGCCGAGGCAATCTCGCCTATCAGATCGTTTACCTGCCGGATAGAGGTAATCACGCCGTCCATCACTTCGCCGGTTCGCACCACTTGTTTGGAGCCGGCGTCAACGCGTTCAACGGATTCCGCAATCAGCCCTTCGATTTCTTTCGCCGCCTGAGCGCTTTTTTGCGCCAGATTACGAACTTCGCCCGCGACGACCGCGAAGCCGCGCCCTTGCTCACCCGCGCGCGCCGCTTCTACGGCGGCGTTCAACGCCAGAATATTGGTCTGAAAGGCAATACTGTTGATCATGCCGGTGATTTCGGTGATTTTGTGTGAACTGGTGGCGATGCTTTGCATAATGACGCCAAGTTCCCGCTCCATTTCCCAGCCTTGTTTGACGACGGTGGCGGCATTCTCCGCCAGCCTTGTGGCCTGATGAACGTTATCGGCATTATGTTTCACCGTAATACCCAACTGTTCCATGCTGGCGGCGGTCTGTTGCAATGCCGAAGCCTGTTGCTCCGTGCGGGAAGAAAGGTCGTTGTTGCCCGCGCTGATCTCTGCCGTTCCCTGATAAATGGAATGGGCGCTGTCGCGGATGGTGGCAACCGTTGTTTTCAGGCTTTCCTGCATCTCTTGCAGATAGGGGATCAACTGACCTGCATCATTGCGACCAAAATTTTCCAGCGCCCGATCAAGCCGTCCCTCCGCCAGCGTGCGGAAATGCGCTTTAATCGACGTCAGGGGTTTGACTACAAAGTTTGACAGATAACGGTCGGTCAGCAGGAGGATGAGGGCGCCCGCGATCATGGCGGCAATCAGGATTTTTTTACACCAGTCGACCAGCGCATAGATCTGTTGCAGCGTATGGTTATCCGCGGACAAGGTCTGATAACGGTTCAACTCGGTGATAAACGATTCATTCAACGACTGAAAATCATCACGGAATAAACGACGGTACTCGGCAAAGCGTTTTTCTTGCAGGGTGCCCAGCATGGGCTGTAATCCCTGTTCGATCAGCTTGCTCCAGGAAGCGATCACGCTATCCACGACCTGTTGATCAATCTGCGGGTGCGTTTGTTGTTTGAATTTTTCAAGGTTGGTCTGGCTGCTTTTTAGTGCATCGACCGCTGAGGAAACCGTGACGTCAATGTCGTCCAACTTACCGCTTTGCATCAGCGTCATGGCCTGATTGAGGCGGATGGCGGCGCGCAACGCCTGATTATTGCCATCGGTCAGAGTATTTAATGCTTCTACCTGTGTATTACCGACGGTCAGGAAATGTGTCGCCTGATTAAGTGAGGATAAGGTGAACCATGAAACGCCCCCCCATAACAGCAGAAAAAGGCTGAGAATAATCAACAATACTTTCCTGATGGTGATATTTCGCAAAAAAGACATAGTGACTCCCGGTGTCAATATTATTTTAGCTATTAACAGCCTATCGGCAGTCGGAGCGATTATTTGCATACTGATTTATTATGAGCGTGGTAATGATATGTGCAGCGCAATACCCGATTCGCCAAAGCCAGAAAGTTGTGGAAAGATGGGGGCCTGACAATGTTATTCTGCTTCGCGTCGGCGACGATCCGTCGTGATTATGAAGCGGTTAAACGTATTTAATGTTGCTATTATGTGAACGAATTAACAATTGATTCAAATCCTGATATGCTGACGAGGCTGGACCGGGCACTCTATTACCTTACATCCACACGCTTACACCAGGCATGGACATCGAGAGCGGGAACAAGAGCGCCGGGCATAACGAAGACAATGAGAGCGAGGAGAAAGTCGTGCCAGAAGAATATCGTAAGCACGTAGCCGACCGGGCTGCACAGGGGATTGTTCCCAAGCCGTTGGATGCCGCACAGATGGCAGCGTTGGTTGAGTCACTAAAGCACCCACCCGCAGGTGAAGAAGACGTTTTGTTGGATCTGTTGACCAATCGTGTTCCCCCTGGCGTCGATGAAGCCGCGTATGTGAAGGCGGGTTTTCTGGCCGCCATTGCAAAAGGCGAGGCCGCTTCTCCTCTGATAACGCCTGAGAACGCCGTTGAGTTGCTCGGCACCATGCAGGGTGGTTACAACATCCATCCATTGATTGAAGCGCTGGATAATGACGCGCTGGCGCCGATTGCCGCCAAAGCCCTGTCTCATACCTTGCTGATGTTCGACAATTTTTATGATGTGGAAGAGAAAGCCAAAGCGGGTAACGATTATGCCAGACAGGTTATCCAATCCTGGGCGGATGCCGAGTGGTTCCAGTCCCGCCCCAAACTAGCGGAAAAGATTACCGTAACCGTATTTAAAGTGACCGGCGAAACCAACACCGATGACCTGTCGCCTGCGCCGGATGCCTGGTCGCGCCCTGATATTCCGCTGCATGCGCTGGCGATGCTGAAAAATGCCCGCGAAGGCATTGAACCCGATCAGCCGGGCGTGGTCGGTCCAATCAAACAAATTGAAGAACTGAATAAAAAAGGTTTCCCGCTGGCTTACGTTGGGGATGTGGTCGGCACCGGATCTTCACGTAAATCCGCCACCAACTCCGTACTGTGGTTTATGGGGGACGATATTCCTCATGTACCTAACAAACGCGGCGGCGGCGTGGTGCTGGGCGGTAAAATCGCGCCAATCTTCTTTAACACCATGGAAGATGCCGGTGCGTTGCCGATCGAAGTGGATGTCAACGATCTGAATATGGGAGATGTGATTGATATCTACCCGTATCGGGGCGAAGTTTGCCGTCATGACACCAACGAAGTGCTGGCAAAATTTGAACTGAAAACTGACGTATTGCTTGATGAAGTACGCGCGGGCGGTCGTATCCCGTTGATCATTGGCCGTGGGCTAACCTCCAAAGCCCGCGATTCTCTGGGGCTGCCGCCCAGTGACCTATTCCGCGTTTCCAAAGCGGTGGCGGCAAGCAGCAAAGGCTTCTCGCTGGCGCAGAAAATGGTGGGCCGCGCCTGTGGCGTCGCCGGTATTCGCCCTAACGAATACTGTGAGCCGAAGATGACCTCCGTGGGATCGCAGGACACCACCGGGCCGATGACGCGTGATGAACTGAAAGATCTGGCTTGCCTGGGTTTCTCCGCTGATCTGGTGATGCAATCTTTCTGTCATACGGCGGCGTATCCGAAGCCGGTGGACGTGACCACCCACCATACCTTGCCTGATTTCATTATGAACCGTGGCGGGGTTTCCCTGCGTCCGGGCGATGGCGTTATTCACTCCTGGCTGAACCGTATGCTGCTGCCGGATACCGTGGGTACGGGGGGCGATTCCCATACCCGTTTCCCGATCGGTATTTCTTTCCCGGCGGGCTCCGGGCTGGTGGCGTTTGCCGCCGCTACCGGCGTGATGCCGCTGGATATGCCGGAATCGGTACTGGTGCGCTTCAAAGGCAAAATGCAGCCGGGGATCACACTGCGCGACCTGGTTCATGCCATTCCGCTCTACGCCATCAGGCAAGGTTTGCTGACCGTTGAGAAAAAGGGTAAGAAAAACATTTTCTCCGGCCGGATCCTGGAAATTGAAGGTTTGCCGGATTTGAAGGTCGAGCAGGCGTTTGAATTGACGGATGCCTCGGCGGAGCGTTCCGCCGCGGGCTGTACCATCAAGCTGGATAAAGCGCCGATTATCGAGTATCTGAATTCCAACATCGTGCTGTTGAAATGGATGATCTCGGAAGGTTACGGCGATCGGCGCACGCTGGAGCGCCGTATTCAGGGAATGCAAAAATGGCTGGCGGATCCGCGACTGCTGGAAGCGGATGCCGATGCGGAATATGCCGCCGTTATCGACATCGATCTGGCTGAAATTAACGAGCCGATCCTGTGTGCGCCGAACGATCCTGACGATGCCCGTTGGTTGTCTGACGTACAGGGCGAGAAGATCGATGAAGTCTTTATCGGTTCCTGTATGACTAACATCGGTCACTTCCGTGCGGCCGGTAAGCTGCTGGATAGCCACAAAGGTCAGTTGCCGACGCGTTTGTGGGTTGCGCCGCCGACTAAAATGGATGCGGCCCAACTGACGGAAGAGGGATATTACAGCGTGTTCGGCAAGAGCGGCGCACGGATTGAAATCCCAGGTTGTTCACTGTGCATGGGCAACCAGGCGCGAGTGGCCGATGGCGCGACGGTGGTTTCCACCTCCACGCGTAATTTCCCGAACCGTCTGGGAACGGGCGCCAATGTTTATCTGGCTTCCGCTGAACTGGCGGCCGTGGCGTCGCTATTGGGTCGTCTGCCGACCGCGGATGAATACCAGACCTACATGGCTCAGGTCGATAAAACCGCGCAAGACACTTACCGCTATCTGAATTTTGATCGTCTGGGTCAATATACGGAAAAAGCGGATGGCGTGATCTTCCAGACAACCGTCTAAATCGCTATAGTTCACCGTTTCAGGGAGGCCATCGGGCCTCCCTTTTTTTGAGCCAAGTTTGCGAACTGTCACTGTGGTAATGCGACATGACCATTACACTGCTAACAGACATATCACTGAGGGTGGCATCATGGACTATGAATTCTTGCGGGACGTTACCGGGCAGGTGATGGTACGAATGTCGATGGGGCATGAAGCCGTGGGCCACTGGCTAAATGAAGAAGTAAAAGGCCGGTTGGATGTGCTGGATGAGGTGGAAGCCGCCGCCCGTTCGGTGGCGGGAAATGAGCACCAGTGGCGGAAAGTCGGACATGAATACACGTTGCTGCTGGATGATGAAGAAGTGATGATTCAGGCGAATCAGCTTGAATTTACGGTAGATGAAATGGAAGAAGGCATGCGTTACTACGATGAAGAAAGCCTGTCTCTGTGCGGCCTGGAGGATTTTCTGCGGCTTGTGGCGAAATATCGTGAGTTTGTCCAGCAACGCTAAATCAGCGCCTATCGGCTCAGCACGTAAGGCGCGAGGGTAACGCGTAGCAAGAGACGCCGGTTCTGGCGGGAAGAACCCCTGTTATCCGCCAGGTTGCCGGCGTGCGTCACCGGATGCAATCATTTTTTGCATCGCTTCATCCGACAGTCCGGTCACTGTGCGAACGACAGGCGCGAAGGAAAAATTGCGAAGCGACATGAAAAGAAAAAACAGAATCAATAAATGGTTGCCTGAGAACATAGGGGTTGGCGTAGTATGACCGGAAATGAAAGGTATGATACCCGGTAGATTTCACGATGCAGGAAGGTTAATGAACACCGCTCAGGTTGCCGCGATGCCGCGCGTATTGGTTGTGGATGACCAGCGTAAGATCCGTGATCCCCTCGCGGTTTACTTGCGCCGCCAGGCGTTTGATGTCCGCACGGCCGAGAATGCGGCGGGGATGTGGCTAATGTTGAAAAACCAACCGTTTGATATCGTCATTCTGGATGTCATGTTACCCGATGGCGACGGCATGACGCTGTGCCATCAGCTTCACCGGCGCACCAAAACCCCGGTCATTCTGTTGACCGCGCGCGGCGACGCGGATGATCGCATTCGGGGGCTGGATCTGGGGGCTGATGATTATGTGGTTAAGCCGTTCGAACCCAGAGAACTGGTCGCCCGTATCCATAGCGTTCTGCGCCGCAGCGCACGGCAGCACGTTGATCCTTCGCATGCTGATACGCGCAATGAGCGGGTGACTTACCATTTTTCCGGTCTGCATTTCGTACCGGCGATCGGTATGCTCAGCGACGACGAGGGCGCCGCCGTGCAATTGAGCACCATGGAAGGGCGTTTGCTGAGCGCCTTTCTGCAACACCCGCATTGTGTGTTAAGCCGGGATCGGTTGATCGATTTGTGTGTTCGCAAGGGCGATGTGTTCGATAGGGCGATCGATCGGCAAGTCAGCCGCCTGCGCAGCAAGCTCTCTCATTTCCTGCGCGATCAGGAATTATTGATTACGGTCTGGGGCAGCGGCTATCTTCTGGCTGCCGATGTGAGCATCCAGTCGGCATGAAGTGTATCACTCAATGTTTTCCCAGACGGATGGCCAACCAGTTGGCGTTATTGTTGGTGCTGGCGCTGGTGGTGTCTAACGTTATCGCCATCGCCTGCATTCAATTGACAGGCGCGCTGCTCCACCCGGTATCGCGCACGCTGGCGCTTGAGCGTTTGACGATTGCCTATCAAGCGGCGGAAAGTCTGTCAGGGACGGACGCCGGGCAACTACTGGGTTCCATGAATGCCAGCGATACCCGCTTCTGGATCGCCGCCCAACCCGATGTCAGCTCGTTTGATATGAAGTCCGAGGAGCGTCGATTGGCCGCGGAATTGGCTTCTCTTCCCCCGATAGCGCAGGATGCATCCATTGTGATGCAGCTTGAACGTACCGATGGCGGACTGGCGCGCGGGAATTTTTTCAGCATCGCCCGCTGGGAGCCGCTGCGACTTCGCACCAGCATCCGGCTACCGGACGGACGATATCTCAATGGGTTGCAGCACCCGATTCAGGCATATGAATGGAGCCGCCTGTTATCGTATTCGCTGCCAGTGACCAGCGTGCCGGTTTTGCTGATAGTGGTGTTCTTTATGCGGCGCGTGGTTCACCCGGTTAAGACGCTGGCCAACGCCACGGATCGCATCAGCCGGGGAGAATGGATCGCGCCGTTGCCGCTGTCCGGGCCGTAGGAAGCGCGTGAACTAACGCAGGCATTCAATGTGATGCAAGAGCGCATCGTCCGTCATATTGAGGGTAGAACCCGCATGTTGGCCGCCGTCAGCCATGATCTGAACACGCCTATTACCGAACTGCGGTTGCAGGTGGAACTGCTGGAGGATGGCGCCGCCCGCGACGATATGTTGGAAAGCCTGGCGGAGTTAAGCGCGATGGTGAATGAAACCCTTAACTTCGTGCGCGGCGACGCCATGCAGGAGCCAACGAGCAGCCTGTCGATTAGCGCGGTGCTCGACGATTTAGCAAAGCGCTACCGTAATTTGGGACACCCGGTGAACTGGGTAGGCGCCGAACCGATGATGATCCGCTGCCGGCCCTTGGCGCTCAAGCGCGCCCTGGGTAATTTGATCGACAATGCGATCGTGCACGGCGGGGATGCCGCCCTCAGTCTGTGGCGTGAAGGGGATAATATTCGCATTGAGATACTGGATCACGGTAAAGGCATTGATCCGGTCTGTCTGGAACAGGCGTTCGAGCCTTTTGTTCAACTGGCGCAACATCGCGGGCGCGAGGACGGTGAAATCGGCGCGGGGGTCGGATTGGGGCTATCTATCGCCCGCGCCTGTATTCATGCTCACGGCGGCGAACTGATTCTGGAGAATCGTCCGCCTGCCGGATTGTGTGCGGTGGTGTGGCTACCGCTGGATTAGAACGTGATGTTGGTGCCGAACCAGAAAGTACGACCGTAATTGACCGTGCCGTAGGTTTCATCATCCAGACGCTTGTCGTTCAGATTGTAAACCGCGCCGTTAAGCGCCACCGTACGGGTCAGCTGGTAAGACGCGCCGATATCCGCTGTGGTGTAACCGGGAGACGGTTCCGCGCTGATCGTATTGCCGAATTCTTTGCCGTAATAGTTGGCGGCAGCCCACAGTTGCGCTTTCTCGGTTACATTCAACTCGGTGCGCAGGTTGGCTTTTTGCTTCGGCGTCAGTGCCAGCGGCGCGCCCGCATTAGGACCGCTTTTCTGTTCTGAGTCGGTATAAGTGAAGTTACCTTTCAGAGACAAGGCGGGCGTAATCTGCCAGCCGCCGTTCAGTTCCACCCCTCTGATGACCGCTTTATCGACATTGATTCGTTCCATGATGATGAAGTTGTTCCAGCGTTCATCCGTGGTGCGCGTGGAAAGCTTGTCCCTGAAGTCGTTGTAGAACAAGGTCGCTCCGGCAGATAAGTTGTCGCGGTTGGACCAGCGCGTGGATAGCTCGTAGTTGGTGCTGGTTTCCGGCTTCAGATCGGCATTGCCGAACATGACGAACCGGTTACGACGCAGCACCGCGTAATCATCGATCACCGCACGCAGTTCCGGCGCTTTAAAGCCGCGGGCGACGCCGCCCTTGAAGGTCCATTCGTCATTCACATGCCAGACGCCGTAGAGGCGGGGGTTGAAATGATTGCCGTACTGCTCATGGTTATCCAGACGCAGACCGGTGGTCAGGGCAAAACTGTCGGTGAGCCGCCATTCGTCTTCGGCAAACAGCGCCTTTTGAATGACCTGGAATTTGTAATTTCTCTGATCGCCCACCCCCTGGTTCCAGTCATGCAGCGTGCTTTGATTCCATTGCACCCCGGTGGATACGATATGATAGTCGGTCGGCGCGACCAGTTTGGCATCAAATACCGTGTTCTTGATTTCAGGTTTGCGCCCCAGAACGTCGGCTTGGCTGGCGGTGGCGACACCTTCGCGGCTGGTTTTTTCCTGCGACAATGACACATTCGAAGTGGCCCAACGCCAGCGTCCTTCATGCGATACCGACCAGTGATCGCGATTGTTCTTTTGTTCGCGGGTGGCCCAGTTGGGGCTGGTGCCTTCGCCGTTTTTCAAACGCGTGGCGCCAGCTTCCAGCAAAATGTCGTGATTTTCCGTTGGGGTAAAGGCCAGTCGGCCAGTCAAATCCCGGTGGTCGGCTTTGGTGAAACCATTGGTCGTTTGGACATCATCATCAGCCTGACGATCCAGATAGCGGCCCCACAGTTGCAGGCCCACGAAGTCTTCAACGATTGGGCCGTTGAGATAAAATTGCGTCTGGCTGGCGTTGCCCTGATCGCTGTGCTGGCGCGCCGAATAATCATAGGAAACGGAACCGCCCCATTCTCGCGACACTTTCCGCGTGATGATATTAATTACGCCGCCAATGGCGTCCGAACCGTACAGCGACGACATCGGGCCGCGGATCACTTCGATACGTTCAATGGCGGCGGCTGGCGGGACAAAACTTTGTTCATACCCGGAATTGCCATTGACGCGGGAATCGCGTCCGCTCTGGCGCTTGCCGTCCACCATCAGCAACGTGTAGTCGCCCGGCATGCCGCGGATGGAGATATCCGTTTCGTTGGCGCCGCCATTCACCACCACGCCTTCCACGTTGCGAACCGCATCCCCCAGATTTTGTATCGAACGTTTACGCAGTTCTTCACCTTTGATCACGGTGATGGAGGCCGGGGCGTCTTCCTGATTTTGCTCAAACCCGGAAGCGGTTACCACCAGCGTATCGCCGGCCTGATCGTCTGCGTAGGCATAGAAACTCAACGGGAGCGCCAGCGCCAATTTGATGATGACGGCCAGCGGGCGTTTGTGAAAACGGGATTGCATGATAGGTATCTCTCTTGGAATTCATTAAATACGAATCATATTCATCTGCATTACTGAAAATTGGACAAAGTGTGACAACTGTCCGAAATTGGCGGTCAGAAAGGTTTGTCAAGTGGATAAAGGTTGGCGGCGTGCAAATGACGATGGTGGGGAGTGTTGTCAGGCATCAAACGCCAAGCCCCGTAAACGGGGCTTGGCGGAAAAACGTTATATTTCTTTTAAAACAGATAATTAGAACGGAATATCGTCATCAAAATCCATTGGCGGTTCATTGCTTTGCGCTGGCGTATTATTCTGCGCCGGACGTGGCTGCTGGGGTTGAGCGCCGCCGCTAAATGGGGTGCCGCCCTGTGGTTGCTGTGGCTGGCCCCAACCGCCCTGTTGCTGGCCGCCGCCCGCCGGTGCGTTGCCAGCACCGCTCTGACGTCCGCCCAGCATTTGCATGGTGCCGCCGACATTGACCACGATTTCGGTGGTGTAGCGGTCTGCCCCGGCCTGATCGGTCCATTTGCGGGTTTGCAGCGAGCCTTCAATATAAACCTGAGAGCCTTTGCGCAGGTATTCGCCCGCGACTTCCGCCAGTTTGCCGAACAGTACGACACGGTGCCATTCGGTTTTTTCTTTCTGCTCGCCGGTCTGCTTATCACGCCAGCTTTCGGACGTGGCCAGCGTGATGTTGGCAACCGCACCGCCATTCGGCATATAGCGAACTTCCGGGTCTTGTCCCAGATGTCCGACAAGAATCACTTTATTAACGCCTCTGCTGGCCATGCTCGAGTCTCCTGATGAATCGATAGATTTATTTTCTAAGTCTAAACGATCAATCTTAGCATGAGAAAAGTCTCTGTCATACCTGCGAAGCGCGATCAAAAATGAAGAAGAAGTTTGCAACCTTTACATCACGACTGGAATGGGTACTGGATATTCATTCAGCTTTTTTTGTGTCATAATTGCGCGTTTCGTACCGGTTGTCTCTGTCAGTGAGATGATGCAAAACCGTATTTATTCCGGGAAGCGTGTGAATGGATAAGATCGAAGTTCGTGGTGCTCGTACTCATAATCTCAAGAATATCAACCTGATAATTCCCCGCGATAAGCTGATAGTGATCACAGGACTGTCCGGTTCCGGCAAATCATCGCTGGCGTTCGACACCTTGTATGCCGAGGGGCAGCGACGTTATGTCGAGTCGCTTTCCGCTTATGCGCGTCAGTTCCTGTCGCTGATGGAAAAACCGGATGTCGACCATATAGAAGGTCTGTCGCCGGCGATCTCCATCGAGCAGAAGTCGACTTCCCATAACCCGCGATCCACGGTGGGAACCATCACCGAAATTCATGACTATCTGCGCTTGCTGTTCGCCCGCGTGGGGGAGCCGCGCTGTCCGCAGCACGATGTCCCGCTGGATGCGCAAACGGTCAGCCAGATGGTGGACAATGTGCTGGCGCAGCCGGAAGGGAAACGCCTGATGTTGCTGGCGCCGATTGTGAAAGATCGCAAAGGCGAGCATACCAAGACGCTGGAGAATCTGGCGACGCAGGGATATATCCGCGCGCGTATCGATGGCGAAGTTTGCGATCTGTCCGACCCGCCGTCACTGGAGTTACAGAAAAAACATACCATTGAAGTGGTGGTGGATCGTTTCAAAGTGCGTGACGATCTGGCTCAGCGTCTGGCGGAGTCGTTTGAGACGGCGCTGGAGCTTTCCGGGGGCAGCGCGGTGGTGGCCGATATGGATGATCCGACCACGCCGGAACTGCTGTTTTCCGCCAACTTCGCTTGTCCGATCTGCGGTTACAGCATGCATGAACTGGAACCGCGGATGTTTTCATTCAACAACCCTGCCGGGGCGTGCCCAAGCTGTGATGGTCTGGGGGTTCAGCAATTTTTCGATCCTGCCCGCGTGGTGCAGAATGCGGAGTTGTCGCTGGCCGGTGGCGCGATCCGTGGCTGGGATCGCCGCAATTTCTACTATTTTCAGATGCTGCGCTCGCTGGCCGAACACTACAAGTTTGATGTCGATGCGCCGTTTGAAAGCCTTGATGCCGCCGTTCAGAAGCTGATCCTGTCCGGTTCCGGCAAAGAAAATATCGAGTTTAAATACATTAACGACCGGGGCGATACCTCGGTGCGCCGCCATCCGTTCGAGGGCGTGTTGCATAATATGGAACGCCGCTATAAAGAAACGGAATCCAGCGCGGTGCGGGAAGAACTGGCGAAGTTTATCAGCAATCGCCCTTGCGCCAGTTGCCGCGGTACGCGTCTGCGTGAAGAGGCGCGTCATGTGTTTGTTGAACAGACGACGCTGCCGCAGATTTCCGATATGAGCATCGGCCATGCGATGCGCTTTTTCCAGAATATGAAGCTCAGCGGGCAGCGCGCCCAAATTGCCGAGAAAGTGCTGAAAGAAATCGGCGATCGCCTGAAGTTTCTGGTGAACGTCGGGCTTAATTATCTGTCGCTGTCGCGTTCGGCGGAAACCCTGTCCGGCGGCGAAGCGCAGCGGATTCGTCTGGCAAGTCAGATCGGCGCCGGACTGGTCGGGGTGATGTATGTGCTGGATGAACCATCGATCGGCCTGCATCAGCGCGATAACGAACGGCTGCTGGAAACCCTGATTCATCTGCGCGATCTGGGCAATACCGTGATTGTGGTCGAGCATGACGAAGATGCGATCCGCGCCGCCGACCATGTGATTGATATCGGGCCGGGGGCGGGAGTTCACGGCGGCCAGATTGTCGCGGAAGGCACGATGGAACAAATCATGGCGGTGCCGGACTCGCTTACCGGGCAGTTCCTTAGCGGCAAACGTAAAATTGAAATTCCCGAACGGCGTGTTCCGGCTGATCCAACCAAAGTATTGAAACTGATTGGCGCGAGAGGCAACAACCTTAAAGATGTCACGCTGACTTTACCGGTCGGGCTGTTCACCTGTGTGACCGGCGTATCGGGATCGGGGAAATCCACGTTGATTAACGACACGCTGTTCCCGCTGGCGCAGCGTCAGTTAAATGGCGCGACGCTGGCGGAACCGGCGGCCTACCGCGCCATCGAGGGGCTGGAACATTTCGACAAGGTGATTGATATCGATCAGAGTCCGATAGGCCGCACGCCGCGTTCCAATCCGGCGACCTACACCGGCATATTCACCCCGATCCGGGAACTGTTCGCCGGCGTACCGGAATCGCGTTCGCGCGGCTACAATCCCGGCCGCTTCAGCTTTAACGTGCGTGGCGGCCGCTGCGAGGCTTGCCAGGGCGATGGCGTGATCAAGGTTGAAATGCACTTCTTACCGGATATTTATGTCCCTTGCGATCAGTGCAAAGGCAAACGCTATAACCGAGAGACGCTGGAAATCAAATACAAAGGCAAAGGCATCCACGAAGTGCTGGAGATGACCATCGAAGAAGCCCGCGAGTTCTTTGATGCGATCCCGGCGCTGGCCCGTAAGCTGCAAACGTTGATAGACGTCGGGTTGTCGTATATCCGTCTGGGGCAATCGGCGACCACGTTATCCGGCGGTGAGGCGCAGCGCGTGAAGCTGGCGCGTGAACTGTCGAAGCGCGGCACCGGTCAGACGCTCTACATTCTGGATGAGCCGACCACCGGCCTGCATTTTGCCGATATCGAGCAATTGCTGGCGGTGTTGCATCAGTTGCGTGATCAGGGAAATTCCATTGTGGTGATTGAACACAACCTTGATGTGATAAAAACCGCTGACTGGATCGTTGATCTGGGGCCGGAAGGGGGCAGCGGCGGCGGCCAGATCCTGGTTTCCGGCACGCCGGAAACCGTTGCCGAGTGTGAAAAATCGCATACCGCGCGTTTCCTGAAACCGATGCTGGCGCGTGAATAAATCTGCGGGACGTTGTATGCAGGGAATGATGAGCGGCGTCTTTGTTTTATTCGCTGGCGCGGCGGCATCGCCCATTTCCCCCTGATCTAAATTTTCACCCAGGTCGCTGTTCAGAACGGGGGGTGTCATAACCATCTCTTGCGCTTATCAGGCCAGTCTGAGGAAAGCGAAGATTGGCCCGATGGATTTAATCGCCATGTACCAGGTCAGCAAACAGGTAAGGGCACCCAGTAGCAGCAACCCGCGCGGATAGGGATAGTTGTTCATCAGATCAGTGCGCCGCCAGCCGACGTACATAAACAGCGTCAGACCGATGGGCAGGATCAGCCCGTTGAATCCACCGGCAAACACCAGCAGCGCCGCGGGCGGCGTCCCCAGCAGCAGATAGATCAGCAGGGAGACGGCGATAAAGATCACCGTGGCCTGATTGCGCCCCCGTTCGGTAATCTGTGGTTTGAAGACGGTAACGAACGATATCGAGGTGTAGGCTGCGCCGATCACGCTGGTGATCCCGGCGGCCCACAAGATCAGACCGAATATGCGCAGGCCGAACTCACCGGCGGCGGCCTGGAAAGCTTGTGCCGCTGGATTGGCGCTCTGACCGGAGATATCGATAATGACGCCGCTGGCGACCACGCCAAGAATGGCGAGGAATAGCACGTAACGCATCACTCCAGTGACCATTATCCCGTGGAGCGCGGCTTTGGACACCTCATGGATGTGCTCGGCGCCTGTGGTTCCCTTATCGAGCAGACGGTGCGCGCCAGCATAGGTGATATAGCCGCCCACAGTGCCGCCGACAATAGTGGTAATGGTGGCGAAGTTGATATGATCCGGCCACACGGTCTGGCGCAGCGCTTCACCTAGCGGCGGATTGGAGGCATAGGCGACGAACAGCGTCAGGCCGATCATCATCAGACCGAGTACAATCATGACGCGGTCGACGGCGACGCCCGCCCGACGCGACAGGAAAATGCCGATCGCGATGACGGCGCTGAGTGCGCCTCCCCATTTCGGCGGCAGGCCGAGCATGGCATTCAGTCCGAGACCGGCCCCGGCAATGTTACCGATGTTAAACACCAGTCCGCCGAAAATCACCAGTATCGCCAGCAGATAGCCGCTGCCGGGCAGCGTGGCGTTGGCGATATCGGAAGCCCGCATCCCGGTCAGGGTCACGATACGCCAGACATTCAACTGCACGACGAAATCGATGAGGATCGAGGCGAGAATGCCGAAGGCGAAGGCGGCGCCCATGGTTGCGGTAAACGTTGCGGTTTGAGTAATAAAGCCGGGGCCGATTGCTGATGTGGCCATCAGAAATATTGCGGCGGTCAGCGAGGCGCGACGCTTTTTGGCAAAATCACCGGTTGCCTGAGTGGGCATAATGTGAGCTCCTGATGGTGGAAGGATTGCCGATAAAAGTGCAATCGCTGTGCCAAACCGATAGGGGCATCGGTACGTTGTTGGTTAACGCGGGTTGTTTATGGCGCCGCCGGGATTAACCAAACCGACAATCTGTGATCGGTTGCTGGCAGATTAAGCCCGGCGGCGGCGTCTTTTACTGAACGGCGGCGAAAGCCGCCGCAACGCGCTGAACATTGCCGTGGTTCAGCCCCGCCAGACACATGCGTCCACTGGCAATCAGGTAAACGCCGAATTCTTCACGCAGACGATCGACCTGCTGCGGGCTGAAACCGGTATAGCTGAACATGCCCCGCTGAGTCAGCAGATAATCAGCGTTATGGTTCGGCAATGCCGCTTTCAGCGCGGCGACCAGCGTTTGGCGCATTTCCTGGATGCGCGAGCGCATCGCTTCCACTTCGGCACGCCAGTTGGCATTCAGTTGTGCATCGTTCAACACGTTGGAAACGATCTGCGCGCCGAAGTTCGGCGGAGAGGAGTAGGTGCGGCGAACGGTTGCTTTTAATTGCCCCAGTACGCGTTGAGCGCTGTCGGCATCGTCACACACGATGGAAAGTCCGCCGACGCGCTCACTGTATAGCGAGAATATTTTGGAGAATGAGTTGGCGATCAACGCCGGAACGCCCGCACTGGCAATAGTGCGAATGGCATAGGCATCTTCCGCGATTCCCGCGCCAAAGCCCTGATAGGCGATATCCATAAACGGGATCAGTTCACGGCTGCTAACCACCTCGATAACGCGATCCCACTGTTCATTGGTCAGGTCCGAACCGGTCGGGTTATGGCAGCATGGATGCAAGAGCACAATGCTGCGCGTCGGTAATTGTTGCAGCGCGGACAGCATGGCATCGAATTTCACGCCCAGGCTGTCGGCATCAAAATAAGGATAGGTATGAACATTGAAACCAGCGCCGGAGAAAATGGCGATATGGTTTTCCCAGGTTGGATCGCTGACCCATACTTCTGAATCCGGGAAGTAATATTTCAGGAAATCGGCGCCGATTTTCAGCGCGCCGGAACCGCCCAGCGTTTGAATGGTAGCGATCCGGCCAGCGTTCAATGCCGGGTGATCCTCGCCGAACAGCAGGTTCTGGATAGCGGTGCGATAAGAGGACAGACCTTCCATCGGCAGGTAGGAACTTACACTCTTGGGTAATTGTTGCAGCGCCTCTTCCGCCGCGCTGACGGCGCCAAGCCTGGGAATGATATTTTGCTCGTTATAGTACAGCCCGATACTCAAATTTATCTTATCCGCGCGCGGATCCAGTTTAAACGTCTCCATCAGCGATAGGATGGGATCGCCCGCGTAGGCATCAACATTTTGGAACACAGCGTAGTTCTCCTGAATATAGTAGGTATCGAGTTATTGAACTGGGTTAGTCAATATATTAGCTGATTCATGGCGCTAATCGGGCGCCATCAAGCCATTTTCTTTCAGTCTGTTGAGCACCACCGACGTTTTCAGGTGCGCTACGCTCTTGTTCTGCGCCAGGATCTGGCTAATCAGCGTACTTAGCCCCGGCAGATCGGCAACCGCTACTTTCAGCAGGTAATCGGCATCGCCCGTGGTTTTATAGGCGTCAATAATGGCGTCCACTTCCCCCAGCATCTGGTGAAATCTTTCGACATATTCAGCGGTGTGGTTTATCAATCGGACTTCGATCAATCCCAGGCATTCCAGCCCGATGGCGTTGGGCGACAAGCGGGCATGATAACCGAGAATGAGCTGCGCCTGCTCCAACGCGATACGGCGTCGGGAGCACTGTGAGGCTGAAAGCCCGACCAAAGAGCTCAGTTCCTGATTGGTCAGGCGGCCATTGGCCTGTAGCAGCGTCAGGATTTTCATATCAAAGTCATCAATGGTGTACATGGTTTTTCCTGAGGGGCGTCAGACTGCTCAATAGTCTCTATTTCTTATTGATGAATACGCATAACGCCTATTGCTGCGTGCGGTGTATTTAACGTTGTGAAAATATACTAAGGGTTTTAAATCTTAGAAAGTATTTCATTAGGGCGATTCCTCCGCACCCAGCGTTTTCTTACTTTCTCACTTTTCCACAACACGAAATTATTCGCTTGAACGTGCAAATTTTTTCGCCGCGCTATACATTCCGCTGATTGTGATGAAAGCGGATGATTAACGTAATAAAAAATCGGACTATTTTTAAAGGGGTAAATCATGACGAAATGGGTGTCTCTGGCCTTGTTGCTGATAGCCGGGAGCGTGAGTGCCGAGTCTCATCTGGATAAGGTGCGGCAGACTGGCGTACTGAATGTTTGCACTACCGGCGATTATAAGCCGTATACCTTTCTCCGTGACGATGGCGGTTACGAGGGAATCGATATTGTTATGGCGGGATCGTTGGCAAAAAGTCTGGGTGCCAGGGTGAATTTTGTGCCGACAACCTGGAAAAACTTGATGTCGGATTTTCTGACGGATAAGTGCGATATCGCGATGGGCGGTATTTCCGTCACACTAGAGCGTCAGAAAAAAGTGTTTTTCACCAATCCGCTGGATGTGGATGGAAAAATTCCGCTTGCGCGTTGCGAAAATAAAGATAAATACCAAACCATTGAGCAACTCAATCGACCCTCAGTGCGATTAATTGAACCCGCGGGCGGCACGAATGAAGCCTTCGTTCACGCTTATCTGCCGCAGGCGACGCTGATGTTGCAAGATAACGTGACTATCTTCCAGCAACTGGTGGATAAGAAGGCGGATGTAATGATTACCGAGGCTTCGGAAGCGCTGTTTCAGCAGAAACATTATCCGGAACTGTGTGCGATCAACCCGGAGAAACCGTTACTGTATGGGGAAAAGGCGTATATGTTGCCGCAGGGTGACATGATCTGGAAGCTGTATGTGGATCAGTGGGCGCACTTGACTAAGGCTACCGGTGAATACCGGAAAATTGTCGGCGAGTGGCTGGCCGTCGGACAGTAATGTTGTCAGGTAAAGGAAGCGCCAGCGCTTCCTTTCACATTGGCTACATAGTGCGGTTCAACTATGTTGGTTAAACTATCTTGGTTTAACTATCGCGCGGTTCAACTATCAATGTATTCCAGTCGGGCGCGCTGTGTCAGGCGGGTAATCAACTCGTAAGCGCTGACGCCGGTATGGGCGGCGATTTTCTCTACCGGCAGAACGGCGCCCCACAGGATAACTTCATCGCCCACCTGATCTTGCGCATCGGGGCCGAGATCGACGGTGATCATGTCCATGGAAACCCGACCGGACAGGGGAACTTCACGTCCGTTGATCCACACCGGCGTGCCTGCTGGCGCGCAGCGCGGATAACCATCTCCGTAACCGATAGCCACCACGCCCAGTCGCGTATCGCGCGGACAGATCCAGGCGCCGCCATAGCCGACGGGTTCCCCGGCTTTATGCTCACGCACGGCGATCAGGTGCGACGTCAAGGTCATGGCGGGTTGTAAGCCGAAATGTGCGGCATAGTTATCGTCGAGGGGTGATACGCCGTACAGAATGATGCCGGGACGAACCTGATCGCGGTGCGCCTGCGGCCACAGCAAAATACCGGCGGAGGCGGCGATGGATTGCGCCCCTGGTTTTCCCTGCGCAAATGCATCAAGGCAGGCTAGCTGACGTTCCGTTACGCCCGATCCCGGCTCATCGGCACGGCAGAAATGGCTCATCATGTTCACCGGTTGCACCACATTGTGGCATTCGGTCAGACGTCGCCAGAACGCTTGCGCCTGTTCAGGCAGCACGCCGAGGCGATGCATGCCGGTGTCGAGTTTCATCCACACGCGGATCGGGTGAGGGAGATTCGCCTGTTCCAGCGCCGTAAGTTGCTCAATGCTATGGATCGCGGTTTCAAACTGATGGGCCGCCAGCAGGGGTAGGTCGTCGGCGGAGAAAAAACCTTCAAGCAGCAGGATAGGTTTGGTGATCCCCGCCGCCCGCAGCGTCAGGGCCTCCGTGAGGCGCGCGACGCCGTAGCAGTCGGCGTCATGAAAAGTCTGGGCCGCTTCAACCAGTCCGTGGCCGTAAGCATTGGCTTTTACCACCGCCACCAGACGGCTTTCGGGGGCCAACTGGCGGATGCGTTGCAGGTTATGACGCAAAGCACGGCGGTTAATGACGGCAGTTGCCGTTTTCATTCTTTAATCCTTAACGCATGATTATCATTGTGCGCTATTCATCATCGTATTGTGGGCCGGCATAGTTATCAAAGCGCGACCACTGCCCGTTAAAGGTTAAACGTACCGATCCGATCGGGCCGTTACGCTGTTTCCCTAAAATGATTTCCGCAATTCCCTTCAGGTCACTGTTTTCATGATAAACCTCATCACGATAGATAAACATTATCAGATCGGCATCCTGCTCGATGGAGCCGGATTCACGCAGGTCGGAGTTTACCGGCCGTTTATCCGCGCGTTGTTCCAGACCTCGGTTAAGCTGGGACAGCGCGACAACAGGGACTTGCAATTCTTTTGCCAATGCTTTGAGCGAACGGGATATTTCTGCAATTTCCAGGGTGCGGTTATCCGACAGGGATGGCACGCGCATTAATTGCAGGTAGTCGATCATAATCAGGCTCAAGCCGTCATGTTCGCGGAAGACCCGACGGGCGCGGGAGCGAACTTCCGTTGGCGTCAGGCCGGACGAGTCATCAATGTACATATTGCGTTTTTCCAGCAGAAGTCCCATGGTGCTGGAAATACGCGCCCAGTCTTCGTCATCCAGTTGACCGGTGCGAATACGGGTTTGATCGACGCGGGACAGTGACGCCAGCATACGCATCATGATCTGTTCGCCGGGCATCTCCAGACTGAATATCAGCACCGGTTTATCCTGCATCATGGCGGCGTTTTCGCACAGGTTCATGGCGAAGGTGGTTTTCCCCATCGAAGGACGCGCCGCCACGATAATCAGATCCGATTTCTGCAAACCGGCGGTTTTCTTGTCCAGATCCTGATAGCCGGTGGACACGCCGGTGACGCCGTCATGGGGACGCTGATAAAGCTGCTCGATACGGGAAACGGTATCTTCCAGAATGCGGTCGATGCTTTTCGGCCCCTCATCTTTACTGGCGCGATTTTCGGCGATCTGGAAAACGCGGGATTCCGCCAGATCGAGGAGGTCTTCGCTGCTGCGCCCTTGCGGATCGTAACCCGCGTCGGCAATTTCATTGGCGACGGCAATCATTTCCCGCACCACGGCGCGTTCCCGCACAATATCGGCATAGGCGCCGATATTAGCGGCGCTGGGCGTATTTTTCGCCAGTTCCGCGAGATAGGCGAAACCGCCGGCCGATTCGAGATCGCCTTTCTGTTCCAGCGATTCAGACAGTGTGATCAGGTCGATTGGCCGGTTCATTTCCAACAGACGCTGCATTTCGGCGAAGATCAGACGGTGGGCGCGATTATAGAAATCGTTGGCAACCACCCGTTCCGCCACATTATCCCAGCGCTCATTATCGAGCATCAGTCCACCCAATACCGATTGTTCCGCTTCCAATGAGTGTGGCGGAAGCTTCAACCCTTCCATTTGGCGGTCACGGGGTTGATTCGATTTATTGGTTGGTCTTTTTTCTGCCATGAAGCGAGTTCTTTACCGGTTGATTTGTCATTGGTTAAGGGGGCATTGTATATCCGAATGCATGAAATGACACACTGCAATACGTATTATAGTGAGACAACGAATCCGTCACGGTTAAGGAGATAACATGGCAAAACGTGTTCAGTTCAGGGCCTACGGCGGGCCAGAGGTGCTGCAATATGACGATTTCACGCCCAGTGAACCGGCAGCCGGCGAGGTTCAGGTGGAGAACCGCGCCATCGGCGTCAATTTCATTGACACCTATATTCGCAGCGGCTTGTATCCGGTGCCGGATTTACCTTCCGGGTTGGGTACGGAAGCGGCGGGCGTGGTAACCAAAGTCGGCGCCGGCGTCAGTACGTTTAAGGTCGGCGATCGCGTGGTTTACGCGCAGTCAGGCATGGGCGCCTACAGCGAGGTGCATAATGTCGCCGAGCCGCGCGTCGCTCTTCTGCCGGACGCCATCAGCTTTGAGCAGGCCGCCGCGTCTTTCCTGAAAGGATTGACGGTGTACTATCTGTTGCGTCAGACCTATGAAATCAAACCCAATGAAATTTTCCTGTTCCATGCGGCGGCTGGCGGCGTGGGACTGATAGCTTGTCAGTGGGCGCAAGCGCTGGGCGCTAAATTGATTGGTACGGTGGGTTCCGATGAAAAAGCGCAACGGGCGAAACAGGCTGGCGCCTGGGCAACGATTAACTACAGCACGGAAAATATCGCCCAGCGCGTCGCGGAACTCACCGACGGCAACAAGGTCGCGGTAGTGTATGATTCGGTCGGTAAAGCGACCTGGGAAGCGTCGCTGGACAGCTTGCGCCGCCGTGGACTGATGGTCAGCTTCGGCAATGCGTCGGGGCCGGTAACCGGCGTCAATTTGGGTATCCTCAATCAGAAAGGTTCGCTGTATGTGACGCGACCGTCGCTGTTTGGCTATGTAACGGATCGTGCCGAATTGGATCAGGCCAGCAATGAATTGTTCTCGTTGTTAGCCAGCGGCGCCATCAAGGTGGATGTGCCGCCTGAACAAGTGTTTGCGCTGTCCGATGCACGGGGCGCGCATCAGGCGTTGGAAAGCCGCCGTACACAAGGTTCCTGTTTGTTGATTCCGGGGCGGTAATGCGTCGCTGCATCTGAAAAAGCAGAAGGCCCCCCGATGGGAGGCCTTTGCCATTACGCTAATTTCATCAGGCTGTATGTAGGGTACAGCGGGATAGTCGTCTGGAGGTGTCACTGTGTGACTATTATTTTTCCTGACGGTAATGAAATCGTGTTGTCCGTTGCCATTAATTGTTTGTTTTTTATCGGATGTTTTTCCTGATAGTGATAAAACCGGGTGTCAGGCAAGACAGACAACTAATAGTGACGACATCCTAGCAGCAGCGATCAGAAAAAAATATCTGCTGGAGCACAGTTTTGCATTAAAGGCAGTTTTGCTTCCCTATCCATAATGCATTCTGTGCGCTTGCTGGCTTACCACTCGTTACTTCTGCGGTTACGGTAAGCATATTTACGGTACATATCGCGGTGCGAATTGTATGCCGGTTTGCGCTGCCACCGACGCCACAGCCATACCGCCGCTACCGCCAGCAGCAACCACGGCAGGACTTCAATCGCCATGACGAACAGTCCGCCAATCAGCATAAAAAGAGAAGCGACAAACAATGCCGCGATAACACCCAACAGCGATACGCCTGTCACCATCAGCATGATAAAAAAGCCTATAACGAAGAAAATCTCCAACATGGTGTGCTCCCGTAGCCGCGAAATCTTTTTTTGAACGCCAAAAATAGAAGGCCGCAGTGATGCATGCGGTTGTTAAGAACGCGATGACCGATATCGTTTTGCGTCTCAGGGAGAGTTACAAGAATCGTGCCAGAATGCGTCACTGATAAGTTATTGATTTATCAGTGACGTAAAAAAGTTTTCGGTGAGAGGTTGGTTAAAAAGACTAACTATTGGCCTTTTTCAACGGGCGGAATGGTTAACCCATGCCAGCGCACGTTCGACCACGGCGGCATCCGCCCCTGGTTTATGCGCATTTTCACTCAGGTAACGCCGCCATTGGCGCGCACCCGGCACCCCCTGAAACAGACCGAGCATATGACGGGTTATGTGCCCTAATGCCGCGCCGTTCGAAAGCTCGCGTTCAATGTAGGGATACATGGATTCCACCACGCCCACGATATCCCGGCTGGCCGACGGTTCGCCGAAAAGTTCGTGATCCACCTGCGCCAGAATGCCGGGGTTTTGGTAAGCCTCACGTCCCACCATAACGCCATTAAGATAGTGCAAATGGGTTTTCGCCTCCGCCAGCGTTTTGATGCCGCCGTTGATGGCGATCGTCAGCGCGGGAAAATCACGTTTAAGCTGGTAAACGCGCGGGTAATTCAGCGGCGGGATCTCGCGGTTTTCTTTTGGGCTCAGCCCAGACAGCCAGGCTTTGCGGGCATGGACAATAAACGTATCGCAACCGCCGCGATCGGCCACGGTGTGAATAAAGTCGCACAGAAACTCATAGCTGTCATGATCGTCAATGCCGATACGCGTTTTCACCGTAACCGGGATCGATACCCGATCTTTCATCGCTTTGACACAGTCAGCCACCAGCGCCGCTTCTCCCATCAGACAGGCGCCGAAACGACCGTTCTGCACCCGATCAGACGGGCAACCGACATTCAGATTCACCTCATCATAACCGCGCTGTTCGGCCATAAGCGCGCAGTGCGCCAGCGCCGCCGGGTCGCTGCCGCCCAGTTGCAATGCCAGCGGATGTTCTTCCTCGCTATAAGCCAGATAGTCGCCCTTGCCATGAATAATGGCGCCAGTGGTGACCATTTCGCTATACAGCAGAGTATGACGGCTCAACTGGCGGAGAAAATAACGGCAATGGCGATCGGTCCAATCGAGCATCGGCGCGACGGAGAAGCGTTGGGGGCTGTGTTTTTGCGGATTATCTGTATTCATGCTTGTTTGGGCTGGTTTTTTCGTGGCTGTATTTTGGTGCATTTTTTATATTTCCGCTTTGTCGGCATCCCATTTTACGGGAACCTGAAAGGCGAAAAATCAATATGGCGCACTATAACATAGAGAAGTGTCAACGTACCGATGGCACTGCGCGCTCAGCCGTAAGTATTCAGGATTGGCGATATCATGATGTAAGACGCGAGGGCGCCAGCCAGTTTTTTGCGGCGGAATTTAGTATTGAAGCGGTTGCCGGACACCGCCTGGTGTCACTATCTTATTCGCAACCGCCCGCTTTACAATGGGTATTTAATCCCTGGCGGAGCAGGGTAATCGCGTGTCAAGATTTCTCTCAAAAAACGGGTGACGACTTTGATCCTCGGCATAAACTGCAAATCATGGTGAACCGTCATCCAGATTATCCGGCTTTGGCTAACCTCATGACCCAATACCCGTACCAGACCGAAACGTTCGGCGCGCATGAATTCGGGCAACATTACGATGCCTGCTCCGGCCGCCGCAGAAAACATCTGCGCCACCATACTGCTCGAATTGTAGGCGAAACGCGGGGCGGAAACGGCTTGCGTCAGCCAGCGTACCGAATCGAGTTGCACCAGATCGTCAATGTAGGAAACAAAAAGGTGACGCCGCAGATCGTCGGGTGAAGATAGTTGCTTATGTTGCTGCAAATAACCGGGAGCGGCGTAGAGGTAAAGGGAAAATTTGCCAACCGGCATAATATCAAGCCCCTTCCCATCATAGGGAGAAAAGCTGAGGAACAAATCAGCCTCTCGCCGATTGACATAAACCTGATGCGGCGATGTCACCAGTTCGATATGAACCTGCGGATAAACCTGATTAAACGCGACAAACTGCTCGGAAAGATAAAAAGACGCGATCCCTTCCATCGTGCCGATTCGTACCGAACCAGCAGGTATTTTGCGGTCATGCGCCACCGCTTCACCCTTAAGGGAAATGGCATGAGATTCCATGGCTTCGATATGCGCTATCAACGCCTGTCCACGGGCTGTCATTTTTAATCCCGTCGGATCCCGCTCGAATACCGGCATATTCAGGCATTTTTCCAGATGCGCAATATGGCGACTGACGGTCGAGACGTCAATTTTTAACTGCCGGGCGGCCCTTGACAAGTTACCTGTGCGGGCCACTTCAAGAAAGATGCGTAAATCATTCCAGTTGGGATCTTGCGGTTGCATTGTCGTGTCAGGTCCTGTCGGTAAATGAAGTCTCCTCTGTTTGACAGTATAAGATAGCGCCGTTGTTATTCCCTTTATTTTTCAAATCCGCGTTGTGGTTTTGCCGACTTCTGGAATCACTGTGTTTCCCGAGCGTGGGGAGGAAGTTTTGATGCTGTCTGGTGGGGCGGGTGCTCATTGGTGGTGCAAAAAAACCTTTGCACAAATGCAAAGATATATGCAGATAAACGAAGTGACCACGATTTTCCCTTTGCTAAGATGAAACCTATCACCTGTCTGCTAAATACCGACTAACATTCATAGAGAAATAATTACGATGAAGACAAATAATATAATAAAAGTTGCGGCAGCCCATATCGCACCGGTATTTCTAAATAAAATTAAAACGACTGAAAAAGCCATTGCTATTATTCAGGAAGCCAGTCGCAACGGCGCCAAACTCATCGTATTTCCTGAATCCTATATACCGGCTTTCCCTGTGTGGGCCTCGTTCCGGGCGCCGATTGACAACCATTCGCTTTTTCAGAATATGGTGCAGGAAAGTATTTATGCCGACGGTGCCGAGATTGAGATGATTAAACACGCGGCCACACAGTGTGGCGTATTTGTCTCAATGGGATTTAGCGAACGTTCCCGCCATAGCGTCGCGTGTTTATGGAATAGTAATGTCCTTATTTCCGATGAAGGGGTAGTGCTTAATCACCACCGTAAATTGGTTCCGACCTTTTTTGAAAAAATGATCTGGGCATCCGGCGATGGCGCCGGATTAAAAGTGGCTGAAACCCGCATTGGAAATATCGGCGCGCTGATTTGTGGCGAAAATACCAATCCTCTTGCCCGGTATTCATTGATTGCCCAAAGCGAGCAAATCCATATATCCACCTGGCCCGCGTTATGGCCCACCCGCCGTCCGGGAGACGGCGTGAACTTCGACAATGTCGCGGCAAACCGTTTGCGGGCCAGCGCTCATTCGTTCGAAGCCAAAGCCTTCAGCGTTATCTGCGCAGGCTATATGGACGACTATATGGTTGATTTTCTTGGCGCCGTCGATCCGCAGGCGCGGGACATTTTGCAACGCTCCCCGCGCGGCGCGACCATGTTCGTTAACCCGCGGGGCGAGGCCATCGGCGACTGTTTGTCGGACGAAGAGGGGATCGCTTATGCCGTCTTCGATCTGGACGCTTGTATCGAACCCAAGCAGTTCCACGATGTATCGGGATATTACAATCGGTTTGACGTGTTTTCCATGCGCGTCAATCGTGAGCGGCTGGAACCTGTGGCTTGGGATGATCCCGTTCCGCCTCCTGTCCAGTCGGCTGAGATGTTACCTGAAAAGAAAAGCAGCCAGGAGATCCCATGATGTCAAATGCCCATGCGCCGGCACCGTCTGCGCTTACTTTCCGTCATATCAGGCACAGTTATGCTTCTGGGAAAAAAGATCCCGTTTTAGCGCTCAGCAATGTGGATCTCGCCTTGGCTGAGGGGGAATTCGTCTCTGTGGTGGGGCCTTCCGGTTGCGGTAAGAGCACGTTGTTACAGATTGCGGCGGGGCTGATGCCGCCGAGTGCCGGCACAGTCCATTTTTATGACCAGCAGATCGAGCGGCCACGAAGGGATATTTCCATTGTCTTTCAGGATGCCGTGATGCTGCCCTGGCTCAATATCCTGCAAAACGTCACATTGCCGGTACGGTTGGCGGGCGGCGATATGCGGCAGGCCAATGACAAAGCGATGGAAATGCTCAAACAGGTCGGGCTTGGCGCTTTTACATCGCAGGCGCCTAAAAACCTTTCCGGCGGGATGCGTCAGCGTGCCGGTATTGTCCGCGCGTTGATGAAAGAACCGCGTCTGCTGTTGATGGATGAGCCTTTTGGCGCTCTGGATGCATTAACCCGCGAGCAGATGAATTTTGATTTGGCGCGTATCGCCGAACAGTCCAAATGTACGGTGCTGCTGATCACGCACGGCATCAGCGAGGCGGTCCTGCTGGGCGATCGTGTGGTAGTAATGAGCGCGCGTCCCGGTCGCATTGAAGAAATCATCGATATCGATCTGCCCCGGCCGCGTGGCCGGGGATCCATGCTGGCGCCGCGGTTTGCCGAACTCTGCGATCGCGTGCGGCAGCACTTCAAAAATGACGCCAGCGAGGGGGCCTTCAATCATGACTAAATCCCGGACAATTGACGCGCAGCCCCCTGATTCCGCAGGTTTGCACCTGAAAAAATATGGTCGCGGTTATGCCAGTTTCCTGATTGCGGTCGGGTGCATCCTGCTCTGGCAGTGGCTGGCGGACGTATTTGAGGTTTCACCGCTGATCCTCGCCCGGCCCTCTGAGATTGCCGTTACGCTCTGGAACGGACTGGCGTCTGGATTCTTATGGCCACATATTGCCACCACGGTATTTGAAATGGTCGCGGGATTTTTCGGCGGCGCCATCCTGGGCATTTTTTTCGCTACCCTGATGACGGAATGGACGGGTTTTGGCCGTATTGTGTATCCCTACTTCGCCATTATTCAATGCCTGCCCAAGGTGGCGGTGGCGCCGTTAATCGTCATGTGGATGGGATTCGGCATTGAATCGAAAGTGCTCGTGGTGGTGCTTAACGTTTTCTTTCCGGTGTTGGTGAGCACCGTCTCCGGCCTGTCGGTACAAGATCCCCTGCGCAATGATCTGATGCGTTCGTTGCTCGCTACCCGCTGGCAGAACTTTATCTATGTACGTTTGCCTTCCGCCGCCACGCAAATTTGTTCAGGGTTGAATATCGGCCTGGTACTGGCGCTGACCGGCGCCATCGTCGCCGAATTCGTCGGCGCGCAAAGCGGACTGGGCGTGGTATTGCTCCAGGCGGGCTCTAATCTCGATACCGCCACGTTATTTGCCGTACTGGTCATTCTGACCGTTATCGGTTTAATCGCAAGCCTGTCTCTGATGGCTCTGGAGCGCAGGATAGTCTATTGGGTTGATCGCAGAGGTGGACATTAAGATGAATAAAACCGCAAAACGCTTTTTCTCATGGATCGCCGTAGCCGCGGCGATGGGTTCCGCTAACGGACTACAGGCGCAGGAACTGACCAAGGTAACGGTGATGCAGCCGATCGCCTCCTACGATGTGCGCTATGCTCCCTGGGCGATGGCGCAGGCCAATGGCTACCTTGTGCAGGAGGGGCTGGAGTTGAATATGCCATTGACGAAAGGCTCGATGGTGGTAATACAGCAATTGATTAACGGCGGCGGGGTGTATGCGCAGCTTCCGCCCGACGGGGTAATTATTGCCAATTCCAAAGGCGCCGACCTGAAGTTTTTTTATAGTTTCATTACCAAAAATCCCTTTCCTTTAGCGGTGCTTGATGACAGTACGATTAAAACGCTGGAGGATCTGCGCGGCAAAAAGATTGGCGTATTCTCGCTCTCGGCCGTGCAGTTCTATACCACTCAGGCCATCATGAAGTCGGCGGGTATGGCGAAGGATAAGGATTACCAATTGATTGACGTCGGTTCGGGCGCATCGGCGCTGGCCTCGCTCCAGCGTGGCGACGTTGATGCGCTGGCGCAGGATGCGCTGATCTATGCCGGCTTTAATAACCGCGGCGCAACCTTCCGCTATCTCAGTTCAGAGCAAATCAGCAAGGTTTTCGCCTGGGGACTTGTTTCCACCAGCGCCAATCTGCAAAAAAATCCAGCCCAGGCAACGGCGCTTGCCCGCGCTCTGACGAAAGGCCGGATTGCCTGCGCCGCCGACACCCGAAAATGTATCGAGGCTTATTTCAAGGAATATCCTAATGCTAAACCACCCGGACTCAATACCGAAAAAGCGATAGAAGAGCAGGAACGTATACTCAAGGTCTTCTTGTCATACGGGCCGAAACCGGAAAACGGCCAGTGGGGAAGCTATACGCCCGAATCCTGGGCGGCGGCGATGCAGTACATGGTCGACGCAGGGCTGATTGCCGAGCCGGTGCCGGACGAGCGCATGTATACGTCCGCTCTCTTGCCGCAGATTAACGACTTCGATGAAGCTGCGCTCGACAAGTAAAACTGAGTATCAACCCTCGCAACCGCCAGAAGAGGAGCCCGACGTTATGACAGCTAAAAATAAGCCTGCGTCCCCCGCCTATGAGGTTGAGCGCATTGAGGTCGTGCTTAAGACCGACGACGTGCTGGCCCGTGTTTTCACGCTGGTGCCTGGGGACAAAGTCCCCTGGCATTACCACAAGCTCAGTTCGGATCATTATTTTGTTCTGGCTGGCACGCTGACCATCACGACGGAATTGCCCGCTGATTGCGTCACGCTGACGCCAGGGGAGCGCTGGCGGGTCGATCCTCAGACCCACCATGAAGTTTCCAATCAGGGTGATACGCCAGCCAGGTTTCTGCTGTTACAGGGCGTGGGCGGCTATGATTGGATTAAAGTCGAAAAATAAGCCTGTCCCGTTATGCGGGGCTGAGGAATTCATGATGCAATTAACTGATAAAATCGCGGTAGTCACCGGCGCGGGTTCGGGTATCGGACGCGCCACCGCCATTCGTTTCGCCCGCGAAGGCGCTACGGTCATCGTCGCCGACAAGATCTCCGATCGCGCCTATCAGGTAGTGGGAGAGATCGCCGCCGCAGGCGGCATGGCCCGGCCGTTTTCGCTTGACGTGGCGCAAGCGGCCGAGGTCGAGGCATTGATGGCTTTTACTGTCGCGACCTTCGGCCGCATCGATATCCTGGTCAACAACGCCGGCTATGGTTTTGCCGCCACGGTGTTGGAAACCAGCGAGCAGGAATGGGATGACCTGATGGCGGTTAATGTTAAGGGGGTATTCCTGTGCTGCAAGTATGCTCTGCCCTGTATGATAGCGCAGGGGCATGGCGCCATCGTCAACACCGCCTCGGCGGTATCGGTGGTGGGCATAGAGAGCCGCGCCGCGTATGTGGCTTCCAAAGGCGCGGTCGCCGCGCTGACCCGCGCGCTGGCGCTCGATCACACGCGGCAGAATATCCGCGTGAATTGTCTCGGCGTGGGTACGGTGGATTCGCCGTATTATCAGGAGATCATGGCGAAAAGCGATGACCCGGAAGCGTTGATGGACGGACTGCGGAATCGCCAGCTTGTCGGGCGTCTCGGCACGGCGGATGAGATTGCGGCGGCGATGGTGTTCCTGGCAAGCGACGCCGCCTCGTTTTGTACCGGTTCGACGCTATTCGTCGACGGCGGCTGGACCGCGCGATAAACAACACGGGCTATGGCCCTGATGTGAACGCCCCCGAACCGAGGTGTGTCGATGAAAAGGTTATGATTCGCCGCCTCCGTCTGAGTTGAAGCATTTGCGTCAGTTGGGGGAGGAGAACCGGGGGTGCCATCTCCCTTGGCGCTTACCGTTCTCACTTTTTAGTGTGCCAGCATTAACCACTCGCTCGCATCATCAAACATTTCTTCAACCAGGCGGTTCAGGATGGCCTTATCCGATTTACTGGCGTCGGTGTTAATCCCGTTAGCCTGCATGGGTTTAACCTTCACATTGGCGTCAGGGAACATGCGATGCACTCTCTTGGTTAGCTCGGTCAAAATCAGATCGTTCGCTCCGGGAATCTCTTTCACATTGCGCTTATCGTAAATCAGTTCAACAAACATTGTGGATACCATTATCTGGATGAAAGACGTATTTATACTGTATATGCAATCAGTGTTCAATGAGGGGGTTTTACAAGATATAACGTATCAGCCCCCTTATGGCATCCCCAATACAAGCTATTTTATTCCTGGCTATTTTATTCCTGGCACTTGCTAATAATGCGGCTTTACCGCGTCCCTCTTATTTTATCTGCTCAGCGACGTCTGATTTGATAACGTGTATTTTTGCCTTGTCCGCGTAATTTCTCAATACACGCTTTTGTCAGCAAATCGATTAGATGTCGTGTTGCAGTTTCGGCTCAAATGACAAGCCGAATCTTGTCCCGATTCGGCTCATCGCTGCTCTAGCGCTTGCTGTAAACGCAATGGGACGCCGGCGGCATACTGCTTAAGCTGATGAATAAACATATCCACCAGCGCCGAGGCGGGGCGATGCAACGGGCGAATCAGGCTGACGGTGAAAGGGACATCAATACTGAAAGGACGCACAGCAATACCGGAAGCGGCATAGTCCAGCGCGGTCAGCGGATTGACAATCGAAAGGCCGACGCCGGCGCGTACCATGGCGCAGACCGAGGCGGCGTTGTGTGTTTCCAGCACCATGCGGCGCGCTATGTTTTGTTCCTGAAACAGTTTATCCAGCAGTTGGCGATAGCTGTCGGCACTGGACAGGCTGATGAAGGGTTCGCCGGTAAAATCGGCTGGCGTCAGCACGGTTTTGGCCGCCAGAGGGTGTGCGGCGGGCAGTACGCAGACTTCGTTGAGCAACATTAATGTTTGCCGCTCTGTACCGGCAGGCGTGATGTTGGTTTCCGTCAGCCCCAGATCGTGACGTTGGGCGGAAAGCCACTCTTCGAGCAGCGGCGACTCTTGTGGAATGATGTGCAGGCTAAGCTGAGGATAACGGGTCAGCAGCGGTTTGCACACCTCAGGCAGCAGCGATTGGGAAAATACCGGCAGACAGGCGACCGAAAGCTGTGCCTGCTGAAAACGGCGGATATCGTGGGCGGCGTTGATAATTCTGTCCAGCCCGTAGTAAGAGCGCTGCACCTCTTCAAACAATTGCAATCCTTGTGCCGTGGGATAAAGCCGCCCTCGCACTCGCTCAAACAGGGTTATTTGAATCAGTTTTTCAAACCGCGCCAACTCCCGGCTGACCGTCGGCTGCGAGGTGTTCAACAATGCAGCGGCTTCCGTCAAATTGCCGGAAGTCATGACCGCATGGAAAATCTCAATGTGTCGCAGTGATATCGCCGCCATGTCGTCCTCTTAGCCAACAGCCTCTATCCATATCATAAATGAATAGACTCTGCTTAAAACGATATTTGTTTATCATTATGGTCATTTTTATAGTGGGGATCGGTAATTTCAAACGCTTTACGAATAATGGGTAATTAATATCATGCCACACAATCTCAACGACATGACGCACGTACTGAATGCAGCAAGCCTGCGTGAACTTCCCGCGCGTTTTGGCTGCCCGGTCTGGGCTTATGATGCGCAAACCATCATTGATCGCGTCGCGCAATTGCGTCAGTTCGATACCATTCGCTTTGCACAGAAAGCCTGCTCCAATACGCATATCCTGCGTCTGATGCGTCAGCAAGGGGTGAAAGTGGATTCGGTTTCTCTGGGGGAAATCGAGCGTGCGCTGGTGGCCGGTTTTGTGCCGGGGACCGAGGCGCATGAGATCGTGTTCACTGCCGATCTGCTTGATCGTCCGACATTACAGCGGGTTGCGGCGCTAAATATCCCGGTTAACGCCGGTTCGGTGGATATGCTAGAGCAGTTGGGGCGTCAGTCGCCGGGTCATCCGATCTGGTTGCGCGTGAATCCCGGTTTCGGTCACGGTCATAGTCAGAAAACCAACACCGGCGGCGAAAACAGCAAGCACGGCATCTGGTTCGGCGATCTGCCGTTGGCGCTGGCGCATATCCAGCGCTATCAGTTACAACTGGTGGGGATCCATATGCACATTGGCTCCGGTGTGGACTACGGCCATCTGGAACAGGTATGCGACGCGATGGTGCAGCAGGTTATCTCGCTGGGTCAGGATCTTCAGGCGATTTCCGCAGGCGGCGGATTATCGATCCCGTATCGTGAGGGCGAAGAGGCGATCGATACTCAGCACTATTTCGGTCTGTGGAACGCTGCGCGTGAAAAAATTGCCGCTCATCTGAGCCATCCGGTGACGCTGGAAATCGAGCCAGGCCGTTTTCTGGTGGCGGAATCGGGCGTGTTGGTGGCTGAGGTTCGCGCGTTTAAAGATATGGGGCGCCGTCACTTTGTTCTGGTTGACGCAGGATTTAACGATCTGATGCGTCCGGCGATGTACGGCAGCTATCACCACATATCCTTGCTGGCGGGCGATGGCCGCGATCTCAGTCAGGCTACGCTGCGCGACAGCGTGATTGGCGGGCCGCTGTGTGAATCAGGGGATGTATTTACCCAGCAGGCAGGCGGCGGCGTGGAAACCTTCGCGTTGCCGGATGCGCAGGTGGGGGATTATCTGGTATTCCACGATACCGGCGCTTATGGCGCCTCAATGTCTTCCAATTACAACAGCCGACCACTGCTGCCGGAAGTGTTGTTCGAAAATGGCGAACCGCGGCTGATTCGCCGCCGTCAGACGCTGGAAGAATTGCTGGCGCTGGAGTTGGTTTAATCAGGATGATTTGCGGGAAGCGTCGGTTGATGCTTTCCTCACGCAACGACCTGGCTGGGAGCGGCAAGCTGCCAGCCAAAGCTGAACCTTTCGACGCCCATCAGATAAGCCTTCATATCTGGCAGAAGAACAATACAATGTGATAAGCCTCTCGCTGCCTTGTGTATTGACACAGTTTTTTTATCAAAACGATCAGTTTTTTTCATGTCTACATACATAGTAAGCGCTATTCAGGCGTAATAGAATAATTATAGTGAAATATTAAGAGGCTTGAAGTTATAGATTTATTAATTTTGCGATTTGTGAAATTAAAAAACCATTTTAATACAAATCCATCAGGGAAAAAGTTTGTATTATTACCCTATTTTTTATTTAAAATAAAAGAGGTTTAATTATGAACGGAATGGAACCCCTTGGTTGGTATGGGGCATTGATTGGCTTATTTATTGCTATATTTCTTATTTTGAAAAAAGTTAATCCGGTTTATTCATTATTCTTTGGCGCCATTGTTGGTGCGGTAATCGGTGGCGCTAATTTAGAACAAACGATATCGTTATTGACTTCCGGTACGCAAAGCGTAATGGGAACCGTTATTCGTGTGTTAGCTGCCGGGGTATTGGCGGGCGTGATGATGGAATCCGGCGCGGCAGAAACCATTGCTCAGGCGATTGTAAAAAAAATGGGCGAAGGGAAAGCCATTTTATCCTTGACGCTGGCGACAATGATCATTACTTCCGTTGGCGTATTTATTCCAGTCGCTGTATTGATTGTCGCACCAATTGCGCTGTCTGTCGGCAATAAAATGGGCTTGTCGAAATTAGCGCTGTTACTGGCGCTTTCCGGCGGCGGGAAAGCGGGAAATATTATTTCACCAAATCCGAATACCATTGCTGCGGCGAATGGTTTTAATCTGAGTCTGAGCGATGTGATGATAGCCGGTTTTATTCCTGCCGTTTGCGGCATGCTGATGGCCGTATTGGTTGCAAGCTTATTAAAAAATAAAGGTATTAAGGTCAGTGACGAGGAAGCGAATGCGCTCTCCGTCAAAAGCAATGATCGCGTTTATCCGTCGCTTGGTAAAGCTATCGTGGCGCCGCTGGTCGCAGTTGTCCTGCTGATGATTAATCCGGTTGGTTCTATTTTGAATATTAGCGCGCTCTCCTCCTTTAAACTTGATGCCATGTATGTTCTGCCGCTGGCGGGGTTCGTGGGACTGATTGCCATGGGGCAGCGGAATAAAATGCTGGCTTATACTGCATCCGGTTTGGAAAAAATGACCGCCACCGTACTGATTTTAATCGGTGCGGGCGCTATCGCCGGATTAATTGCCGCGTCCAATTTATCTATCCAGGTCGTTGCATTAATTAATGTACTCGGTATTTCCGGCACCTTCCTGGCGCCGATATCCGGTATTTTGATGGCCGCGGCCACGGCATCGACATCCACTGGCGTTATTTTGGCGACCGGTACGTTTGGCGATGCGATTTCACACGTAGGGGCAACCCCTATTGCTTCCGCGGTTATGGTTCATACCGGCGCAACGGTCATTGATTCTCTGCCTCAGGGTAATTATTTCCATGTCACGGCGCAGAGCATGAATATGAGCATCCGACAGCGCATGACGTTAATTCCTTATGAGGCAATGGTGGGTGGAGTCATGGTTATTGTCTCAACGATTTTGTACGGTTTTATTTTATAAGATAGAGAGATAATGAGAATGAAAAATGAAACGTTCGTTTTAGCCCCGGACTCCTTTAAAGAAAGTATGACGGCGAAAGAAGTGTGTATTGCCATGGAGAAAGGGTTGAAAAAAATATTCCCTGACGCCAGCTATATTCATGTCCCGATGGCGGATGGCGGCGAAGGCACTGTACAGTCATTAATTGATGCAACTCAGGGGCATATTTTCCAGCAAAGGGTGGTCGGCCCGCTGGGTGAACTGGTTGACGCCAGCTATGGCATTATGGGCGATGGCAAGACGGCTGTAATTGAAATGGCTTCAGCCAGCGGTATTCACTATGTGAGTCAAGATAACCGGAATCCG
The DNA here is from genome assembly GCF_003315515.1 of Brenneria salicis ATCC 15712 = DSM 30166. Lineage (GTDB taxonomy): Bacteria > Pseudomonadota > Gammaproteobacteria > Enterobacterales > Enterobacteriaceae > Brenneria > Brenneria salicis. Next base: position 64,576 of record NZ_QNRY01000002.1, on the reverse strand, counting down.
TTAATTACGACAACTTACGGTACGGGTCAATTAATTCGCGCTTGTCTGGATAAAGGGATTAAAAAGATCATCCTTGGCATTGGCGGCAGCGCGACCAATGACGGCGGCATGGGGATGGCGGAAGCACTGGGCGTGAAATTCTACGATGAAGCCGGTGAACCATTAAGCCAGGGCGGTGGCGCATTAGAAAAACTACATCATATTGATATTACTGGTATTGATCCCCGGCTGACCCGTATTGATATCCTGGTGGCCTGCGATGTGACCAATCCGTTGTGTGGCAAAAACGGCGCGTCACATATTTTTGGGCCGCAAAAAGGGGCGACACCGGAAATGGTCAAAACGCTTGATAGCAATTTGTCTCATTATGCGGACATTATTAAAGCGCAACTGGGTAAAGACATTGCCACTCAACCCGGCGCGGGCGCGGCAGGGGGATTGGGCGCGGGATTGATGGCGTTCACCGATTGCACGTTGCAAAAAGGCATTGATATTGTCATTGAATACAGCGGATTGCGCGAAAAACTGATCAACGCTAATTTCTGTTTTACCGGGGAAGGGCGCATTGATAGCCAAACCAAATTCGGTAAAACCCCTCACGGTGTAGCCAAAACCGCGAAGGAGAAGAATGTACCGGTTATTGCCGTATCTGGTTGTGTGGGCAGCGGCGTGGACGATCTCTATCAGGAAGGTATTGATGCGATTTTTAGTATCATTCCGCATGCGAAAAGTATTGATGAATTATTACAGGAAGGGCCGTTAAATATGGAGCATGCCTGTGAAAATATCGGTCGGTTAATTAAACTCGCGTCCGTTACGCATTGAAATATTTATTACCTTTGGGTATGCAGGCTGGCGGATGTCCGCCAGCCTGCATGTCAAAATTAGACAGCGATAAGTATGTTATGCTCATACTATTTATACCGTTGTAATAATGATGAGCGCGGTGTTATTTAAAATCGGCATAGATAGCGTTGTTCCAGGGATGAATCGACATTAAATGAGAATTTAATCGCCGTATTACTTTTTATGTCGTCACGCTGAGGATAACTGATGGCTGACTATGATTTTGATGAAAAATTGGCGCGTTCTATTGTTGAGCGAACCATGCAGATTATTGATTGTAACGTCAATGTCATGGATGCAAAAGGGCGGATTATCGGTAGCGGCGATAAAGAACGAGTGGGAGAAATACATGAGGGTGCGTTGCTGGCATTGACGCAGGAGCGGATTGTCAATATCGACGATGCGTCCATGCATACGTTACAGGGAGTAAAACCGGGTATTAATCTGCCGTTGCGTTTAAATAGCAACATTGTCGGGGTGATTGGACTGACGGGCGATCCCGCCGGGCTGCGTCAATATGGTGAGCTGGTTTGCATGACGGCGGAAATGATGCTGGAACAGGCCCGATTGCTCCAGCTACTGGCGCAAAACAGTCGTTTGCGCGAAGAACTGGTGCTAAATCTGGTGCGCACGACGGCCTACTCGCCCACATTATACGAATGGGCGCAGCGCTTAGGGGTCGATCTGCAAAAACCCCGCATTGCGATGATTGTCGAGTTGGATAGCGGGCAGTTGGGCGTCAGCACCGCCATGACCGAATTACAGCAATTGCAGTCGCTGCTGATGGAAAGCGATAAAGATGACCTGATGGCTATCGTTTCTTTGACGGAGATGGTGGTGCTAAAGTCCGCGTTTATTCACGCGGAACGCTGGGAACCGGGGGAACACAAACGGCGGATGGAAAAGTTATATCGTCGGCTACAAGAGGAAAGCACGCTTCGTGTACGCTTGGCGTTGGGCAACTTCTTCCCCGGTGACGGCGGCGTCGAACGTTCATATCATACCGCCAAAACAACCATGAAAGTGGGTAAGCAGCGCATGCCGGATGTACAGTGTTATTATTATCAGGATATGGAGCTTCCGGTTCTGCTCGATAGTTTACGCGGAGGATGGCAGGCCAATGAGCTTGTTCGTCCACTGCGTCGTTTAAAAGCGATGGACAACAATGGCGTCTTCAGAAAAACGCTGCATACGTGGTTTAGCCATAATTTGCAAGCGGCTGTCACAGCCAATGCGCTTTTCATTCACAAGAATACGCTGGACTATCGGTTACATCGTATTTCTGAACTGACAGGCCTTAATCTGGCAAATTTCGACGACCGTTTTCTGCTGTATGTTGCCGTACAGTTGGATGATGAATAGGCCACGCGGATTATCCGTTGTTGGCGCAACCGACTTTTTTCCCTCACCTGAGCGCTGACGATTTCCAGCATCCACGATTTGGACTCAATGATCCGCTTTTCTCATTACCGCATTGAAAATGATTAAGTATTAATAGCGAAAATACCGGGGTTATCTCATTTCAGAGAGCATAAGGAATGAGGGGGCGAGTTTCTATTTTATTCGCCAAACAAAGATGTTGTTGGCCGAAAATAAAGCGGGTGGTTGATTACAGCGAGCAACCTGACGCCGGTCGGCCAGACAAGCGACTATTCGTCCCGACGTAGCGCTGTCGGACCGGGATCTCCTGATACTTACAGGATACGGTAGAATTTTACAGTTGGTTGCACTTAGAGGTTAACGCTTGCGATTCTACGCTGGTTTATGCACGGCTACCTCTCTAAAGTATCAAGTCCCAGAGGTATTGATTGGTGATATATCAATGTGCTCTGTACATTGAACCATTTGATTACACCAACCTACGCGGACGCGTAGGTTTTTTTTCCCCGCGTTTATACAAATAAAGATAAATTACCCTGATACGTTATCTTGCCGTCAGCCTGGTGTCGGTTATGCTGTTGGAAGACAGGTCACTGGCGTATTTTGACGTGGTGACCGACTGACCTGCTCTGGCGCAGGCGACATTGTTTATCTGTCTATGGGAGAAGACATGATTTATACCTTGTTACGTTGGGTTTTCCGCCGTTTGTACCGCATTAGGATTGAGGGCGACAGCAGCCATTTTCAGCAAGAAAAATTGCTGATTACACCCAACCACGTTTCTTTTCTTGATGGCGTGCTACTGGTACTGTTCTTACCCATAAAGCCGGTTTTTGCCGTCTATTCCTCTATTTCTGAGCGCTGGTATATCCGCTGGTTGCGACCCTACATCGATTTTATGCCGCTGGACCCCACCAAACCGTTGGCCATCAAACGGTTGATTAAGCTGATAGAGCGCGGACAGCCGGTGGTGGTCTTCCCCGAAGGCCGTATCACCGTCACGGGCTCGCTGATGAAAATATACAGCGGCGCGGCGTTTGTGGCGGCGAAATCAGGCGCGACGCTGATTCCGGTACGTATTGACGGCGCGGAGCTTTCACCGTTTGGTCGTCTGCGAGGCGTCGTTAAACGCCATTGGTTTCCACAGATAAACCTCAGTTACCTGCCCCCCACCCGGCTGCCGATGCCAGAGGCTAACAGCGCCAGAGAACGGCGTATTCTGGCCGGGGAGCATCTGCATCAGATCATGATGGCGGCGAGAATGACCACGCGTCCAAGCCACACGCTATATCAGGCGTTTTTGGCCGCCCGCGGGCGTTATGGGCGCAGTTCACCATCTATTGCGGACATTTCGTTCCAGGAAGACAGCTATCAGGGTTTACTGAAAAAATCGCTCGGCGTCGCGCGCATTCTGCAACGTTTTACTCAGGCGGATGAGCATGTGGGATTTTTGCTGCCTAACGCCACTGTCACCGCCGCCGCTATTTTGGGTGCGACGCTGCGTAACCGCGTGCCGGCGATGCTGAATTACACGGCGGGGGCCAAAGGGCTGCAAAGCGCCATGCGAGCCGCCACGATCAAAACCATTGTGACTTCCCGCCAGTTTTTGGAAAAAGGCAAGTTGACCGATTTGCCGGTGCGGGTGAGTGAGGCCAACTGGGTTTATCTGGAGGATTTGAAAGACACCGTGACGCTGGCCGATAAGCTGTGGATCCTGTTTCATTTGCTGTTTCCGGCCAAAGCCATGTTGCCGCAGCAGGCGCAGGATGCCGCGATTGTGCTGTTTACCTCTGGTTCGGAAGGCGCGCCGAAAGGCGTGGTGCACTCGCATGACAGCTTGCTGGCGAACGTCGAGCAGATCCGCACCGTGGCGGATTTCACCCCGCGTGATCGCTTTATGTCGGCATTGCCGCTCTTCCATGCTTTTGGATTGACGGTCGGGTTGCTCACGCCGTTGATCACCGGCGCCAGAGTGTTTCTTTATCCCAGCCCGCTGCACTACCGGATTGTGCCGGAACTGGTGTATGACCAGAACTGCACCGTGCTGTTTGGCACGTCCACCTTTCTGGGTAACTATGCGCGTTTTGCCCATCCGTATGATTTTGCCCGTTTGCGCTATGTGGTGGCCGGAGCGGAAAAACTGTCGGAGTCGACCCGCCAGCTATGGCAGGACAAATTCGGCATCCGCATTCTGGAAGGCTATGGCGTGACGGAGTGCGCGCCGGTGGTGGCGATCAATGTGCCGATGGCGATCAAAATTCATTCCGTGGGCCGTTTGCTGCCGGAAATGGAATCCCGGCTGATCGACGTGCCGGGGATTGCGCGCGGCGGTCGCTTGCAACTACGCGGGCCAAATATCATGAAAGGCTATCTGCGGGTTGAACATCCAGGAGTGCTGGAAGCGCCGACGGCGGAAAACGCGCAGGGCGAATGGCAGGCGGGTTGGTATGACACCGGCGATATCGTCGAACTCGACGCCAAAGGATTCTGTACCATTATCGGGCGGGTAAAACGCTTCGCGAAGCTGGCGGGCGAGATGGTTTCGCTGGAAAGCGTGGAACAACTGGCGATAAAAGTTTCGCCGGACGCGCAACATGCCGCCAGCGCCAAAAGCGACAGCAACAAAGGTGAAGCGCTGGTGTTGTTTACCACCGACAGCGAGCTAACCCGTGAGAAACTGCTGGCGCAGGCGCGCGCAGGCGGCGTGCCTGAACTGACGGTGCCGCGTGATATTCGCTGCGTGAAGGCATTGCCGTTGCTGGGCAGCGGTAAACCTGATTTTGTCGCCTTGCGCCAGATGGCTGAGCAATCTGGCGACGGGCAATCCATCGTCGGCCAATCCACGGGCGAACAACCGAGTGCCGAACAACCGGAGCAGGCATCATGAATCAGACGCCGGGATCCGCGACGCCGTTGTTGTCGCGTAGCATGAGCGCGGTCATTATCGCGCAGTTCTTTTCCGCCTTTGGTGACAATGCGCTGCTGTTCGCCACCATCGCGTTGATCAAACAACTCGTTTACCCCGACTGGAGCCAGCCGTTTTTACAGATGGGCTTTGTGGCGGCGTATATCATTCTGGCGCCTTTCGTCGGGCAGGTGGCGGACAGCTTTGCCAAAGGGCGGGTGATGATGTTCGCCAATGGCCTGAAGCTGGTGGGGGCGCTGCTGATTTTCGTCGGCGGCAATCCGTTTCTGGGCTATACGCTGGTGGGCGTGGGGGCTGCCGCTTACTCGCCTGCCAAGTACGGCATTCTGGGCGAGATCACCGGTGGCGATCAACTGGTTAAAGCCAATGGCCTGATGGAAGCCTCGACTATCGCGGCGATCCTCACCGGTTCGGTTGCCGGAGGGGTGCTGGCTGACTGGAACCTGCCTGCGGCGCTGGCGATTTGCGCCGTCGCCTACGGTATTGCGCTGGGCGCCAATCTGTTGATCCCGCGACTTAATGCCGCCCGTCCGGGACAGCCCTGGCATCCGGTGCGGATGACTCGCCGCTTTTTTTCCGCCTGTCGGGTGTTGTGGCGCGATGGGGAAACCCGCTTTTCGCTGCTAGGCACCAGCCTGTTCTGGGGCGCGGGCGTGACGCTGCGTTTCCTGCTGGTGCTATGGGTGCCGTTGGCGCTGGGCATCACGGATAACGCGACGCCGACATTGCTCAACGCGATGGTTGCGGTGGGGATTGTGCTGGGGGCAGGCGCGGCGGCCAGACTGATTACGCTCAAGACCGTACAGTGTTGTATGCCGGCTGGCGTGCTGATTGGCGTGGCGGTGGTGATTTTTACTCTTCAGCACAACCTGATCAGCGCCTATGGCTTACTGATTTTGCTCGGCGCGCTGGGCGGCTTTTTCATTGTGCCGCTCAATGCGTTGTTACAGGCGCGCGGCAAGGCCAGCGTCGGCGCAGGCAACGCCATCGCCGTCCAGAACCTGGGGGAAAACGGCGCCATGTTGCTGATGCTGGGGCTTTACTCGCTGGTAGTGAAACTGGGAGTATCGGTCATCACCATCGGTATCGGGTTCGGCGTATTGTTTGCGTTGGCGATAGTCTTGTTGTGGGTATGGCTGATTTTCGCCCGGCGGCGTCAGGATAATCATCAGACAGGATCTTAAGACACCGATGAATCTGGTTTGGCATGACTGGGGAATTGAGGATCTGAATGTCTATGCATTACATGACATTCTGGCCTTGCGTAATCAGGTTTTTGTGGTTGAACAAAGCTGCCCGTATCAGGATATCGACGGACGTGATGTGGTTGACGGCAATCGCCATATCGCGGCTTATGATAACAATAAACTGGCGGTTTATGCGCGGCTGTTGGCGCCGCATCCGGGCAATGAGGCGGCGGCTATCGGACGGGTGATCGTCGCGCCCCATGTCATGGGACGGCACTTGGGACATCAACTGATGGAACAGGCGTTGTTTGCCTGCGCTCGTCACTGGCCGCAAAAACCGGTGTTTCTGTCCGCACAAGTTCATCTGCAACGCTTTTATGCCGGTTTTGGTTTTGTGGCGACGGGCGAGATCTATGACGAGGATGGCATTGCGCATATCGATATGCGTTTTTATCCGGCGTAAAAAACCCGCTGCGTCATCGCGGCGGGTCTGTTAGCCAAAGGGGGCGTAGAGCTTGTCAACTGGCGGAATTTGAAATCTTGCTGCCTAATTTCTGCACATCCTCGCCAAAGCCGCGAGCGGTATTACACCCGCTTACTGTTGCCGCCACCAGCAGTGATACCATTATTAATTTCACCAATCTCATCATCGTCACCAGCAGGGTTGCACATCGCTATACTTTGTCATAATCTCCGGAAAAAATTCAATCCCGTGTGTCTGAAAAGGTTGATTTTTATCCTTAATCCGCCAAAAACAGTTCCAGCAACGAATTCAGAAACAGTTTGCCGTGTTCGGTTACCTGCCAATGTGTATCGGTTTCATTCAGATAGCCTTGTGCCAGCGCCTGATCCAGTTGGTCGCGGATAACGCTTTCATCCAGCCCGGTATAGGCGGTGAAATCAATACGCGGCGCGGCTTCCAGCAGACGAAAACGGTTCATGAAAAACTCGAAAGGCCGCTCTGCAAGCGCCACGTCATGCTGTTTGTCCAGATAATTACCCTGCATGTAGCCGCGTGGGTGGCGGGTTTTCACCGTGCGTAGAATGCGTCCGTCACTGAAAGTCAGTTTGCCGTGCGCGCCGCAGCCGATGCCCAGATAATCGCCAAAGCGCCAGTAGTTGAGGTTGTGCTGACATTGATAACCTGGTTTGGCATAGGCGGAGGTTTCGTATTGCTGGTAGCCGGCTGCGCTCAGCAACTGATGGCCTTGCTCATAGATATCCCACAGCGCGTCGTCATCCGGCAATGTCGGCGGACGTGAACTGAACAGCGTGTTGGGTTCAATGGTCAGTTGATACCACGACAAGTGGGGCGGATTCAGCGCAATGGCCTGACGCAGATCGTCCAGCGCCTCTGCCAGCGATTGATCCGGCAGCCCGTGCATTAGATCGAGGTTGAAACTGCGCAACCCCAGCCCTGCCGCAAGGTTGGCTGCGCGTTTGGCTTCTTGCGGGCCGTGAATGCGTCCCAGCCGAATCAGCTTTTGCGCATCGAAACTCTGCACGCCGATAGAAATCCGGTTGATGCCCGCCCGCTGATAGCCGCTGAAGCGATCGGCTTCAACCGTTCCCGGATTGGCTTCCATGGTGATTTCGGCATCAGGCGAGAGAGGCAGCCGCGCCCGCACGCCGTCCAGCAATGATTGCATGGCTTGCGCGCTCAGCAGGCTGGGGGTGCCGCCGCCGATAAAAATGGTGTGCAGCGGACGGTCGCCCGCCAGCGGCAGATCGGCATCCAGATCGGCGAGCAGGTGTTCAACGTATTCCTGATGCGGCACATCGCCTTTCAGGGCATGTGAATTGAAATCGCAATAAGGACACTTTTGCACGCACCAGGGAATATGCAGATACAGGCTGAGCGGCGGCAGTTTAAGCATGGCGCAGGGCATCCAATAATAACCGTAGCGCCTGACCGCGATGAGACTGCGCGTTCTTTTCTTCACGCGTCAGTTCGGCGGCGGTTTTGCCCAGTTCCGGTACGAAGAAGATCGGATCGTAACCAAAACCGCCCGCGCCGACGGGTTGATGCGTCAGTACGCCTTGCCAGCGACCGTGGCACACCAGCGGCGTCGGATCTTGCGCATGACGCAGATAAACCAGCACGCAATGGAAACTGGCGCCGCGCTGCGCGTCAGGCAGTGCTTTCAGGGTATGCAGCAGTTTCTCCAGATTTTGCTGATCGCTGGCGTCAACGCCGGCATAGCGTGCGGAATAAATGCCCGGTGCGCCGCCTAAGGCGTCCACCGCCAGCCCGGAGTCGTCCGCAATGGCGGGCAGGCCGGTGATTTGTGCGGCGTGACGCGCCTTGAGGATCGCATTTTCAATAAATGTCAGACCGGTTTCTTCGGCGGAATCCACCCCAAGCTCGGTTTGGGCCACGATATCCAGACCAAAATCCGCCAGCAGACTGGCGAGTTCACGCACTTTACCGGGATTACCGGTCGCCAAAACCACTTTTTGCATGCTGTTTTCCTGCGTCTTTAAGGAATGAGATCCGCGACTTGCGCCGGGATAACTTGCGGGTTGATGATTTTAATCTGTTTATGCCGACCGAGTTCGCCTTTTTCGATAATGACCAGACTTTTGGCTACCCGGAATTGTTTGGCGAGGAATTGGGTCAGATGGGCATTCGCCTGTCCATCGACCGGCGGGGCGGTGATGGCGACTTTCAGTTCGTCGCCATGCAGCCCGATAATCTGATCACGGCTGGCTTTCGGCTGAATATACAGCCGAATGATCAGCGCGTCGTTGCTGCGGGTAATGGCGCTCACAGCAAGAACCACAGCCCCGGAAACAGATCCATGCCCAGATAATTGAGCAGATACAGGATCAGGATCACCACCATGGCGGAGAAATCGATGCCGCCCATCGCTGGGATAATGCGGCGGATCGGCGCCATAAATGGTTCGGTCAACTGATGTAAAAGATACTCGACCGGGCTGCGCCCCTGACTGATCCAACTCATCAGCGAACGGATAATCACCACCCAGAACACCAGGAAACCGGCTGATTTAATCAGCGAGATCAAACCGACCAGCAGATTCATCGGACTCAGCGACAGCGCCCCCACCTGAATCAGCAGCAGTAAAGGATACTTGATGGTGGTCAGGACAAACGCCAGCAGTAACGATGCGCTGTCAATCGGGCCCAACGACGGCAGAATGCGACGCAGCGGCCCGACAATCGGCTGCGTGATTTTTACCACGAACTGCGACAAGGGATTATAGAAGTCGCTGCGCGACCACTGCATCCAGATGCGCAACAGCAATACCATCACGTAGAGGTCGACCAGCGTCTTGACCAGAAAAGTCAGGGTAAGCATAGATACATCGGTTCCTTATTAAAGAGTAAACGGGCGGATGAATGGCACGTTGTATTAAAACAGCTTTTCCATTTCCTGAGCGCGGTTAACGGCGGCCTGCATCGCCTCGGCCACCGTTTGCGTCAACTGGCGCTCATTAAACACCCGCAGCGCCTCCGCCGTGGTGCCGCCTTTGGAGGTGACGTTTTCGCGCAGCGTCGATAGCGGCGTATCGGGATTGGCCTCGACCAGCGCCGCGGCGCCGCAAGCGGCCTGTTGCACCAGCAGACGCGCGGTATCCAGATCGAATCCCTGACGCAGCGCCTCCTGTTGCATGGCTTCCATAAACAGGAAGAAATAGGCGGGCGCGCTGCCTGCGGCGGCGATAACCCCGTTGATGCCGGACTCCTGTTCCACCCAGCATACCTTGCCGACGCTTTGCATCAGCGCAGTGGAGAATACCCGGTCAGCGTCGCTGACGGTCGCGGGCGCATAAAGCCCGCTCATGCCTTTGCCTACCAGCGACGGCGTATTGGGCATTATGCGCACGATAGCCGGTTTTTCACCCAGCAACGCCTGAAAACGGGCAATGCTGACGCCGGCGGCTATCGATAACACCAGTTTACCGCTGAAATCCACCTGTTGCCGCAAGGGTTCGCACACGCTTGCCATCATCTGCGGTTTGACCGCCAGTATAACGACGTCCGCTTGCTGTGCGCCGCGCACATTATCGCTACTGCTGATGACGCCATATTTGGCCGCCAATCCATCACGGCGGTTGCCGGAAGGCGCGCATACGCTGATCAAGCTGGCAGGGTAACCGCTTTCCATCAACCCGGCAATAATGGCCTGCGCCATATTCCCGGCGCCAATAAACGCTATTTTACGTTGTTGCATCTGTATTCTCGCTGATTATCGTTTTTGTATGAAAAGCCCTATCGTGATTTCGCCTTAGGCGGCGGAATAGTCGCGCGCGCCGAAAATGGCGGTGCCGATGCGCACCAGCGTACTGCCGGCGGCGATGGCCGCCTTCATATCATCGGTCATCCCCATCGATAAGGTATCAATATGAGGGTAGCGCACGGCTAACTGCTGAAACAGGTCGGCCATCTGCCGGAAAACGGCCAACTGGCGCTGATAGTCTGTTTCGGGCGCCGGGATCGCCATCAGACCACGCAGACGCAGATTCGGCAATCCCATCACGCTGGCGGCCAAATCAGCCAGTTCATCGGCCATAATACCGGATTTACTCGGTTCGTTACTGATGTTGATTTGCAGCAGCACATTTAGCGGCGGCATCGTCGCCGGACGCTGTTCGCTTAGGCGCTGGGCGATGCGCAAACGATCCACGGTATGAAACCAGTCAAAATTTTCCGCCACCAGACGGCTTTTATTCGACTGCAACGGGCCGATAAAGTGCCATTCCAAATGGGTTTCCGGCTGGTTTTCCCGGAAGTAACGGATCTTGTCCACGCCTTCCTGAACATAGTTCTCGCCAAATGCCCGCTGTCCGGCGTTGATGGCTGCTTTGATCGCCTTCACAGGTTTGGTTTTACTGACTGCAAGCAGCGTGATTTCCTCTGGCGCTCTTGCGCACTGTTGTGCGGCCATTGAGATCTGTCGCCGGATGTCCTGTAGATTCTGCTGGATAGTCGTCATAGTGGTTCAGGAGATCAATCTATGGATGTGAGTGAATGGGTGGCGCTTAGTGTAAAACATAATGCGTCAGATCTGCACCTGTGTAGCGGACATCCGCCGATATTGCGTATTGACGGTCAGTTACGATTTGAAAATACCTTACCACATTTAGGTTGTGAACAACTGGAACAGTGGTGCGCAACCTGGCTGGAAGCGACGCAACAACAACAGTTGCAGCAATACGGGCAGGTTGACGGCGCGTTGACGCTGGCGGAAGGACAGCGCCTGCGCGTTAACGTGTTTCGTCAACGCGCCGGGCTTTCCATCACGATGCGGCTTATTCCCTCATCCCTCCTCTCACTGACCGCGCTGCGCGCGCCGCCGGTGTTGTCGGATCTGTTGGAACGGCGGGATGGATTGATTTTAGTAACCGGAGCGACGGGTAGCGGGAAATCCACTACATTGGCCGCCATGATTGCCGCCCTGAACGAACGGTATTCCCGTCATGTCATTACGCTGGAAGATCCGATTGAGTTTCTCCACGCCAGTCGGCAATGCCTGATCCAACAGCGTGAAATCGGCCAGCATTGCGCGTCATTCGCGCAGGCTCTGCGCGCCGCATTGCGTGAAGATCCTGATGTTATCTTGCTGGGGGAACTGCGCGATACCGAAACTATCCGCCTGGCGTTGACGGCGGCGGAAACCGGGCATCTGGTGCTTGCCACGTTGCATACCCGCAGTGCGGCGCAGGCAGTCGATCGGCTGATTGATGTTTTTCCGGGAGAGGAAAAAGCTTTTGTTCGCAGCCAACTGGCTGCCTGTTTACAGGCGGTGGCGGCGCAGAAATTATTGCCGATGCCGCAGGGGGGAAGAGTGGCCTTGTTTGATGTCCTGACCGCGACCGCGGCGGTGAGCAATTTGATCCGCGAAGGGAAAAACCATCAGTTGCCCAGCCTGATGCAGACAGGGGCGCAGGCCGGGATGCAAACCTTCGAGCAAAGCTGGCGGCAGCGCTGTGGAGAAGGGTTGCTGGCGTGACGACTATCGCGGCTTACGTGGCTCGCTCTGGGAGGAAGGGCCTTGACTGGCAGATCTTTGCCGGTTACTTCACGCAATTACGCCCCTGACGTTTTGCGGCATAGAGGTTTTCGTCCGCCAGTTGGATCCAGTCATCTACCGAGTTAAAGTCCGGGCGCTAGGGGGCGACGCCCACGCTGACTGTGAATTTCAGCGTTTGTTGTTCATACAATAACGTATGCTCCTCAATCTGCGTGCGGATGCGCTCCACAATGTTCATCGCCGTTTTGTATGAGACATTGTTGAGCAAAATAATAAATTCTTCGCCGCCAATACGGGCGAACAGGTCGTCGCTGCGAAGTGATAATCGCAGCAGCGTAGCCAGTTCTTTGAGCACGGCATCGCCCGCCAAATGGCCGTATTTATCATTTATTTTCTTGAAAAAAATCGATATCCAGCAGCGCCAGGTAACATTTTTTTATGCTGGTGCATGGTTTTCCGCAATGAAAGAGCGCATTAGCCTGTTCAAAAAAATTGCTGCGGTTGGGCAGTCCGGTAAGAAAATCATGCCCGGCATTAAAGCTCAGCGTTTCTTCTATCTGTTTGCGTTCATCTTCCAGAACGCGGGCATGGATGATAATCCCCGGGGTTTTAACCAAAGGAGCCAACAGATCAATCAGATGCTGGTCGTAACCATCAGGACGGTTGGCCAGGGCTATCATGCCGATGGGTTTGTCATTGTGGGTGATGGGAATAGCCAGAAATGCGTATAGCGATGGATGCCCGGGGGGGAAACCGCGACTGGCCGGATGCGCCGCCAGGTTGTTGGTGCATACCACCTTGTTGTGAGTGACGGCGTGACCGAACAGATTGTCGAGTTGGCGAAACACCAGTCCGCCATTGATTTTACGCTGCTGGTTATACCACTCCCGCGTTTCTTTATCCCACGACAGGTTGGAGATGGAGGGAATATAAAGCGATTTGCCTTCCTCATCTTCCTGTACCTTGGCAATAAAACCAAATTCACTGTTCGTCACGTTGAGCAGGCGGGAAAAGACCTTATCACAGGCGGAAGGCAAATTATGATCGAGCAGAAAACTGTCATGGGCGGAGAGCAAAATATCCAGGATCGCCCCTTGCTGTTCGGCTTTTTTTTCCGTCTCAACATTGTGGGTAATATTGTGAGCGTATTTAATGACTTTCTTTATATTGCCATCATCATCCATGATCGGATTGTAGGTGGCCTGTATCCAAAAATGTTTATTATTTTTTCCCAGCCGGTGAAAGCGTCCGCTGATCGATTGACCACGCTGTAATTTTGCCCAGAACTTGTCGTATTCCGGTGTTTTAAAATAATTCTTTTCATATAATAATTTATGATGTTGCCGAAGTAATTTATTTTCTCTACAGCCTGTCAATTCGAGGTAATTATCGTTGACATAAGTGATATATCCTTCCCGGTCAAATTCAATTACGCCCTGTGAATTATCGATAGCTTCTATTTTTATACGATGTTCGTTGGTAAGGTATTTTTGCTGAGTAATATCCAGCGCAAGTTTAATCACGCCAATATGTCGGTCATCGTCATCGATAATCGGCGTATAGGCGGCATGAATCCAGATAGATTCGCCATCCTTATTTCGGCGCCGGAATTCCCCGGAGCGGATACCGCCGCTAATTACACAAGGCCAGAACCGATCGTGATCCCGTTGCTGTTCTTCAAATAAAAACATTTTGTGATGTTGATTGATAATCTCGACTCTATCGTAACCAAGCATGCTGCAAAAGTTGCTGTTAGCCTCAATCAATGTGCCGAACAGATCAAACTCGGCAATAGCATAAGCTTTATCCAACGCAATCAATTTGGCTTGATTGTCAAATTTGCTAATCAAATCAATATCGGATATTTGATTATTCATCTTCATCTTTACCTATTATTCTTGTCAGCGTATTTATGCAATATACTGTTATACATTTGGCATTAAATAATGCCACTGTGACTGTCAGAGGATGATCGTCGGTTTGTTGAGTGCCTCTTGCTTCATTTTCGCTTCAAATACTATTTTCGATGCGGATCGAAAAGGGTGTGTTGCGTATGTTCCACGGTATGTACTGTGTGGTGTTTATCCACGGCAGGCGTTTGGAAAGAAAACGTGTCGCCTTTCAATTACAAGGAAGTATAACGCAAGGATTTTTTTTTGTGAGATCGATGATTATTTTTTAAATTTATTCTTTTCCGTCCCTATTTGCGCGCGCCCGCTGAGGCTCCAGGGTGGCGGACATCCGGGCGATACCCGGATATCCACGGCTGATTAATCCTGATAGCTCAACTGCTCAGGCGTGCGGCGCATAATAACCTTACCATGACGAATCGACACGCTGGCTTTCGCCTGACGGCGCACAGTTTCATAGTCGTTCTCCGCATCCAGGATCACCAGATTGGCCGGACGTCCGACCGCGATACCATAACTCTCGCCCAGATTCATGGTTCTGGCGCTGTTATCCGTGACGAAATCCAGGCAGCGTTGCAGGTCTTCATAACCCATCATATGGCAGATATGCAGCCCGGCATCCAGAACGCGCAGAATGTTGCCGTTGCCGAGCGGATACCACGGGTCCTTGATGGAGTCCTGCGCGAAGCAGACATTCAGGCCTGCGCGGTCGAGTTCGGCCACCCGCGTCACGCCGCGCCGTTTGGGGAAGGTATCGAAACGTCCTTGCAGATGAATACTCTCCGTGGGGCAGGAAACAAAGTTTATGCCTGATAGTTTGAGCAGGCGGAACAGTTTGTAGCAATAAGCGTTGTCGTAAGAACCCATAGCCACCGTATGGCTGGCGGTAACCCTTTCCCCCATCTGGCGCACCCGCGCTTCTTCCGCCAGCACTTCCAGAAAGCGTGATTGGGCGTCATCGGTTTCGTCACAGTGTACATCGACCAGACAACCGGTACGTTCGGCCAGATCCATCAGGAATTTGATGGAACTGACGCCCTGATCGCGGGTGTTCTCGAAATGGGGAATGCCGCCGACCACATCGGCGCCCATCTCGATGGCGCGCGCCATCAGTTGGCGTCCGTTGGCAAAGGATTCAATGCCTTCCTGCGGAAAAGCGACGATTTGCAGGTCGATCAGACCGCGGGCTTCCTGTTTGACTTCCAGCATGGCGCTCAGCGCGGCCAGACTGGGATCGGTGACATCAATGTGCGTGCGCACATGCTGAATACCGTGATCCCGCAGCATGCCGATGGCGGTGTGCGCCCGGCGCTTGGTGTCGTCGTGAGTGATGGTGGCTTTGCGTTGTGCCCAACGTTCAATGCCTTCAAACAATGTGCCGCTCATGTTCCATTCCGGTTCACCGGCGGTCAGCGTCGCATCCAGATGAATGTGCGGTTCAACCAGCGGCGGAATGACCAACTGGCTGTCGGCATCGATCACATCACGGTTTTCCGCCGCAGTTAATGACGCAGACTGGGCGTCGATCGCGGTGATCAGGCCGTTATCGAGAGTGAGAGTGAAAAGTCCGGTTTGACGGCGAAGCGCGGCGTTGATGATTTTCATAAAAACTCCTGCTGTTGCGCATTGGATAGGCGCCAGACTCAGTGAGCTCCCTGCGGGTAAGGGAGCGCGTTCTTCGACAAGCAACCCGCCTACATCTGAAAGACCGCCATGGAGCGCATCAACTGCTGCGACTGCTGTTCCAGCGATTGCGTGGTATCGGAGGAGGCTTTGACCAGTTGGGCGTTTTGTTGCGCCACTTTGTCGATTTGCGAGAACGCGATGTTGACCTGCTCGATACCCCGGTACTGCTCCTGGGTGGCGTTGGAAATATCTTTCATCAACCGGGTGATCCGCGTAATTTCGTCCGTCACTTCATCCATGGTTTCTCCGGCCCTGGAAGCCAGTTCCAGGCCTTCCGATATCCGGGTCTGCGAATCCAGAATCAGCGAGCGAATCTCTTTTGCCGCCTGAGCGCTGTGCTGCGCCAGATTACGCACTTCGCCGGCGACCACGGCAAAACCGCGTCCCTGTTCGCCCGCGCGCGCAGACTCCACCGAAGCGTTCAGCGCCAGAATATTGGTCTGGAAGGCGATGCCGTCAATCACGCTAAGAATATCGTTGATTCGTTTGGCGCTGTTGGCGATCTCCTGCATTTTTTCAATCACGTAGCAGACGGATTCATTGCTGCGACCGCTGGTGTCAGAAACATTGTTGGCGAGTTGATGCGCCAGTTCAGCGTGATCGGCATTCTGTTTCACCGTGGCGCTGAGTTGTTCCATACTGGCGGCGGTCTGTTCCAGCGCGGCGACGGACTCTTCGGTGCGTTGAGAAAGTTGGATATTTTCTTCAAATAACTCACGGCTGCCGAGATCGATACGCGTGCTGGCGTCACGA
The DNA here is from genome assembly GCF_003315515.1 of Brenneria salicis ATCC 15712 = DSM 30166. Classification (GTDB taxonomy): domain Bacteria; phylum Pseudomonadota; class Gammaproteobacteria; order Enterobacterales; family Enterobacteriaceae; genus Brenneria; species Brenneria salicis. The sequence goes on along the minus strand of NZ_QNRY01000002.1, from coordinate 47,890 downwards.
ACCTGACTCACCGATTCCAGCAAGGCGGTCTGCATCCGTCCGATGGCATCGTTGAGCCGTCCCAGTTCGTTGCTGCCGCCATGCAGCAAGCGGTGTGTCAGGTCGCCGGCCGCCACGTACTCCAATTGCTTAATCGCGTGATCCAGCGGTTTTAACAATAGATGACGCAGCGCAATCCAGGCAAGCGCGACCAGCGCCACCGACAGCAAGCAAGCGATCACGATGAGCATCAGCATCTGGCGTTCGTTTTGCACGGATTGCGCCATGCCTTGTTCGGAAAGCATTTGCGCGTGAGCGCGAAAAGCCTGAATGGATTTGTCAAAGGCATCGCTCAGCGGGCCAAACTGTTTTTCCAGCACGTCATAGTATTCGTCGGTATATTGTTTTTGCAGCGCGCTCAACATGGGCGTCATGCCCTGTTCGAGATAGGCCTGATAGGTTTTTTGTACGTCCTGCGCCAACTGGTATCGCTGCGTATCCGCCTCGACGGAGTTAACGACAAGATTAATGTCCTGCTGTGACTGACGCAGATTCGCTTCTACTATTCCTGTCTCTTGTTCCCCTTCCTCAAGACGCCCCATTTCGATCTTTCTGACCGCCAGCGTCGCGGAGGCCCTGGCTCGCAGCGTCAGGTTATAACCGCTCATCAGATTACCCAGTTCAATCCCCTGGATCTGGTTTTGCGCCGTCAGTGCCTGCCGGTCTTTTTTGATAGCCAGTATGCCCATGCCGCTGACGAGCAACAGCAGGAGCATAGTCAGTAATAATAACGTCAGTAATCCTGTACGGATGGAGAGATTTTTCAGATCCATGATTTTCAATTCCTTACGCTTTATTAATACATGGCGGAACGTGGTGACATCCAAAGCATACGTTATGTGAATGGCCGGGAGATAAAATTAAAAAAATATGGCAGAACGGGAGTTGGGCATGAGTAATAGGGAAAACGTTGTTTAAAAAACAGCCTGCTTTCTGGCACTATCGGAGATAAAACAATGCTGGCGTCATTGACTGGGAGATTTACGGATGAAAACTGCGGTGGCTTTGCGACATGTGCATTTTGAAGATTTAGGTATTCTGGCCTCCTTTTTACAGCAACGCGGCTATCTGTGCCGCTATCTGGATGCGGCGGTAGACGATCTGTCGTCGATCAATCTGGTCGACTGCGATTTGCTGGTGGTGTTAGGCGGACCAATTGGCGCATTCGATGAGGCGGCTTACCCTTTTTTAACCGCGGAATTAAACCTGATCCGTCAACGGTTGGACAGCAGAAAACCGCTGTTGGGGATTTGTCTTGGCGCTCAGTTGATGGCGCGTGCGCTGGGTAAACGCGTGGCGCCGATGGGCGTCAAGGAAATCGGCTTTAGTCCTTTGACGCTCACTCCCGCAGGCGAGCACTCGGTGTTATCCGCCCTCGGCGGAGTGGCGGTGCTGCATTGGCATGGCGATCAGTTCGAGGTGCCGGACGCTGCGCAACTGCTGGCCGGCACCTCCGTTTGCCCGCATCAGGCGTTTGCGGTTGGCAATTATGCGCTGGGTTTGCAATTTCATCTGGAAGTAGCGCCAGAAGATCTGGCCTATTGGCTGGTGGGGCATGCTTGTGAACTGGGGCAGGCGGGTATCGACCCGCGTATATTACGCGAGCAGGCGGAGCGTTATTGTTCGATATTGGCTGAGGCGGCCTGTCGCATGATGGATAATTGGCTGACGCAATGTGAGCTATCCCGATAACACGGCTTTATGACGTTCGCGAACGATCGCCGGTGAAATCGTACATTCCTGAACGAAATATTATCAACCGGATAAACGAATCTTCGCGTTAGGCTTGCGGTTTTCAGCTTTTTAAAATGGTGCGCCTGATAAAATATCGCTATTTATCAGACGTATCATCAATTCGTATTTTATCTTTTTATCATCACACTCGCATTGGCACGCAGGTTGCTCTATTGATTCCGAGCAGTGAAATCAAAATGCGTTGCATTTTAATGTTTATTAAAACAGAGGTGTGTGATGACGCGTAAATTAGCGATTTATGGTAAGGGCGGGATTGGCAAATCAACTACAACCCAGAATACCGCGGCTGCATTAGCTTATTTTCATGGAAAAAAGATCTTTATTCATGGCTGTGATCCGAAAGCAGATTCAACCCGTTTAATATTGGGGGGTAAACCACAGGAAACATTAATGGATGTATTGCGCGATCAGGGCGCCGAGAAAGTCACCAATGACATGGTGGTGAAAAAAGGCGTTTTTGATATCCGCTGCGTCGAATCCGGCGGCCCGGAGCCGGGTGTCGGTTGTGCCGGTCGCGGCGTGATTACCGCGATTGATTTGATGGAAAATAATAAAGCCTATACCGATGACTTAGACTTTATTTTCTTTGATGTGCTAGGCGACGTGGTTTGCGGCGGGTTCGCCATGCCAATCCGTGACGGCAAGGCGCAGGAAGTCTATATCGTCGCTTCCGGTGAAATGATGGCGATTTACGCCGCCAACAATATTTGCAAGGGACTGGTGAAATATGCCAAACAGAGCGGCGTGCGTTTGGGCGGAATTATTTGCAACAGCCGTAATGTGGATGGCGAAAAAGCGTTTCTGGAGGAATTTACTGCCGCCATTGGCACTAAAATGATTCATTTTGTGCCACGCGACAATATTGTACAAAAAGCCGAGTTTAATAAGAAAACGGTAACGGAATATGAGCCGGAGGCGAATCAGGCGAAAGAATATTGCGAATTAGGCCGCAAGATTATTGAAAATACCGATCTGGTTATTCCCCGTCCGTTAACCATGGATCAATTGGAATCCATGGTAGTTAAATATGGACTTTCCGACTAAATATTGACTGCTTGGTATAAACATAGCCATCGGCTTTATTCATGATGTTCATTTGGCGTGAGGAATATATTATGCCTTACCATGAGTTTGACTGTAGTAAGTGTATTCCCGAAAGGAAACAGCATGCGGTTGTAAAAGGCCCGGACGAAGATTTAACGTCGGCATTGCCGCTGGGATATTTAAATACCATTCCGGGCAGTATTTCTGAACGCGGTTGCGCCTATTGCGGGGCAAAGCACGTTATTGGCACGCCGATGAAAGATGTTATTCACATCAGCCACGGGCCGGTCGGTTGTACGTATGATACCTGGCAGACCAAACGCTATATCAGCGACAACGATAACTTCCAGCTTAAATATACCTTCGCTACCGATATGAAGGAAAAACATATTGTTTTCGGCGCGGAAGGCGTCCTGAAGAAAAATATCATCGAAGCGTTTGATGCCCATCCGACCATTAAACGGATGACGATTTATCAGACCTGCGCTTCGGCGCTGATTGGCGATGATATTGCCGCCGTCGCGCAGGAGGTGATGGATGAACGGCCACAGGTGGATATTTTTGTCTGCAACTCTCCCGGTTTTGCGGGCCCAAGTCAGTCTGGCGGACATCACAAAATCAATATCGCCTGGATTAATCAGAAGGTGGGGACGGTCGAGCCGACCATCACCAGCGACTACGTCATTAACTATGTCGGCGAATACAATATTCAGGGCGATCAGGAAGTGATGGTCGATTATTTTAAACGCATGGGAATTCAGGTGTTGTCCACCTTTACCGGCAACGGCGCTTATGACGATCTACGCGCCATGCACCGGGCGCACCTGAACGTGCTGGAGTGCGCGCGCTCCGCGGAATATATCTGTAATGAACTGCGGGTGCGCTACGGCATTCCCCGTTTGGATATCGATGGCTTCGGTTTTGTGCCGCTTGCCGACTCATTGCGTAAAATCGGCCTGTTTTTTGGTATCGAAGATCGGGCTCAAGCGATTATTGATGAAGAGATCGCGCGCTGGAAGCCCGAACTGGACTGGTATAAAGCCCGCCTGAAGGGGAAGAAAGTCTGCCTGTGGCCGGGCGGATCAAAATTGTGGCACTGGGCGCATGTCATTCATGACGAAATGGGCGTCGACGTGGTATCGGTCTATACCAAATTCGGTCATCAAGGGGATATGGAAAAAGGCATTGCCCGCTGCGAGGCCGGCGCGCTGGCCATTGACGATCCGAATGAACTTGAATCGCTGGAAGCCATGTATCGGCTGAAACCGGACGTCATTTTTACCGGTAAACGTCCGGGGGAAGTGGCGAAGAAAATCCGCGTCCCCTACCTGAATGCTCATGCCTATCACAACGGCCCCTATAAAGGATTTGAAGGGTGGGTGCGCTTTGCCCGCGATATTTACAACGCCATTTATTCACCGATTCATCAATTGGCGAAACTGGATATCAGTCAGGACGAGATCCCAGCGGATGGCGGTTTCGTCACCGCCAGAATGCTCTCTGACGCCAGTCTGAGCGATGAGATGCGCACCGCGCCGGGCTTACGTGAATACAGCGGCGGTTACGACAGCGTATCCCAACTGCGCGAGCGGGTTTATCCCACGTTTGAGGCGGCGCCATCGTCCGTCGCGGTTGGCGAGTAAGGGGGCGTTATGAGCAATCCAGATGAGACGAAGATTGACGCGCTGGTGGACTACATCATGAAGCATTGCCTCTGGCAATTTCACTCCAGAGCGTGGGACCGCGAAAAGCAAAATGCCGGTATTTTATTGAAAACCCAGCAGTTGTTGTGCGATGAACCGGTGGATCTGAGTACGCCCGCCGATCGTTGTTATTGGGTGGATGCGGTGGTGCTGGCTGACGCGTACCGATCGCGTTTTCCCTGGCTTAACGAGATGGATCACGATGCGATTCGGGGGCTGATGAAGACACTGCATGAGCGGATGGACTATTTGACGATTACCGGGTCGCTGAACGCCGAGCTCACTGACCAACGTTATTAAGAGGTGCCTGAAATGTCTTGTGAATTGAAAGCCAAAGATCGCGTCGGCGTGATCAATCCGATCTTCACCTGCCAGCCAGCCGGGGTGCAGTACGCCAGTATCGGCATTAAAGACTGTATCGGGATCGTACATGGTGGGCAAGGATGCGTTATGTTTGTCCGGTTGCTGATCTCTCAGCATCTGAAGGAAAGCTTTGAAATCGCGTCTTCTTCCGTGCATGAGGACGGAGCGGTTTTCGGCGCGCTGGATCGCGTGGAACAGGCGGTGGAGGTGTTGCTGATGCGCTATCCCCATGTGAAGGTGATCCCCATTATCACCACCTGTTCGACCGAAGTGATCGGCGATGATGTGGACGGCGTGGTGATCAAACTGAACGAAGGGCTGTTGCAGGAAAAGTTTGCCGATCGCGAGATCCATCTCATTCCCATCCATTCTCCCAGTTTTGTGGGCAGTATGGTCAGCGGTTATGACGTGGCGGTTAGGGATTTCGTCAAATACTTTGCCAAAAAAGGCGCGCCGAACGGCAAACTGAATGTGATCACCGGTTGGGCCAATCCTGGCGATGTCACGGCCATTAAGCATCTGCTGGCGGAAATGGCGATCGAGGCGACGGTGCTGTTTGAAATCGAAGCGTTCGATTCACCGTTGATGCCTTCCGGTAATACGGTTTCGCACGGCAATACCACGATTGCGGATCTGACTGATACGGCCAATGCGCTGGGCACTATCGCGCTCAATCGCTATGAAGGCGCTAAAGCGGCGAACTACCTGGAAGAGACATTCAATGTGCCGGCCATCATCGGGCCTTCGCCGATTGGCATTCGCAATACGGATACTTTTCTGCACAACCTGAAAAAAATGACGGGTAACCCCATCCCGCCTTCACTGGTGCGAGAGCGCGGGATAGCTATTGATGCGCTCACCGATCTGGTTCATATGTTCCTCGCGGATAAAAAAGTCGCTATTTACGGCAATCCCGATTTGGTGATTGGGCTGGCGGAATTTTGTCTGGATTTGGAAATGAAACCTGTCCTGCTGCTGCTCGGCGATGATAACGCCAGTTACGGCGGCGATCCCAGAGTGACGGCTTTGCAAGAAAATGTGAGTTTCGGTATGGAAATCGTCACCAATGCCGACCTGTGGGAACTCGAAAATCGTATAACCCAACAGTCGCTGGAACTGGATCTGATTCTGGGTCATTCCAAGGGGCGCTTTACGGCGATTGATAACCAGATCCCGATGGTACGGGTCGGTTTTCCAACCTATGACCGCGCCGGGTTGTATCGTCACCCTGTGGTCGGTTACGCCGGGGCCATCTGGCTGGCGGAGCAAATGGCGAATGCGTTGTTTACCGATATGGAATACAAGAAAAACAAAGAGTGGATCTTGAATGTGTGGTAACGGCGTTTGCAGTAAACAGCGATCTTGCCCGTGCGTTTGTAGCCAGGCAAGGCGGCGCATGGGCCTGAACGGGAGAGTGCTATGTCGACCTACATTTTTGAAACCGATGAAGAACGGTTTGCGCGTTGTCACCAGGATGCGCGGGGCTATCACCGGCGGGCGGTGTTGTTTGCCGAACAGCAGCAGTCGCCCAGTCTGGTGTTCAACGTGGCGGCGATCGCCGTTGAAAACTATTTGATCGCGCTTTGCGCACGGCAGGGAAACATGCCGTTCAACCATAATTACGCTGGTCTGCTGGCCGCCGTGACGGAGCAGATGCCGCTGCCTGCGGCGCTATGCGACGGCATTCGTCATTTGGACGGCATCTTTGGCATTTGTTCGGTGGACAATTACCACCACGGCACGCCCGGCATCGCCGACAAAGAGGCGATTTTGACCATCTGCAATGCGCTTTCAGCGCTGCTGGCGACCGAAGAATAAGCGAGAGTCATCATGATAGCGACAGACGAGATAATGCCCGGCGCACAGGGGCCTCACGGCGCGATGCGTCGGGACGATCGGGAAATTACCGACCGGCTGGAAATCGAACAGATTATTCAGGGCGCCAGAATAATGTATCTGGCGTTGTGCCGCGACGATGTTCCTTTTGCCGTGCCGGTATTTTATGCCTGGGACGGACAGGCGCTCTATTTTCATTCGGCCCGAAGCGGCGCCAAAATCGATATCATGAAACGCAATAACAAGGTGTGTTTTGTGATATCGGTCGATCAGGGCGTGATTGAAGAGGCGATGGTCTGTAATTTCGAGGCCCGGCACCGCACGGTAATCGGCTTTGGCGAGGCGATGTTTGTGGAAGACGAGCAGGAAAAAATAGCGGCGTTGCAGCGCATAGTTGAGCGGTTTACGGCGCGGCCATCCGCTTTCCCGGCGGCCAACCTCAAAGCCACTCAGGTCATACGCATCAATGTCCTTTCCCTGACAGGGAAAAAGCACGGATTCTGAGCACACAGGGGCTAATGATGAAAATTGCGGTTTTTATAGATTCGCAAGGCGAGATCGCCTCGGTGTTTACGCCCGGCATCGTGCGGGTATTTACCTGTTACGGCGATCATTGGCGTCCGGTCAAAGACATTCCTTATGCGCTTGGTCAGGAGATGGACTTGACGGAAATCCGTACCCGGACGCTGGCGATGCTGACTGAGCTTACGGCGTGCCGGCATTTTGTCGCGCTGGATATTCATGGCGCGCTGCGTGCCTGGTTTGATGGCATGGGGATCACCATGTGGCAATGTCGTGGCGCGTCGGAGGCGTGTCTGAGCGCCGTTTACCATTCGGTCAGGCGACGCGCCTTGCCGCAGGTCGCCGCGCAACAGACCTATATTCAGGCGGGTACGGATGACGGCGAGTATCACATCAATCTGATGACGGCGCTGGCAAGCGATGCCGGATTGACGTCAAAACAACTATTATTGCCTTTTTTGCAGGCGCGGGCATTCACCCGGCTCAACGTCATCTGCGACCATTTGCCAAAATGGTTTGCGCAGCAACTTCCGGCGTTAAATCTGGCGCTTGTCGTTAACCCTCAACCTCAAGGCTTTCTGCTTGCCACCATCCACCCGGCTTCACCGGAATGAACGCTCTGCCGGTGCCGGGGCCGACTCGATTTGCGGAAAGCGTCCTTGACTTGACCCGTCCGCCGCGCTGGAAAATGTACCAAAACGTACATTTTCCAGCGTAAGCGTTCGCTTGAGAACATTTTTACGCCATCTCCCCGGTGGAGGTAATTTAATTGATTGTGAAATCAAGGTAATAAAAAGCGGCACACTGTGCTGAAGCTGGCTTCTATTTTGCAATGACTCTGTTTGCACGTTTCAATTGTTCGCGTTAACCGGTATGTCTTCTGGAGAAAAAAGCATGAGTCGCAGAAAAGACAGTATGACAGCGGCGGATTCAGGGCGGCATATTTTAAAACCGCTGGCGTTTACCTGTCTGTTAGGCGAATGCCGTTCAGAGTTATTACCGCTGTTGTCGCAAGTCAGCAAGGTCGTCAGCGCCGAAGGCTCGCTGTCCAAAACGTTGAAACTAGTTTTAGAACTGATGAAGCAGCATCTTCAGGCCACCCGCGCGATGATTACGCTCTATGATGCGAGTTGCGATCAGATTTTTATTCATGAAAGTTTCGGGCTATCGCGGGAAGAGGCCGAACGGGGCGTCTATTATCCCGGTGAAGGGATTACCGGCAAAGTAGTGGAAACCAAGCAACCGATTATCGTGCCGCATATCGCCGACGATCCGCGTTTTTTGAACCGCACCGGTAGCTGGGATCGACATGAAGATCGCCAGCTTTCCTTTATCTGCGTGCCGATCATACGCGGCATGAAAGTGATGGGGACGATCGGTATTGAGCGGTTGTACAACAACGAACAACTGCTGTATCTGGATTTGGAGGTTTTACGGATTATCGCCACCACCATCGCCCAGGCGGTGGAGTTACATCTGCTGGAGCGGGCGCACCAGAAAGTGCTCAGGGAGCAAAATTCCCTACTGAAGCAGGCGTTACAGGAAAAGTTCAAGCCAGCGAACATTATCGGTAATTCGCGGGTGATGCAGTCCGTATATCAGATGATCGAAAAAGTCAGCCATGCCCGCACCACCGTATTGATTCTGGGTGAAAGCGGAGTCGGCAAAGAGCGTGTGGCGAGTGCGATCCACTATAACAGTCATTGCGCCAATGGGCCGTTCGTGAAATTCAACTGCTCGTCGCTGCCTGAAGGCGTCATTGAAAGTGAACTGTTCGGTCATGAGAAGGGGGCGTTTACCGGCGCATTATCACGGCGCGCGGGACGTTTCGAAGAAGCGGACGGGGGAACCATTTTTCTTGACGAGATCGGTGAACTGACCCCCTCGGCGCAAGCCAAATTATTGCGGGTATTACAGGAGCGCTGTTTTGAACGGGTGGGAAGCAACGAAACCATTAAAGTGAATGTACGTATTCTGGCGGCAACGCATCGCAATTTGCAGGACATGGTCGCCAGCGGGACATTCCGCGAAGATCTGTTCTATCGGCTGAATGTTTTTCCCATCACCATTCCCCCCCTGCGCGAGCGCGGAAATGATATTCTGATCCTGGCCGATCACTTCAATGCCCATTTTGCCAAGGAACAAGGGGTGGATGTTCCCTCGATCGCTACTCCTGCGCTGAATCTGCTGCTGAATTATGGCTGGCCGGGCAATGTGCGCGAACTGGAAAACACCATGGAGCGGGCCGTCTTGCTGGCGGATGAAGGGGTGATCCACAGCTACCATTTACCGATCAATCTTCAGCCCGTCGTGCTGGGCGAGGCCGTGACCGGACTGGAAGCGCAATTGACCAAAGTCGAATATGACATGATTGTCGAAGCGCTCTCGCGCCATCAGGGGAATATTTCCCAGGCGGCGGCGCAACTAAGCATGACCCGCCGCACACTGAGTTTGAGGATGGAAAAATACCAGTTGGATTACAAAACCTATCGATGCCGGCATTAGCGCGCCGGCAACAGGCTGCGATTCCCGCCAACCGTCAAAACGAGCCGGTTCATGCTATTCCGCTCGTCCTTCGCCTCCTGTCCGTGAAGATATCCCGCGCATTGCGGCTAAATAATTAGCCGTAGTGTTTGCGCCTGGTTTATTATCTGCTTATATACACATTATTTTTCATGTCCACCTGATTTTAACGTTACAGTCGCTACTGTTTGGGGCGGCTTCAGGTCGCCAGGCAATGATACCCAGAGGTATCCGAGGTTTATGTGCAGTTAACAAGTTTCACGGATTATGGCTTGCGGGCGCTTATCTATATGGCGTCGTTACCCGGCGGGAAAATGACCAGCATTTCGGAAGTGACGGAAGTGTATGGTGTATCGCGTAATCATATGGTCAAAATTATCAATCAACTTAGCCGCGCCGGATTTGTTATGGCCATGCGGGGCAAAAATGGCGGCATCAGGCTGGGGAAACCGGCTGATTCAATTCGTATTGGTGATGTGGTGCGTGAACTGGAGCCGCTTTCCTTGGTTAACTGCGGTAGCGATTTCTGTCACATCACGTCGGCCTGCCGACTCAAACAGGTACTCCAACAGGCAGTACAACATTTCTTGCAGGAACTCGATCATTACACGTTGGCTGATTTGGTCAAAGAAAACCCACCGCTTTACAAATTATTGTTGGTTGAATGAGTTTTGTTCAGCCTCCTGCTGATGACAACGGAGGAACCGCAATGTCACAAGATCCTTTTCTGGAACGCGAAGCAGAAAAATACGAATCCCCAATTCCAAGTCGTGAATTCATTCTGGCGCATATCGCCAAACGGGATACGCCGATTAGCCGTGAAGAACTGGCTGCTGATTTACAATTAACCGGCGAGGAGCAGCTTGAAGCGTTGCGCCGTCGTTTGCGGGCGATGGAGCGCGACGGGCAACTGGTGTTTACCCGCCGCCAATGCTATGCGCTGCCGGAAAAGCTGGACCTGCTGCGCGGTACGGTAATCGGTCATCGCGACGGTTTCGGCTTTCTGCGCGTCGAAGGACGCAAAGATGACCTTTATCTCTCCACGGACGAAATGAAGCGCGCTATTCACGGCGACGTGGTGCTGGCGCAGCCGTTGGCCGCCGATCGTAAAGGCCGTCGTGAAGGCCGCATTGTGCGCGTGCTCGAACCGCGCACCGGCCAGATCGTCGGGCGGTATTTTGTCGATGCCGGCGTTGGCTTTGTCGTCCCAGACGACAGTCGTCTGAGTTTCGATATTCTGATCCCGAAAGAAGAGATCAACGGCGCCCGTATGGGATTTGTGGTCGTGGTGGAGCTTACCCAACGCGCCACCCGCCGCACCAAGGCGGTCGGAAAAATTGTCGAGATCCTCGGCGATAACATGGGTACCGGCCTGGCTGTCGAAATCGCGCTGCGCACGCACGATATTCCGCATAGCTGGCCGCCGCAGGTGGAGGAGCAGGTTAAAGATCTGTCCGAGTTGGTGCCGGAGGAAGCGAAAAAAGGCCGGGTGGATTTACGCAAACTGCCGCTGGTGACCATCGACGGAGAAGACGCCCGAGATTTTGACGATGCGGTTTATTGCGAGAAGAAACGCGGCGGCGGCTGGCGTCTGTGGGTGGCGATTGCCGATGTCAGCTATTATGTGCGTCCGAATACGTCGCTGGATCACGAAGCGCGCGCGCGCGGAACATCGGTCTATTTCCCGTCGCAAGTGGTGCCGATGCTACCGGAAGTGCTGTCCAACGGCTTGTGTTCGCTCAACCCGCAGGTGGATCGTCTGTGTATGGTGTGCGAGATGACCATATCGGCGCTGGGCAAACTGACCTCGTACAAGTTTTATGAAGCGGTGATGAGCTCGCATGCCCGTCTGACCTACACTAAAGTGTGGAATATCCTGCGGGGCGACGCTGAACTGCGCGAGCAGTATAAACCGCTGGTGGGCGGGCTGGAAGAATTGCACAAGTTGTACAGGATGCTGGAGCATGCCCGTGAAGTGCGGGGCGGCATCGCGTTTGAAACGGAAGAAGCGAAGTTTATTTTCAACGCTGAGCGTCGTATTGAACGGGTTGAATCGGTGGTGCGCAACGATGCGCACAAACTGATTGAAGAGTGCATGATCCTGGCGAATATTTCCGCAGCCAAATTTATGGAGAAAAATGAAGAGCCGGCACTGTTCCGCGTTCACGATCAGCCGAGCGAAGACCATGTACTTGCGTTGCGCAGCGTGCTGGGGGAACTGGGACTGACGCTGAAAGGCGGAATGAAGCCCCAACCCAAAGATTATGCCGAACTGATGGTGGAAGTGGCCAATCGTCCCGACCATGAAATGTTGCAAACCATGTTGCTGCGCTCCATGAAGCAGGCGGTCTACGATCCTGAAAACCGGGGACATTTTGGTCTGGCGTTAACCTCTTATGCGCATTTCACTTCGCCTATCCGTCGTTATCCCGATTTGTCGTTGCACCGTGCGATCAAATATCTGCTTAGCGATCGTAAAGCGCGCTGGACGCCGACCGGCGGTTGGCACAGCGATATGAATGAAATGCTGCAACTGGGTATGCACTGTTCGATGACCGAACGCCGCGCGGATGAAGCGACGCGGGATGTGGCGGACTGGCTGAAGTGCGATTTCATGCAGGATCATGTGGGCGAGGTGTTTACGGGGATTATCGCCAGCGTCACCGGCTTTGGTTTCTTCGTGCGTCTGAACGATTTGTTTATCGATGGGTTGGTGCATGTATCCACATTGGATAATGACTATTATCGCTACGATAATGTCGGTCAGCGTTTGATCGGCGAGTCTCGCGGTCAGGTCTACCGTTTGGGCGATGAAGTGGAAATTCGCGTTGAGGCGGTCCATATGGATGAGCGCAACATTGATTTTGCGCTGGTATCCAGCACGCGCAAACCGCGGGTCGAGGGTAAAACGGCCCGCGATCGGGCTAAAAAGCCGGATAGCCGTGAAGCGAAGCCGACTCGCCGTCATCGCAATACGGCCAAATCTGCGGCTAATTTCGAGCCTGATCCCGCTTTCCGTCAGGATGCCAAATCAGCGAAAGCGAAGCTGAAAAAGAACGCGGATAAAGCGAAAAAGAGCGCTGAAAAAACACGTAAGATTGCGGCGGCAACCAAAGCCAAGCGCGCCAGAAAGAAGCCTGCTGAGTGATATTCACTGTGCGGGCGTTAACAACCAACAGGCGGATACTGTCTGTTTACGATTAATTTGAAGAGTGGCAATGAGCGAAATTATTTACGGTATTCATGCGGTTAAGGCATTACTCGCGCGAGATCCCCAGCGCTTTCAGGAAGTCTTTATTCTTAAAGGACGCGATGACCGCCGTCTACAGCCGGTGATTGCCGAACTGGAAGCGCAGGGCATCGTGATACAGGTGGCGAAACGTCAGTGGCTGGATAGTCAGGCTGAGGGGGCGGTGCATCAGGGGATTGTCGCCAAAGTCAAAGAAGGGAAAAAGTTTCAGGAGAACGATCTGCCGACACTACTGGCAAGCCTGGATACCCCTTTTTTACTGGTGCTGGACGGCGTTACCGATCCGCATAATCTCGGCGCCTGTTTGCGCAATGCTGATGCGGCGGGGGTGCATGCGGTGATCGTGCCGCGCGACCGTTCGGCGCAAATGAACGCCACGGTGAAGAAAGTTGCCAGCGGCGCGGCGGAAAGCGTTCCGCTGATCAGCGTGACCAACCTGGCGCGCACGCTGCGATTGTTGCAGGAGCACCATGTCTGGATCGTCGGAACCGCGGGCGAGGCCGATCACACGCTGTATCAGAGCAAACTGACCGGGCCGATGGCGCTGGTGATGGGCGCGGAAGGGGAAGGTATGCGTCGGCTGACGCGTGAGCACTGCGATGAATTGATCAGTATTCCGATGGCGGGCAGCGTATCGTCATTAAACGTATCGGTGGCGACGGGCGTGTGCCTGTTTGAAGCGGTTCGTCAGCGCGGCTGACGCGCGTTTGTCAACAACAACCCAAAGGACATTTACGGTATGACTATTGTTACCGCGTTATTGGCGTTTGCTTCTTACTTTTTCATTGGTTTTGTCATGGTGCTGGCATTCCTGTTTATCTATACCCGCGTCACGCCGCATGATGAATGGGCGCTGATTAAAGAAAATAATCGCGCGGCGGCGGTGGGGTTCGCGGGGGCATTTATCGGCTATGTGATCCCGCTATCCAGCGCGGCGATTAATTCGGTGAGTCTGATCGATTACATTACCTGGGGCATCGTGGCGCTGGTGGTTCAACTGCTGATTTACGGTGCGGTGCGGCTTTATATGCTGGGGCTTAGCCAGCATATCCGCGATAATGAAGTGGCGTCCGGCATATTTCTCGGCGCAGCATCGTTGAGCGGCGGCATTCTGAATGCCGCCTGTATGTCGTATTGAATCATCGGTATTCAATCATAGAAGCATACCAACGCAGGGCAATCACTGCCCTGTTTTTTGCCGGACACGTCAACGATACAGCACTGCTCTGGCGTGCCACCTGCCGGGAAGCGTCGTGTCTGTTTTCGTGACAATCACATAGTAGCGCGCACCGCTGGCATCCGCCTTTTGTTGAATCGCGCGTTCCGCATCATCCGGGCTGCCGTGAACCGTCACCGAAACTGTCCCAAGCTTTTCCAGCGCCGTGGCTTGCGCATAGGTGATTTCAATGGCGTGATCCGCGGGCGGCGGAGCAGAGACGGGCTTGCCCTGAAATATCTGGCAGGCGGAAAGCAGCATGACCAGCGGTAATAAAAAGATCCGTAAAATGTTCATCGACTGAGCCTGAGACGAAAGCAGAGCAGCAGTGTAGCGCTATCGTCATGCGGATGTCATTTTCTGCAAAAAAGAGGGGAAGGTGATGGTTGAAATATCGGTCGAGGTGATTTGCCGTGACATTGAAGTCATACACGCGGTTCCGGCGGGTAAACGCGATGCGCCGTTACCGACGATTTTTTTCTTTCACGGCTATACCTCGTCAAAAGAGGTGTACTCCTATTTCGGTTATGCGTTGGCGAACGCGGGATTCCGGGTCATTCTGCCGGATGCCCCGATGCACGGCGCGCGCTATGACGGCGATGAGCCGCGCCGGTTGCGTCGCTTTTGGGATATTCTGCAATCAAATATTCAGGAACTGCCTGACTACGTTGCGGCGTATCAACAGCGCGGGTTGATTGCCGACCAGCGTATCGGCGTTTGCGGCGCGTCGCTTGGCGCAATGAGTGCGTTGGGTTGCATGGCGCGTTATCCCTGGATTTCTGCTGTCGCGGCGTTTATGGGTTCCGGTTATTTCCCAACGCTATCGCGTACTCTGTTTCCCCCCGTCGAGGCCGGTGAAGAGGGGGCCGAGGCGGTATTGCGGCAACTGTCGGCCACGCTTGCCGACTATGATGTTTCCTCCCGACTGACAGCCTTGTCCGACCGGCCTTTACTGGTATGGCATGGCGAGGCGGATGACGTGGTGCCGGCGCAAGAAAGCGCACGTCTTTATCGTGCGTTGCACGAAAGCCGACAGGATGGAAATCTTCTCTATCTGACTGAAGCGGGCGTCGGTCACCGTATTACCCCCGCTGCTTTGCGGGCCGGGGCGGATTTTTTTCAGCGGCATTTGTCAGCACAGCCCAGGCGTATTTAAAGGATACGCTTTCCTGCGGCGGCATTTCATTTTGCGTCATTGAATGCGGGGCTGACAGCTTTAATTCGACAATCCGGGCATCCCTGAGTTTTATAACGAAGTACTTCTCCATTCCGCCCGTTTCAGAAATTCGATAGAAAGCGAATTCGCATTGCAATACTTCATGGTTACTCAGCGCCATCGCCAGCAATGGGGAAGATTTATCGATCGGTTTTCTTATTTCCAGAGGGTGGAGCGCAACGTTGTCATGGTGTTCAAGGATGTTATTCGGGCAATAGGGTTTGTAAAGGGATGGGCTAAACGCTGTCTTGCTATTGCCGCATTAGGGCACTATACTTACGCGTCATTTTTTCAGCCGCACACACATACACGTTCCTTGCTTCCATGGGCCGCGGTTGACCCTGACAGGAGGCTGAATAATCCGTAAGGAGCAATTCGATGCGTCATTACGAAATCGTTTTTATGGTTCATCCTGACCAAAGCGAACAGGTTCCAGGCATGATCGAGCGCTACACCGGTGCTATCACCGGTGCGCAGGGCACGATCCACCGTCTGGAAGACTGGGGCCGCCGTCAACTGGCTTACCCGATCAACAAACTGCACAAAGCGCACTACGTTCTGATGAACGTCGAAGCGCCGCAGGAAGTGATGGATGAGTTGGAAACAAACTTCCGCTTCAACGACGCCGTCATCCGTAGCATGGTTATGCGCGTTAAGCACGCGGTAACCGAAGCATCCCCGATGGTTAAAGCGAAAGACGAACGCCGTGAGCGTCGTGAAGATTTCGCTGAAGCCGGCGATGATGTGGATGCAGGGGATTCTGAAGAGTAATTGTTGCGGTGACGACCAATCGTCTGGCGTTGTCCGGCACCGTGTGCAAGGCGCCCATGCGTAAAGTCAGTCCTTCGGGTATTCCACATTGCCAGTTTGTGCTTGAGCACCGATCAACGCAGGTGGAAGCCGGATTCAACCGGCAAGCATGGTGTCGTATACCCGTGATTGTCAGTGGACCCACGTCACAAGCACTTACCCACAGTATAACGGTCGGCACGCAACTCACCGTGCACGGGTTCATTAGCTGCCATCAAGGACGCAATAGCCTGAGCAAGCTGGTGTTACATGCCGAGCAGATTGAATTGATAGATTCTGGAGACTAGCCTAATGGCACGTTATTTCCGTCGTCGCAAGTTCTGCCGTTTCACCGCGGAAGGCGTTATCGAGATCGACTATAAAGACATCGCTACGCTGAAAAACTATATCACTGAAAGCGGCAAGATTGTTCCGAGCCGTATCACCGGTACTCGTGCAAAATACCAGCGTCAGCTGGCTCGCGCTATCAAGCGTGCGCGTTACTTGTCTTTGTTGCCGTACACTGATCGTCATCAGTAATCGGCCACTGTCCATTAACGAGACTTTGAGAGGATAAGGTAATGCAAGTTATTCTGCTTGATAAAGTAGCAAATCTGGGCAGCCTGGGCGACCAGGTAAACGTTAAAGCGGGTTATGCCCGTAACTTCCTGGTTCCGCAGGGCAAAGCTGTGCCAGCAACCAAGAAAAACGTTGAGTTCTTCGAAGCACGCCGTGCTGAACTGGAAGCTAAACTGGCTGACGTTCTGGCTGCTGCCGAAGCTCGCGCCGCCAAGATCAAAGAACTGGGTAACGTGACTATCGCGTCTAAAGCAGGCGACGAAGGTAAACTGTTCGGTTCCATCGGTACTCGCGATATCGCTGATGCGGTAACCGCAGCCGGTGTTGATGTCGCGAAGAGCGAAGTTCGCCTGCCGAACGGCGTTCTGCGTACTCTGGGCGAGCACGAAGTGAGCTTCCAGGTACACAGCGATGTGTTCGCTACGCTGAATGTGGTAGTCGTTGCTGAAGCGTAATTAACGCTTTTTGCTAACGAGTAAAACGCTGGCCTTGTGCCAGCGTTTTGCGTTTGTGGGGTGGGAGAAAAGCAGCGCGTGCCGTCAACGGGTGCGGCTAAACGCGCCATCGGCGTTACGGGTGAAGCGGACTTGTTGGTTATCCGTAGTTTCTATTTCCAGCGCTGTTACTGTGCCTTGCGCATTCAACTGAACTTTGACTTTCTGACCGGCGCGCAGGTTGCTGAGCGGCTTGTCGTCGCCTTCCACCTGAGCCATAGCGAAAACGTCGCCGACCGGCAGGTTGTTGTCACGAAATAACTGCGCCAGGGTCTGACCTGAAGCAATTTCATAGTTGCGCCAGGGGATTTCCGTATTCTGCGGCGCCGGTTGGACAGGTTCTGCGGGCGGGAGAACCGGCGTCTGCTCTGCCGTCGGGCGATTTTCAATAATTTCGGCCTGGATGGAGGCGCTGTTGTCGGCTTGTTCCATCGGGGCGTTAATCGGCTGAGGCGACAGTGTCTTAGGCGGACTGTAGGGCCACAGCAGGATCGCCAGCAGCAAAGCGATGGCGATTAAAATCCAACGGCGATGGAAGAGCGGAAGCGGTTCCATCCAACGATAATCGTCGGGCAGATGCCAGATTTTT
This sequence comes from Brenneria salicis ATCC 15712 = DSM 30166, assembly GCF_003315515.1. GTDB lineage: Bacteria > Pseudomonadota > Gammaproteobacteria > Enterobacterales > Enterobacteriaceae > Brenneria > Brenneria salicis. Next base: position 29,972 of record NZ_QNRY01000002.1, on the reverse strand, counting down.
TTCAGGGATGATGTAATCCGTTGCCCTGATGAACGCGCTGACGACCCCGGATTTTCCTGCAAATCCCCGCCGGAACGTTCTGGGCCGCGCTGGATAAAACGTTGGCAGAGGCGTAATAGCGCTTGATAATCCCAGGTTGTTTTTCGCTTCCTGGGCGCGATTCTGCCCATGGTAACCTCTCTTGCAACGGTATAAAAAATAGAAAGACAACACAGTATACCGATAACCCGCTGATGATGACCAGTTAACGCGTTGATGCTTAAGATAACGATGATGCCAACGTGTTCAATTTACCAGTATAGGTTAGCAGGCCAGGATTACGCGTTTGGCCGATGGATCCTGTGTTCATCTGCATACAGGATTTTACCCTAATCTCCAGCGCTGTTATGCTTCGCTTTCGGTTTTTTACAGATAAAAAGGAACATCCATGACAACCCCTTCTTTTGATAGCGTCGAAGCGCAGGCAAGTTACGGCATCGGCTTACAGGTTGGTCAACAATTACAGGAATCTGGTCTTGAAGGTTTGATCCCGGAAGCCCTGCTCGCGGGTTTGCGTGACGCGCTGGAAGGTAATGCGCCAGCGGTGCCCGTGGATGTGGTTCATCGTGCCTTGCGCGAAGTCCACGAGCGTGCTGACGCGGTAAGCCGTGAGCGCCAGCAGGCGATGGCGGAGCAAGGTCGGCAGTTTCTGGCTGAGAGTGCCCGCAAAGAGGGCGTGAGCAGCACAGAATCCGGTTTGCAATTCCGCGTTCTGACCCAGGGTGAAGGTGACATCCCAGCGCGTCAGGATCGCGTTCGTGTGCACTATACCGGACGTTTGATTGACGGCAGCGTGTTTGACAGTTCCGTTCAGCGCGGTCAGCCAGCGGAGTTTTCGGTCAATGGCGTGATCCCCGGCTGGATTGAAGCGTTAACCCTGATGCCGGTTGGTTCTAAGTGGGAATTGTATATCCCTCATCATCTGGCTTATGGCGAACGTGGCGCGGGCGCGTCTATTCCACCATTCAGCGCGCTGATTTTTGAAGTTGAACTGTTGGAGATTCTGTAATCTCAATCTGGTAAAGAGCGGAAAGGCGCTTATCGAGCGTCTTTCTGTGGCCAGAATTGCACGTTTGCAACCATTTATGCAGGCAATCCGCCTCAGACCGGTTTTTTCCTTCACGCGCCTGGAACAGGTCGTGTCAGTAAATCGCTAAGAAACGTAAAACCAGTAAAATGCGCTGTCGTCTGATGGCGAGCATAACGGTTCCCCCGTATATCTTTGCACATTCGCCATTGGCGCATGTATGGAGTGACGTTATGTTTAAGCCACTGTTCGTTAGTACGCTGTTAGTAGGAATGTTTGCCATGACGCCAATGGCGGAGGCCGACAGCGTCAGTATTGAACTGCTCCCCGGTGTGACGCTGAACATCGGTGATCGGGATCGGCGAGGTAATTACTGGGACGGTTATGACTGGCGCAGCGAACGGTGGTGGCGTGAGTATCGCGGTTATCGCCAGGGTGAACGTAATCGTTATGGACACTATTGGGATGGTTGGCGCTTGCGTGATGCGAGTTGGTGGCGCGCGCAGCAACGCGGCCCCAAAGGTTTTGATCATCGCCGTGCTGACCGCCCGTATCGCATTGACGATCGCGGCCCGCGTCGGGATTTTCGGGATAAAAGGGACTATCGTCAGACACGGGGCCATGATCGGTACGATCGTGATGACCGGGAAGCTTTCCGCCGTTAACGGACGAAAAAAAGCCACGTTGCGCCGTGGCTTAAATATCCTTCAGAAAGCGTGACGCAGCCGGTTTCGCTGCGATGTCCACGCCATGACGCCCCTAGCGTGTGCTGGTTTGCAGATCGATGCGATAAACCGCAAACCCGGTGTCGTCAGTGCCGACGGCTGTCAGTGGATATTGCGCTTTTTCTTTAATAAACGTGGCTGCCTTGGCGGACGGCGAGGTTTCAACGCGGATATCCAGCGGCCTGTCGCTGGCGATCGGCGCCAGCCGCCAGTTATTGTCCGCCTGCGGTTTCACTTCCCCGGATTTTTTGGTTTCAGCACTGATGTAGCCCGCCAGTACAGCACGGTTTTCATCCGGTGAGGCAAACACCACGTATTTTTCCCCGGTTCCGGCAAATTTCTCACCGTAAGCGCGATAGTTGTTGGTGGCGATGAGGAACGTCGCCTGAGGGTCGATAGGTTTGCCCTGGAAAGTCAGATTTTTGATGCGGTGCGCGTTCTCGTCGATCAGGACGCATTCACCGTCATAGCGTGCGGGCTGCGTGACATCAATCTGATAATCAACGCCATCAATAACATCAAAATTATAGGTACGGAAATTATCCCAGTTGAGCAGCGGCTGCGGCTTGCTGCTGTTGACATCGATCTGGTTGAACTGGCCCGCGGAACATTCCAGCCACTCCCGAACCTCCTGTCCGTTAACTTTTACCGTCACCAGCGTGTTGGGATACAGATACAGGTCGGCGGCATGACGGAAGGTTAACGGGCCTTTCTCTACCTCGACGTAGCTGGCTGAATCGTTTTTGCGCCCGCCGGCTTTAAACGGCGCGGCGGCAGACAGCACCGGCAGATCGGCCAGATCAGGATCGCCCTGAATAAAGTGTTCCACATAAGCGCGCTGAGCGTTATTGACGATTTGAACCGTCGGATCGTCCTGAATCAGCGAGAGGTAGCTATACATGTTGTCCGCGGATTGACCAATCGGTTTGCTGACGAAATCGCGGGTGTTGTTGTGCGCGTCCGACAAGATATTGATGAGTTTTGCATCTTCGGCGGCCAGCGATTTTTTCTGCGTGTTGTCATAAATCGGGCGAACTTCCGCGGTTGCCTGTTCGATAACCCATTTCCCGCTGTCATTATTCAGAATAAAATCAACCACGCCGAGGTGGTCGCCCCATTGTCCAGGCATAACCGCCGGCACGCCGTTGAGGGTGCCTCGCTTGATATCAGCCCCTTTGATGCCGGCAAAATCGTTGCTGGGAAATACGGCATGCGCATGACCGAACATAATGGCGTCAATGCCCATAATTTGGCTCAGATAATAGACCGAGTTTTCCGCCATGGCCTTGTAAGGCTGGGCGGAAAGCCCTGAATGGGGAATGGCGATAACCATATCTGCGCCCTGTTTGCGCATTTCCGGCACCCACTTTTGGGCGCTTGCGGTGATGTCTTCAACACGGACTTTCCCCGCAAGGTTGGCTTTATCCCACACCATAATTTGCGGCGGCACGAAACCAATGTACCCGATACGCAGAATATGCCATTGACCTTCGCGGTCTTTGACCGATTTATTTTCGATCCGGTAAGGGGTAAACAGTGGCTTACCGGTTTTGGCATCCAGTATGTTGGCATTCACATAGGGGAATTTCGCGCCCGCCAAGGCGTTATGCAGATAATCCAGACCATAGTTGAATTCGTGGTTGCCGATATTGCCCACAGCGTAATTGAGCGTGTTCATCGCCTGATAGACCGGATGGATTTCACCTGCTTTCAGCCCCCTGGCGGCCATATAATCTCCCAGCGGGCTGCCCTGAATCAGATCGCCATTATCCACCAGCACGCTGTTGGTCGCCTGCTCGCGCGCCGCGTGGATCAAGCTGGCGGTACGCACCAGACCAAATTTTTCGGTTGGCGTATCCTTGTAGTAATCGAAATCCATCATATTACTGTGCAGATCGGTCGTTGCCATTACCCGTAAATCAACGATAGAGGCTTGGGTGGTGGAGGTCACCAGCATGGCAAGCAGGCTGAGCGCTAGCGAATGCTTCATTACTTAACTCCTGTGCGAAGGGGCAGGACGTGAATTTGCCCGTCAAGACTGATTATCCTCGATATGTTCCAATATAATTATGAATTTGGAGGGAATTATCACGGTAAATTGTGACGAGACTCAGAATAAAGGCAATAATCGTAGGTAACTTCACCGCTGTATAATGAACGACGAGGGGGAAGTCCGAGTCGTGCGGAAGTATCCGTCACTCTATAATTAACCCGTAACGATGAGGTGGGAAAATGCTAGAACATGTTTGCCAATTGGCCCGCGATGCAGGCGCTGCCATTATGCAGGTTTATGAAGGGCATCGGCCTACTGAAGTCATGCATAAAAAGGATGATTCGCCCGTGACGGCGGCGGATCTGGCGGCGCATCAGGTTATTCGAGCAGGATTGGCGGCGGCATTTCCCGATATCCCGTTACTGTCGGAAGAGGACCCGCCGTCGTGGTCGGAGCGTCAGCACTGGCAACGCTACTGGTTGGTTGATCCGCTGGACGGCACCAAAGAGTTTCTCAACCGCAATGGTGAGTTTACGGTAAACATTGCGCTGATCGAACAAGGGCAAGCGGTGCTGGGCGTGGTGTATGTGCCGGTAACCGATGTGATGTATTGTGCGGCGGAGGGTAAAGCCTGGAAGGAAGAGAACGGTGAACGGCGCCAGATCCAGGTTCTGGATGCTCGCCCGCCGCTGGTAGTGGTCAGCCGTTCCCATGCGGATCAGGAACTGAAGGACTATCTCAGTCAGTTGGGGAAACACCAGACGGTGGCGATCGGTTCGTCTTTGAAATTCTGTCTGGTCGCGGAAGGCAAGGCCCAGCTTTATCCGCGCTTCGGGCCGACCAATATCTGGGATACAGCGGCTGGACACGCGGTTGCCGCCGCCGCCGGCGCACAGGTTCATGACTGGCAGGGAAAAGACTTGTCTTACGCGCCGCGTGAATCGTTTCTCAACCCTGGCTTTCGAGTATCGCTATTTTGAGATCCGCTATTTTCAATTCGGCGACTGACGCAGCAGGACACAACCTGCTGCGACATCAGGTTTTGGGGTCAGTTCTATGAATTTTTATACCAATAGTAAGCCGGTTAATTAAAATTTATTCTGTCAATGTGTGTAAAAACAGTTAAGGATGCTGTTAAGGCGGGAACTAACTCCGTTGCCGAGGGACTAAGTATGGCATCCGATAACATTTCTTAGCGCTTCGAGTCCTGCTCTGTTTTGGCGCGGGGAGGGCGAAAGAAAAGTAAAACGGAAGGAGAGTAAAAAAATGAAAATCTTCGAGCGTTACAATCCCATGAGGGTCGCCAAGTATGTGAAAACCTTGTTTCGCGGGCGGCTGTACATCAAGGGGGTTGGTGCTTTTGAGTTCGACTACGGCAAAATTTTATTGCCACAGAAGCAGGATAAACAGCATTTGCTGGTGATGTCCGAAGTTAACCGCCAGGTCATCAGGCTCCAGGCCGAAATGGGTTGACGAAATGTAAACGGCCCGCAGCGGGCCGTTGTTGTTTGTGTATCACCTGGTTTATTCGGGTTTCGCAGTAACCGCTTCCAGACGCGTCACCAGCAACTGGTCGATCTTATAGCTGTCAATATCCACCACTTCGAATTTATAACCGGAAAAGCGTACAAAATCCGTGCGTTTCGGGATCTTGCGCAGCGTATACATCATGAAGCCGCCGATGGTTTCATAGTTGCCTGAATGTGGGAAATCATCAATATTCAGGGCGCGCATCACATCTTCTATCGGCGTGCCGCCTTCGATTAACCAGGAATTTTCGTCACGGGCGACGATCTGTTCTTCCTGCCCCTGACCGACTAAATCTCCCATCAGCGTGGTCATCACATCGTTCAGCGTAATAATACCGACTACCAGCGCGTATTCGTTCAGAATGACGGCGAAATCCTCACCGGCGGTTTTAAAGCTCTCCAACGCTTCAGAGAGGGTAAGCGTATCGGGTACGATCAGCGCCGGGCGGATCTGCACGCCGCTGTTCAATGCCAGACTCTGATTGCCCAGCACCCGGTTCAACAGATCTTTTGAATCAACATAGCCAACAATCTGATCGATGTGACCGTCGCAAACCAGGTATTTCGAGTGCGGTTGTTCGGCAATCTTCTCTTTGATTTGCTGTTCCGACTCGTGCAGATCGAAGTAGACAACGCTTTCCCTTGACGTCATGGAAGAAGGCACAGTGCGTGATTCAAGCTCAAACACGTTTTCGATCAGTTCATGCTCCTGTTTGCGCAGTACACCGGCCAACGCGCCCGCTTCGACCACGGCGTAAATATCGTCGGAGGTAATGTCGTCTTTACGCACCATAGGCAATTTCAGTAAACGAAAGATCACATTTGCCAGACCGTTGAAAAACCAGACCAGCGGACGGAATATCAGCAGGCAGAAGCGCATCGGGTTGATGATGCGCACGGCGACCGCTTCCGGCGCAATCATACCGATGCGTTTCGGCGTCAGATCGCCAAACAGAATAAACAGGCTGGTGACCAGGACGAACGAACAGATAAAGCTGACTTTTGCGGCCGCTTCAGGCGACATTACCTGCTCGAAAAGCGCGGATAAAGTAGGGGAGAATGCGGCATCGCCAATAATACCCGCTAGGATAGCGACGGCATTAACGCCAATTTGAATAACGGTAAAGAAAATACCCGGCGTTTCCTGAAATTTTAACACCAGGTCGGCGTTAAGGTTTCCCTCATCCGCCATCAATTTAAGTTTTATTTTACGGGACGCCGCCAGCGATATTTCAGACATCGAGAAAAAGGCGCTGACGGCAATCAGCAGAATTATCAGTAATAGACTGTTTAACATGTTTTTTTCGCAATTGCCCGCAAGGGGAACAGGCGATCCTCAGAAAGGTAAATCATTTCAGATAACGCATGGTTAGCCGTTAACAAGGCTGGAAGTCAGCCCGAATTAGTTAAATAAATATTCCCGTGATTCTTCAAGTTGGCGGTGCGTTGGCTTTATTATTCGTCCCATTAATGGACGTCGCCGCAACGCGAATTATTCAGGGTATATTTCTGTCATCTTTCCCGATGCGGGAAGTTGGGCTTTCCGCATCTGAAAATCAATTGGATATAACGCGCGCAGTATAACAGGAGTGATGAAAGTCCCGCCAGCGATCAAGGCTGAGGCGGCAGGCAAACCCCGGTGCCGCCCAATCCGCAATAGCCGCCGGGATTTTTGTGCAGATATTGCTGATGCTCGTCCTCGGCATAATAGAAAGGACCGGCGGGGACGATTTCGGTACTGATGGTGCGGTTATCGCCACTCGCTTGCATCGCCTGCTGAAATTGCCGATAACTTTCCTGCGCGGCCTGTTCCTGTGCCGGCGTGAGCGTATAAATGCCGGATCGATATTGTGTGCCGATATCGCCGCCCTGACGCATTCCCTGCGCAGGATCGTGGTTTTCCCAAAACAGTTTCAGTAACTGGCTATAGCTGATAACGGCGGGATCAAACACCACCCGCACGGCTTCAGCGTGATCGGTTTTTCCACTGCAAACTTCACGATAGGTCGGATTCGGCGTGTAACCGCCGATATATCCCGCCGCCGTGCTGTAGACGCCGGGCTGTTGCCAGAATAAACGCTCGGCTCCCCAGAAACATCCCATAGCGAAAAGGGCGACGTCCATATTATCCGGGACGTGCGTCATCGAGCGCTCGTTTACCACATGCAATCTGGCTACCGGCATGGGCGTGGTGCGTCCCGGTAAGGCATCGGAAGGTTTTATACGCAATGTTTTATCGGTATGAAATATCACTTTGTCAACTCCCGCGTGGCGGTGGCTATCATGTTGTTTGGATAATGCAGGTAATCAGAGAATAACCGAGAAGTTTTGTTCTGTCTTTATCACTGAAGGTTGTTTAATGTTAAGGTTATGTTTACCTAAAACGCTGCACTTTAATTTTTACAGGTTTTAATCCATTTTTAAGGGAAAAAATCAGCATTTATCGCTAACCTTAGTGGGCTGAGCCGTCTCAACCACGATTGAGGCCGATTTTTTCTCCGGTCAGCGCGTGTGAGCGCGGTAGTAAAACCGATGTCAAAGCGGCGATGTTATAAAAGTCATGCTATAGATTTGGTGTAACAGATTGATGTAATCAGGGAGTTCAGTGACCATTCTTACAGGATCAAAACTCGGTTTTTCTGGCTTTGGCGTGCCACGGTATCGCCCCTTCAGGGCATTGAGCGCACCCGGTTTATTAACCTCAATCAGTTTATTAACTGCATTGTTAACTGTATTGTTGTTCGCCCCGCCGACTTATGCCGCCAACGTTCGTTTACAGGTGACGGGGCTGGAAGGCGCGTTGCAAAAGAATGTGCGTGCGCGCTTATCGACCATCGCCGCTGATGAAGTCAACGCGGATGGCCGCTTTCGCGCCAGGGTTGACGAGGTTATTCGTCAGGGATTGCGCGCATTGGGGTATTACGATCCGCAGATCGCCTTTGAATTCAGGCCTGCCGTGAATGGCGGACGGCCTGTTCTGATTGCCAGCGTGACGCCAGGCGAACCGGTCAGGATCGCCGAAGTGAATGTCATGCTGCGGGGCGGCGCCCGCGACGACAGCGATTTTCAGCAGCGACTGCGGGACGATAAACCTGCGATCGGTTCGGTGTTGAACCACGGTGATTACGATAGCTTTAAAAGCGGGCTGAATAATCTCTCCCTGCGTAAAGGATATTTCGATGCTCATTTCCAACGCAGCCAGTTAGGGATCCAGCGCGAAGAGAAACTGGCATTCTGGGATATCGATTTCGATAGCGGCGAACGCTACCGCTTTGGCAAGGTAACATTTCATGGCGCGCAAATCCGCGACGATTATCTGCAAAATCTGGTGCCTTTCCATTCGGGCGACTTTTACAGCAGTGAAGAATTAGGCGAGTTAAACCGCCGTCTGTCCGCGACGGGCTGGTTCAATTCGGTTGTGGTTTCGCCTGATTTTGAACAATCGAAAACCACCAGGGTTCTGCCTCTGGAAGCCGTGGTCAGCCCGCGAACCCGTAATCAGATTGAAACCGGAGTAGGCTACGCGACAGATGTGGGGCCGCGCTTTAAAACCACGTGGAACAAACCCTGGCTTAACTCTCGCGGTCATAGTCTTGAGAGCAGCCTGAGCGTATCGGCGCCAGAGCAATCGCTCGACCTGAGCTATAAGATCCCGCTATTGAAAAACCCGCTGGAACAGTATTACCTGTTGCAAGGCGGTTTTAAGCGGGAAGACCTCAACGACACCCAATCCGATGCAACCACGCTGAATGTGGCGCGCTACTGGGATCTCTCCAGCGGCTGGCAACGGGCGATTAATCTGCGCTGGAGCCTTGACCACTTTACACAAGGCAGCGTGACCGACACGACCATGCTGATTTATCCCGGCGTGAGTATTAACCGCACCCGCCAGCGCGGTGGATTAATGCCGGTTTGGGGCGATTCCCAGCGTTATTCGATCGATGTTTCCGATACTCTGTGGGGATCGGACATTGATTTTACGATTTTTCAGGCGCAAAACGTCTGGATTAGAACGCTGGCGGAGAAACACCGGTTTGTCGCCCGCGGCAATCTGGGGTGGATTGAAACCAATAGCTTCTCGCGTGTCCCTCCCTCTCTGCGTTTCTTCGCCGGCGGCGATCGCAGTATTCGCGGCTACAAATACAAATCGATCTCACCACGTGACAGCGAAGGCAAACTGACCGGCGCTTCTAAACTGGCGACCGGTTCATTGGAGTATCAGTACAACTTTACCGGGAAATGGTGGGGCGCGATGTTTGTCGATTCCGGCGAAGCGGTGAATGACATTAAGGAAGACAATTTCAAAACCGGGGCCGGTGTGGGTATTCGCTGGGCCTCTCCCATCGGCCCGGTGAAGCTGGATATCGCCATGCCTGTCGGCGATCCCGAAAAAAATGGCGTGCAGTTCTATATCGCGTTGGGGCCTGAGTTATGACGGAAGAGATGAAAGAGAACAAAACCTCGACCCACGCTGACGCCTCGGCACGCGGAGTAAGCACGAAAAAACGTGGTAAATGGCTTAAAAGACTGGGCATTGGCATCAGCGCTTTCCTGTTGTTAATCCTGATCTCGCTGGTATTGCTGGTCGGGACGACGTCAGGTTTGCACCTGCTGTTGAATGGTGCGGCGCGTTTTGTGCCGGGACTGGATATTGCGCAGGTCAGCGGCGGCTGGCGCGATCTGACGCTCCGGCAGCTCAGTTATCAAATGCCCGGCGTGACGGTGCGCGCGGGCGAGTTCCATTTATCACTGGCTACCGGCTGTTTGCGTAAAAGTCAGCTTTGCATAAATGACCTGTCGGCAAAAGATGTTGACGTAACGGTGGATACCACGGCGCTTCCTGCGACAGAAACGCCTCCGGCGTCCGGCGAGCCGCTGACGGCGTTGTCCGCGCCATTTCCCATCTCGCTGAGTCAATTGACGTTGGATAATGTGAAGGTCACGGTGGATGACACCGCCATTTCGCTGGGATCGTTGCGCACCGGGATGCAGTGGCGGGAACGGGCGCTCACGCTGCTGCCAACCAAAATCAGCGCGCTGTTGGTCGCCTTACCGAAAACGCCGATTGATGTGCTGGAAGATGGAAAAGTTACCGCCGCCGACGTCGCCGCTGTGGTGAAGGAAACCACCAACACGGTACGCGAGTCGATTGAAAGCGGCGCCTCGCAAGAGATTGAGATAGCCAAGAAGCGCCCAGTCACCCCCGCATCACAGCCGGCGAGAACCGCGAGTCAGGAAACGACGCAACCGGAAGAAGCGCCGCTGGGTGAGCGTCTGACCGAATTCTTTTCCAAGCCTCTCCTGCCGGATTTACCGCAGTTCACGTTACCGCTGGATGTGACGATTATAGAAATCCACGCGCAGCAACTGCGGTTGACCGGTGATCAGGACATACTGATTTCTGATTTGATGATGCAGGCATCCACGCAAAATCAGCATCTGCGCCTGGATCGGTTGGTGGTGCAATCGCCGCAAGGCGGGCTGAACGTCCGGGGCGAGGCGACGCTCAATGAAAATTGGCCGGTATCCCTTTCGGCCAATGGCGTACTGAATGTTGATCCGTTGAAAGGCGAAACACTCAAGCTGACGGTGGACGGCGGATTGCGCGAACAACTCAACGTAGCGCTGAATCTGTCTGGCCCGCAACGTGCGCAGTTAACGGCGCAAACCAAACTGGCGGAGGCGGGCTTGCCATTGGCGCTGACGCTGGAATCCGCACAGGTCCGCTGGCCGCTGACCGGCGACGCGCAATATCAGGCGAACGATCTGCGTTTGCGATTCAACGGAAAAGCAACGGACTATGCGCTGTCGTTACGCAGTGATATTCGCGCCACGGATCTGCCTGCGGCAACGCTGCTGCTGGACGGTAAAGGCAATGTTCAGCAATTCAATTTAACCCGGCTGCGTGTCGCCGCCTTGCAGGGCAATGCCGACCTGAGCGCGCTGGTGGACTGGAGTAAAGCCATCAGTTGGCGCAGTGAATTGCTGCTCAAGGGGATCAATACCGCGCAGCAGTGGTCGGAATGGCCCGCAAAGGTGGATGGCAAAATCACTACGCGCGGCAGCATTTACGGCGGAAGCTGGCAACTACAGGTGCCGGAACTGCGTCTGGATGGCAATGTGAAAGAGAACAAGCTGACCGCCAGAGGCGAATTACGCGGCAACGCGGCGGGACAGTGGCAAATCCCGGGGCTTAATCTGGCGCTGGGACGTAACCAGTTGAACATTAAAGGCGAACTGAGTGATAAGTGGCAACTGGATGCCGACCTCAATGCGCCCGCATTAACCGGCATACTGCCCGGCCTTGCCGGTCGCGCGCGGGGAACCCTGAGATTGCGCGGCAATCTGCGCGAGCCGCAGATCCTGGCGGATCTCACCGCATCGGGCCTGCGCTGGCAGGCGATGACCATCAGCCAGATAAACGTCGATGCCGACGTCCGTTCCGGGCAACCGTCTGCCGCGCCATCGTCTCCAACCCGGCAGGTTGCGGGCAAGCTCGCGGTGCGCGTTGAGCAATTGCGTCAGGATAGCCTGAACATCGGTTTGCTGACGCTGAATGCCGAGGGTAACGAGCAGCAGCATCAACTGCGTCTGAATCTTCAAGGCGAACCGGTAGCCGGTCAGCTGGCGCTGTCGGGAAGTTTTGATCGTCAGGCGCAGCGCTGGCGCGGTTCGCTGAGCAATACCCGGTTTGAAACCCCGGTTGGGGAATGGAATCTGACACAGGCGATCGCGCTGGATTATCAGAATGCGCAGCAGAAAGTCAGTATTGGCACGCACTGCTGGCGTAACCCGAATGCGGAGCTCTGCGTGCCGAAAACCATTGAGATTGGGCCGAGCGGACAAGCCGCTATTCGCCTTAATCGCTTTGATTTGGCGATGCTTAAGCCGTTCCTGAGTGAGGATACGGTGCTGGCGGGAACATTCAGCGGTGGGGCGGACGTCAGTTGGCAGGCTGAACAGGGTTTGCCACAGGCGAAAATCACGCTGGTGGGCAGCAATGTGAATGTGCGTCAGCAGGTACAGGGGAACACGCTACCGGTGGCGTTTGACACCTTCACGCTGAACGCCGGTCTTGATCGCGGACGAGCGCAACTTGGCTGGCTGATGGCGATTCGTGATAACGGACGTTTCAGCGGCGATATCCAGATAACCGATCCGCAGGGACAACGCAATCTTGGCGGTAATGTCACCATCACTGCGCTTTCTCTGACGCTGTTGAACCCAATATTGCGCACAGGGGAGAAAGCGGAGGGGATGCTGAGTGCGAATCTGCGTCTGGCCGGCAATGCGCAGCAGCCCCAGGTATTCGGTCAGATGGCATTGGAAAGACTGGATATTGACGGCAGTTGGATGCCGATTGATCTCACCACCGGGCGTCTGGCGGTGAGTTTCAATGGGATGTCCTCCACGTTGCAGGGATTCCTGAAAACCGATAACGGCCAGTTGAATCTGGGCGGCAACGCGGACTGGTCGCAGCCGGATGCCTGGCGTGCGCGCATTGCGGCGAAAGGCCAGCGGTTGCGCGTCACGCTGCCGCCGACGGCGCGTCTGGATGTGTCGCCGGATATCGTCTTTGAGGCCACGCCGCAACTGTTCGCGCTAAACGGTTCGGTCAGCATCCCCTGGGCGCGTATTGTGGTTAAGGATATGCCGGAAAGCGCGGTTGGCGTTTCATCCGATGAAGTGCTGCTGGATGCGCAGCGCCAGCCGCTGGAAAAAGCTTCCACGGCCATCCCCATCAACAGTAACCTGATTATTCGTGTCGGTAATGATGTGCGGCTGGACGCGTTCGGTCTGATCGCTCGTTTGCAGGGCGATCTGAACATGATTCAGGATGAGCGCGGGTTGGGCTTGAACGGCCAGATAGATATTCCTTCCGGTCGCTTCAAGGCTTACGGGCAGGATCTGATTGTCCGTAAAGGCCTGATCCTGTTCTCCGGCCCGCCGGATCAACCGGTGCTGAACATTGAAGCGATCCGTAACCCAGACAACACGGAAGATGACGTGACGGTAGGCGTTCGGGTCACCGGCATGGCTAGCACGCCGAAATTAGAGGTGTTCTCTGATCCCACCATGTCGCAGCAGGAAGCCTTGTCCTACTTGCTGCGCGGGCAAGGTCTGGAAAGCAGCGGCGCGGATAGTGCCGCCATGACCTCGATGTTGGTTGGTTTAGGGGTTGCACAAAGCGGTCAAGTTGTGGGTAAAATCGGCGAGGCTTTTGGCGTAAGTAATTTAGCTCTGGATACACAGGGTGTTGGCGACAATTCTCAGGTTGTGGTCAGCGGTTACGTTCTTCCCGGCCTGCAAGTCAAATATGGTGTTGGGATATTTGATTCTTTGGCGACGTTAACGCTGCGTTACCGGTTAATGCCAAAGTTATACTTGGAAGCGGTGTCTGGGATTAGCCAGGCATTAGATGTGCTCTATCAGTTTGAGTTTTAGCGATGCGAATTATTGTCTACGGCAGTTTACGACGCAAACAGGGAAATAGTCACTGGATGACCAACGCGCAATGGTTAGGGGATTGCCAACTCAATGGGTATGAGTTGTACAACCTCGGCCATTATCCGGCGGTGGTTACGGGTGATGGGGAGATTCATTGCGAAGTGTATCGCATCAGTTCGTCAATATTGACAGAGCTTGATGCGTTAAAGCGCGACGGCCACGAGTATCAGCGTGAGTTGATTTCGACTCCTTTAGGGAACGCCTGGATCTATCTTTATAAGCACTCGGTAGCAGGGTTGCCGCGTATCGTCAGCGGCGACTGGCTGAAACGCGCTGAGGCGCTTTAAAACGGGCCCATTAGCCGGACGGCGTTTGCCGTCCGCAATAAAAACACCGCGCGAAGCGGTGTTTTTAACGCCGGATTACCGACATATCCCCGGTAACACTTACTTATTTTTAGCGCGTTCGAAAGAGGCGACGATTTCTGCTTTCGCCGCTTCCGCGTTATCCCAACCTTCCACCTTCACCCACTTGCCTTTTTCCAGATCTTTGTAATGTTCAAAGAAATGGCCGATCTGCGCACGCAGCAGTTCTGGCAGGTCGTTAACGTCTTTAATGTGATCGTATTCTTTGCTCAGTTTGCTGTGCGGGACGGCAACCAGCTTGGCATCTTCACCCGCTTCGTCGGTCATTTTCAGCACGCCGACCGGACGGCAGCGAATCACAGAACCCGGTTGTAACGGATACGGCGTCGGCACCAGCACATCCACCGGATCACCATCCAGAGACAAGGTATGGTTGATGTAACCGTAGTTACATGGGTAGAACATGGCGGTAGACATAAAGCGGTCTACAAACAGTGCGCCGGTGTCCTTATCAATTTCGTATTTGATCGGATCCGCATTCGCGGGGATTTCAATAACCACGTAAATATCTTCTGGCAGATCTTTACCCGCCGGGACATTGTTCAGACTCATGTCAGTTTCCTTCTTTTCAACCTAAAATTGCGTGGCGGTCATTATAGCCAAGTCACAGAGAAAGTCGTCGATTTTTAGAAGAGGGCTTGTGTTGGAGCGAGAATGAAAAAACTTGTTTTTAATAAAACCATAACAATTAAATAAATTTTTCAACGCGAAGTTAAGTTACTAAATTGCAGCTGGATTAAAGAATAAAAAGATTAATCCGATAGAAGTGGAGCAAAAATTGCGCTGGAGAGGTTTTCTCTTTAATAAAATGTTCCTCATTAATACAGGATGTGAAATAAGTAATGTTAAAAAATATCACTATCAAAGTGAATTTGATTGTCTTGTTGGGAATGATGGTGTTGCTATTGACGTTGGTATGCGGGATTGGCGTCAGCGCTATCAATCAGGGAATAAAGTCACTTACTACGATCGATAAAATTCAGGGAAAAGAAGTCACTGCGTTGGCAGGCAGTTATACCGCTTCGTTACGCGCCAGGACAGGCGCGGCGCTGGCCGCCCGCCAGATGGAAAGCGGAATGACCGAGTTGGCTGAGGCATCGGTGGCGCGGGCGCAAAACTACATCGATCTGTCCCGACGGGAAATGATCCGCTTTTTGGGCTATGGCACGGTGACGGAAGAGGGAACGATCCTCGCCGCGGCGGTGCAGAACCACTATAGCGTCTATATCGACAAAGGTATTCAGCCAATGGTTGATGCGCTGAAACGTGGTCGGGTGGATGAGTATTATCGGGTGCTGGAAAATGTGATTCCGCCGCTCAGCATAGACATGGACAAGGCCAATAACGATTTTCGCGATTTTGCCCTGAATGTGGGTCAAGGCATGGTTGATCAGGCAGAGAGCTTCGCTTTCAGCCGCCTGATCACCATCGGTATTTCCGGCGGGCTGGCCCTGTTATTGGTGTTGATCGCCTGGATCGTCTTGAAGCGTCTGATCCTCTCTCCGCTTGAGCGTGCGGTGGCTCAGTTGGCGTTTATTGCCAGCGGTGATTTGACGCAGGAGATTGAAGAAGGCGGCAGAAATGAGATTGGCCGGCTGATTCAGTCGATGAAAACCATGCAGCATTCCCTCTCGCTGGCGGTAGGACGCGTGCGTGACGCTGGCGGACAAATCGATATCGGTACTGGCGAACTGGCAATGGGAAATGCGAACCTGGCGGCGCGCACCGAAGAATCGGCGGCATCGCTCGAACAAACTGCTGCCAGCATGGAGCAGTTGACCGCGACAGTGAAACTCAATGCGGAAAATGCTGCCCAGGCGCATGAACTGGCGCAGACGGTTTCTGATATTGCCGATAAAGGCAGCGACGCGATGGGCCAGATGATTGAGAAAATGCATACGATCTCCAGCAGTTCGGCTCGTATTGGCGATATTCTGGCGGTTATCGACGGTATTGCATTCCAAACCAACATTCTGGCGTTGAATGCGGCGGTGGAAGCGGCCAGAGCCGGTGAACAAGGTCGCGGGTTTGCCGTGGTCGCCGGGGAAGTGCGCAATCTGGCGCAACGCAGCGCTCAGTCCGCCAAAGAGATTAAAACGTTAATGAGTGATTCTCAAACGCGGGTGAAAGAAGGCGAGGATATCGCGCAGATCGCCAGTAAAACCATGGATGAAATTTCCGCGTCGGTGGCGCATGTAACAACATTGATGCGGGAGATTTCGACGGCGACGCGTGAACAGAGCAACGGTATTGAGCAGGTCAATCTGGCGGTTTCCCAGATGGACGAAGTCGCGCAGCATAATGCCTCTTTGGTTGAGGAATCCGCCGCAGCCACTCGTTCGCTGGAGGAGCAGGCGCGTCAACTGGCGCAAAGTATGGCGTTGTTCAAGCTGGATCGGCAGGAAATGATGGCTATCGGCCAGCATTAATCCGTTGTTAAGTACCTGACCGGGGCGCAGGCGCTGTATGTGGCGTCTGCGCCTTTTTGCTTTTCATCACGTTGTTTTTATTGCATCCGCGTATCAACATTGCTCATCTTTCTGGGTATCAGATGGCTTTTTCTTGCCGAGTTTATGCCAGATTTTCCCTTCCTGGCCACGCCACAGGCGTTGAATATTATCGTGATGACGCAACAGGATCAGGCAGGAAAGCATGGCGACGGGAAAGGTGAACTGCGGTTTAAACCACCAGACGTAAAACGGCGCAATCAGCGCGCTGATGATGGCGCCGAGTGATGAATAACCGCTCAGCAATACGGTCAGCAACCAGGTGCCGGTCATCAGACCGGTCAGATCCCAACCGATCGGCGCAATGGCGCCGAAAGCCGTGGCAACGCCTTTGCCGCCGCGAAAACGAAAAAAAACGGGATAGATATGCCCCAGACAAGCGGTAATGGCGGTCAGGCCGAGATAGAACGGCGGAACGCCCAGCGCGTAGGCCGCCCAGACGGGCAACATACCTTTCAGCACATCGAAAACCAATACGGCGGCAGCGGCGGCTTTCCCGCCAATACGCAGCACGTTGGTGGCGCCAGGGTTGCCTGAACCATGTTGGCGCGGATCCGGCAGCCCGGCGATGCGACACACCAGAATCGCACTGGAAATAGAGCCACATAGATACGCGATTAACATCATACCAAGCGCGGTTGCACTCATAATGCGTTTCCGTTTAATAGGGGTCGTTTTACTCTTCGCATCTATGGATAATACGCACATTCCGTCGGAAGTGGTATCCGACAACGACAAAAACAGAGAACAGCGTGATGGATATCGTATTTATTGAAGAACTTACCGTCATTACCACCATTGGTGTTTACGACTGGGAACAGACCATTCAGCAAAAGCTGGTGTTCGATATCGAAATGGGCTGGGATAATCGTCGGGCGGCGGCCAGTGATGAGGTGAGCGACTGCCTGAGCTATGCGGATGTCAGCGATGCGGTGATCGAACACGTTGCCGGACAACGTTTTGCGCTGGTGGAGCGGGTGGCTGAAGAGGTGGCGCAGCTTCTGATGCGGCGTTTCTCAATCCCCTGGTTGCGTATCAAAGTCAGCAAACCGGGCGCGGTGGCGCAGGCGCGTCAGGTAGGCGTGATTATTGAGCGCGGTACGCGATAAATCTGATTTGGCTCAATTGATACTGATTTATCTGCAACTAAACGGTAACCTCACAGGTCTATAACGGAGATACCCGCTATGCTTCTGGCGGGAATTTGGCGGCTCGCTCGGCAGCGCAGCCGCTTTTTTATGGCGGACTTGCTGCCCGTCATTCATGCTGTTGCGGTTTTATGGGTTTCGTTTTCATTGTTTACGATAAAGTTTTTACGACAAATTGTTTACAACAAATTGTTTACGACAAGAGGCAAGGGAATTTAGATGGCAGACCTGCATACGTTGTTGATCGCGTTTATTCTTGGAGTCGTTGAAGGGCTGACGGAATTCTTACCTGTTTCCTCGACAGGACATATGATTATCGTGGGCCATTGGTTAGGCTTTGTGGATGAGAAAGCCAAAACCTTCGAGGTGATTATCCAGTTGGGTTCTATTCTGGCGGTGGTCGTCATGTTCTGGCGGCGGCTTTTTGGCTTGATCGGTATTCATTTCGGTCAGGTTCCGCACGAAGGGCAAACCTCAGGCTGCCTGAAACTGACCCATATTCTGTTGGCGATGATCCCGGCAGTGGTGCTCGGTCTGGTTTTTCATGACGTCATCAAATCGTTATTCAACCCCGAAAACGTGATGTATGCGTTAATTGTCGGCGGTTTCCTGTTGCTGGCCGCGGAATGGCTGAAGCCCAGACAACCGCGCGCCGTCGGATTGGATGACATCACCCACCGTCAGGCGTTCATGATCGGCTGCTTCCAGTGTCTGGCGTTGTGGCCGGGGTTTTCCCGTTCAGGCGCGACTATTTCCGGCGGCATGCTGATGGGCGTCAGCCGCTATGCCGCATCAGAATTCTCTTTTATCCTGGCGGTTCCCATGATGATGGGGGCGACCGTATTGGATCTCTACAAAAGCTGGCATTTCCTGTCGCTGGCGGATCTGCCGATGTTTGCGGTGGGATTTGTGACGGCGTTTGTGGTCGCATTAATCGCGATTAAAACCTTCCTCCAGATTATCAAACGCATTTCTTTCGTCCCGTTCGCCATCTACCGCTTTATTGTGGCGGGCGTGGTGTACATCGTGTTTATGTAACGGTTTGTTTAGCTGTTTATATAAACCTAAATGGACCGGCAAAGGCCGCGCATTTGGCGGCCTTTGCCCGGTTACGCCGTGTTGTCCGGCTGTTGCGCTTTCCATTGTTGCAGCGCGTTGGTTCGGCGGCGAATCAGTTCGTTGCGGATCGCTATGCCTTCATAACCGTCGGCGACCACTTCCGCACTGTTCACGCTGCTGGCGACGCGAAACGCTTCGCGCAGATAATCGCCCTGTGGATAAGGGCGTTCTTCAAAGCCGGTGCGTCCTCTGGCATCCGCCTCGCTGGTTATCGCCAATTGTTCCAGCCGCTGTGGTTTACGCCAGACGTCAACGGCATCAAACAGTTTCATCAACGTCTTGGGCTGCAATATCTGGACGGTATGGATCAGGTCATGGTATTCCGCCACCAGTTTGGCCAGATCCCGTATAGGGTTGGGAATACGCAAGCGTTGACACAGTGACTCAACCAGTTTGACCCCGGCGGGGCCGTGACCGTGATGCCGGGGCCATAACGCCGGCGGGGTCAGGCCCTTGCCCAGATCGTGGCACAGTGTGGCGAAGCGGACGTCAATATCCGGGCTGAGGCGGGCGGCAACTTCCAGCGTCATCAAGGTGTGAATGCCGGTATCAATTTCCGGGTGCCATTTGGCCGGGGCCGGGACGCCGTAAAGTTTATCGATTTCGGGGAATAGCACCGCAAGCGCGCCGCAGTCGCGCAACACCTGAAAGTAAACCTGTGGTGAACGGGTGCCGAGCGCTTTTTCCGTTTCTTTCCAGACCCGTTCCGGCGTCAGATAAGCCAGTTCTCCGTTACGGGTCATGTTTTGCATCAGCGTCAGCGTTTCTTGCGCAATCTGAAAGCCAAGACTGGCGAAACGAGCGGCGAAGCGCGCGACGCGCAGGACTCTTAACGGATCTTCGCTGAATGCGTCGGAAACATGGCGCAACACACGGTTTTCCAGGTCGCGACGGCCCTGGAAGGGATCAATCAGTTCGCCTTGCTCCGTTTGCGCGATGGCGTTAATCGTCAGATCCCGGCGCAATAAATCTTGCTCCAGCGTGACATCCGGCGCGGTGTGGCAGACAAAGCCGGTATAGCCATTGCCTGATTTTCTCTCGGTTCGCGCTAGTGCGTACTCGTCGTGGCTGACAGGGTGTAAAAAGACCGGAAAATCCTTTCCTACTTGTTGATAGCCCTGTGCCAGTAATTGCTCCGGCGTGGCGCCGACAACCACCCAATCTTTTTCGGTGATGGGTAAATCAAGCAGGCTGTCCCGAACAGCGCCGCCGACAAGGTAAATCTTCAATGCCGGGCTCCTGAGAGAGGTGGTGATATTTACTGTATATTAACATTGTTGCGTCATCGTTATAAAAATGCCTGCATAAGCAGGCAAAATCGATAAGCACCGTTTTGACGGATAAGCGAATCTGTCGTGTTATCCCATCCAGCGATCATTCTTTTTCCTGCGCGGGATAATATGCGGCAACAGCAGACCCAGCAAGAGTCCCGCGCCGGCCACAACGCCGCCGTACATAAACCATTGCAGAATGATGGTGCGCTGTTTGTCGTCAAGCTGGACATTGGCGGCGCTGACTTTTTTCTGGGCAACGATCAACTGATTTTTCAAATCCTGATTTTCGTTACGCAATCCGTTAATGATCTCGTCGCTGGCAGCGACTTTTTGCTGCATCTCAGACGTTCGCTGATTCCAGGTCTGGTCGATATTACTCAGTTTGTCGGTCAGGTCTTTGACCTGATTTTCCAATTCAGGTACGCGAGTACGCAGGCTGGGGGTTTCGCTTAACTGATTGAGCGGGATCCAACTGGTGCGATTTTTTTCATCGCGAATTTGTGCATAACCTGCCCCTTCATTGACGCTAAGTACGGTGACCTGATCGCCGGCGTTCAGCGTGCCGATGATGCGGTATTGGTTACCGGGGCCACTGTGGATATAGGTCAGTAACTCGTCGGAAACATAGCGTTTTTCTTCGGCATGGGCCGCCGAACCCAAGGTGAACGTCATCAAGGTAAAACAAATTAGGCATAATTTCTGCATAAGATCATCGTGTTGCGTGAATTGTAGACTGATAGTAGAGGCTTAAGTCTGACGAGGCAATGATTAAACCTGAATGAGAACTATCTTACTCTTGGGCCGCCGACGGCGCGGTGAGCCGGAATACCGCGTTTTCTCGTGCTTTCCCGTATTCAGGATGAAACACCAACCTGGCGGCGGGCAAGAAATGCGCGCTTGTTCGCAGGCGAAAAAGAGAGTGTGCTGCAACAGTGGCAAGCTGAAGTAAAATGTTATTTACTGGCGCAAATGGCGCTGAATCCGGTGTAGTAAATGTTATGAGTGAAGAAATAGAATTGAAGTTTATCGTTCATCCCGACAGCGTTGATTCGCTGCTCAGGCAGTTGGCCGGCTGGCAGAGCGAGTACAGCCAGAGCGAACACCTGCGAGCCCAGCGGCTAACCAATACCTACTATGAAACGGCGGACAACTATCTGCGCCGCAACGGGATTGGCCTGCGCATCCGCGGAGAGAACGAACGTTATGAAATGACGGCGAAAACAGCCGGTAAAGTCGTCGGCGGATTACATCAGCACCCGGAATACAATGTGGCGCTGGAAAAAGCGGAACTGGATCTCAGTCTGTTTCCGGCGGAGATCTGGCCGGAAAATTGTGATTTAACGCGCTTGCAATCCTTGCTCAATCCCCTGTTCAGCACGGACTTTACGCGTGAAAAATGGTTGTTTACTTACCATCAGAGCATTATCGAGGTGGCGTTTGACCGCGGCGAGATTCGGGCGGGCGAACGAAGCGAACCGCTCTGCGAACTGGAGATGGAGCTTAAAGTCGGGCAGACGGCGCATCTGCTGGATCTGGCAAAGGAAATTGCTGACTTTGGCGGCTTGCGGCAGGGGAGTCTCAGCAAGGCGGCGCGCGGCTATCTTCTTGCCAAAGGGGATCCGGCGCGTGAATGTCGCTCTGTCGGGGTGCTCGCGGTAGCGCCGAAAGCCAATATTGATCAGGCGATCAATGCCGCGCTGGAATATGCTTTGGCGCATTGGCAATATCATGAAGAACTCTGGATCAGAGGCAATGCGGTAGCGCGTGATGCTTTGCAGCAGGCCAGCGAGTTGATGCGCGAGATGCTGGTGCTGGTGGGCGGGCTGGTTCCCCGCAAGGTGACGACGCTTTTCCGAGCTGCGCTGACCAGTCTGGAGACGAAAATCGCAGGGCCGGGCGAGGCCGAAACACTGTGCTACAGCGTCGACTATCTGCAAAGTAAGCTGGTGCTCACTTCGTGGTTGGTTAAAGCAGGCTGGCGCGATTATATGGACAACAAAGGCCGTATGCGGTTGCAGGGCTCCTATAAACGCTTTGCCGATATCATGATGAGCCGAAGCGCCGCCGACCTGCGCGGTACATTCAATAATCCCTTAAGCGAAGTGCAATATGTGCAGCAATTGCCGCGATTGCATCGCAGTATTTATGCTTTTTATCTGTTGTCGGGCGCTTATCCGACAGAACAGGTCGAAGCGTATATCGAATACTGGCGGGCATTGATTCAGGCAATCGAACAGCTTGCCGTCGATCACACGCCGTCGCCGTATCTGGAAACCTGCCGTAAACAGGCGCTGGCCCAGTCACCATTCTGGTTAAGCAGCGCCGGGGATTAACCGTTAATCGCGTTCACCCGCCAATGAGGGTGGGTGACATACCAAGGGAAACAGCATGTCTATACTTCCTTTGCCATCGTTACCCGCATTATTGGCGCAGCAGTCTCAACGGGTTTTATTACGCTTACAGGAAACGCTTCCCCGCCTCGATCCTGTCACCGATCATGATCGGGCGGTATTGGCATTAAGCGACTTTGTCAGCGATGCCTTGACGATGCATCCCGACTGGTGGCCGGCGCTCCATCAGCAACCGCCACAGGCAGAGGAATGGCGTCACTACCCGGATTGGTTACGAGCGGCGGTGGCGGAAGTCAATGATGAAGCCGCGTTGATGACCGCGCTGCGCCAGTTCCGACGCCGAATTCTGGTGCGGATTGCCTGGTCGCAGATACTTCGCACCAGTACGACCGAACAAACCCTCAAACAACTGAGCGAACTGGCAGAAACGTTGATTGTTTTTGCCCGCGACTGGCTGTATCAGGCGTGTTGCCGTGAATGGGGAACCCCTGCTAACGCACAAGGCGTTCCTCAACCCTTGTTGATCCTCGGTATGGGAAAACTGGGCGGGGAAGAACTGAATTTCTCTTCCGATATCGATCTGATTTTTGTCTATCCTGAAAATGGCCAGACGCAAGGCGGGCGGCGTGAACTGGATAACGCCCAGTTCTTCACCCGCTTAGGGCAGCGCCTGATTAAAGTGCTGGATCAACCGACGGTGGACGGCTTTGTCTATCGCGTGGACATGCGGTTGCGTCCTTTTGGCGACAGCGGCCCGCTGGTGCTCAGTTTTGCGGCCATGGAAGATTATTATCAGGAGCAGGGGCGGGACTGGGAACGTTACGCGATGGTCAAGGCTCGCCTGCTGGGGAGAATGGAGGATGACTACAGTCAGGAGTTGCGCAGCACCCTGAAGCCGTTTGTTTTCCGCCGTTACATTGATTTCAGCGCGATCCAGTCGTTGCGCAATATGAAGGGCATGATTGCCCGTGAGGTTCGCCGCCGGGATTTACGCAACAATATTAAGCTCGGGGCGGGCGGGATCCGTGAAATTGAGTTTATCGCCCAGGTTTTTCAACTGATTCGCGGTGGACGAGAACCCGGCTTACAACAACGCGCGTTGCTGCCGACGCTCCGGCATGTTGGCGTGCTGGGGCTGTTAGCTCCTGAACAAGTGATGGCGCTTAGCGAGTCTTATCTGTTCTTGCGTCGTCTGGAAAATTTGTTGCAGGCGATTGCGGATGAACAAACCCAGACTCTGCCCGACGATGAATTAAACCAGCAGCGGCTGGCGTGGGGAATGGGGTGTGACGACTGGACGGCATTGCAGGCCGCGTTGTCGCGGCATATGCAGGCGGTGCGTGACGTATTCAATGCCTTGATCGGCGACGATGCGCCGGATGGCAATGCGATCCCTGAACATGGCAGCTATTGCAGCCTGTGGCAGGATACGCTGGATGACTCGGATCTGGCGTCGTTAACGCCGCATTTAACCGAACCGGTGCGGGAGAAACTGCTGCGTGAGATCATCGGGTTTCGTCAGGATGTGGCGAAACGGACGATTGGGCCGCGTGGCCGGGATGTGCTGGATCAACTGATGCCGAACCTGTTGGCGGAAGTGTGCGCTCGTCAGGAAGCGGATACCATTCTGTCACGTTTGACGCCGCTCTTGCTGGGGATTGTGACGCGTACCACCTACCTGGAGTTATTGCTTGAATCGCGCGCGGCGCTGGCGCAATTGATCCGGTTATGCGCCGCTTCTCCGATGGTGGCCGGACAGTTGGCTCGTTATCCTTTGCTGCTCGATGAACTGCTCGATTCTGCAACACTGTACCAGCCGACCAAGCCGGACGAGTATGCGGACGAGTTGCGCCAGTATCTGATGCGTGTCCCCGACGAGGATGAAGAACAGCAGTTGGAGGCGATGCGTCAGTTCAAGCAGGCGCAGCAGTTGCGCATTGCCGCCGGCGATATTGCGGGCGTGCTGCCGGTAATGAAAGTGAGCGATCACTTAACTTATCTGGCGGAAGCGATTATCGCCGCGGTGGTGCAGCAGGCGTGGGGAAAAATGGCGGCGCGCTACGACCAGCCTGCACATTTGCAGCAACGTGAAGGGCGCGGTTTTGCGGTTATCGCCTATGGAAAACTGGGCGGTTGGGAACTCGGTTACGGTTCGGATCTTGATTTGGTCTTTCTGATTGATTGCCCATCCGATGTGATGACGGATGGCGAACGTTGTATTGATGGACGTCAGTTTTATCTGCGTTTGGCGCAACGTGTCATGCATCTGTTCAGTACCCGTACCTCGTCGGGCATTTTGTATGAAGTCGATGCCCGTCTGCGGCCATTAGGCGCCGCGGGCATGCTGGTCAGTACCGTTGAGGCGTTTGACGAGTATCAGCGCAACGAGGCCTGGACCTGGGAACATCAGGCTTTGGTGCGGGCGCGAATGGTGTATGGTGAAGCGGGCGTACAGCAACAGTTCGAATCTATTCGGCGGGCTATCTTGTGCCGGGCGCGCGATGCGGACACGTTGCGTAAAGAAGTACGTGAAATGCGTGAAAAAATGCGGCAACACCTGGCGAACAAAGACCGTTCGCTGTTTGATCTGAAAACGGACGTCGGCGGCATCACCGACATTGAGTTTATCGCGCAATATCTGGTGTTGCGTTATGCCGCGCAGGAACCGCGCCTCACGCGTTGGTCGGATAACGTTCGTATTCTGGAATTGATGGCGCAGTATGGCGTGATGGAAGAGGCTGAAGCGAATGCGCTCAAGCTCGCCTATGTCACTTTGCGCAATGAGCTTCATCATTTGGCATTACAAGAGCTATCGGGGCGGGTCAGTCAGGACCGATTTGCGGCTGAACGGCGGCAGGTACAACAGAGCTGGAATAAGTGGTTGGGCTGAGGCTGTGATATTATCACGCGCAATCTGCGAATAAGTTTGGAGTATGGGATGAAAGTTACGCTGCCTGACTTCCGCAAAGCGGGAGTGTTAGTGGTTGGTGATGTGATGTTGGATCGCTACTGGTACGGTCCGACCAGCCGAATTTCCCCCGAAGCCCCGGTGCCGGTGGTCAAGGTTGACACCATTGAAGAACGTCCCGGCGGCGCGGCGAACGTGGCGATGAATATCGCCTCGCTGGGCGCTGCTTCGCGTCTGGTTGGCCTGACGGGAATCGACGACGCGGCGCGGGCGTTGAGCGCGAAGCTCGGCGAGGTGAACGTGAAGTGCGATTTCGTGTCCGTGCCGACGCATCCGACCATCACCAAACTGCGTGTTCTGTCACGTAATCAACAGCTTATCCGACTGGATTTTGAAGAAGGATTTGATGGCGTTGATCCGCAGCCGATGGTTGAGCGCATTCAGCAGGCATTACCCCATATCGGCACGTTGGTATTGTCTGACTATGCGAAAGGGGCATTGGTGCACGTTCAGACCATGATCCAGACCGCAAAAGCCGCCGGCGTGCCGGTGTTGATCGATCCAAAAGGGACTAATTTTTCCCGCTATCGCGGCGCGACATTACTGACGCCCAATCTGTCCGAGTTTGAAGCGGTCGCGGGGCGTTGTAAGAGTGAGGATGAATTAGTGTCCCGTGGGATGAAACTAGTGGCCGACTATGAACTGTCGGCGCTGTTGATTACCCGCTCCGAACAGGGAATGACGTTGTTGCAGCCGGGCAAGGAACCTTTGCATTTGCCGACGCAGGCTCAGGAAGTGTATGACGTGACCGGGGCCGGAGATACGGTGATTGGCGTCCTGGCCGCATCGCTGGCCGCCGGCAACACACTGGAAGAAGCCTGTTTTCTGGCAAATGCCGCCGCGGGCGTGGTGGTGGGCAAACTGGGTACGTCAACGGTTACGCCGATTGAACTGGAAAACGCCATTCGTGGGCGCGCCGAAACGGGCTTTGGCGTGATGAGCGAACAACAGTTGAAAGAGGCGGTTGCGCAGGCGCGCGCGCGCGGCGAAAAGATTGTCATGACCAATGGCTGCTTCGATATTCTGCACGCGGGACATGTTTCCTATTTAGCCAATGCCCGCAAGTTGGGAGATCGGCTGATCGTTGCGGTAAACAGCGATGCGTCGACGCAGCGACTGAAAGGACCAACCCGTCCGGTGAATCCGCTGGCGCAGCGCATGATCGTGCTGGGCGCGCTGGAAGCCGTGGACTGGGTCGTACCGTTCGAGGAAGACACGCCGCAGCGCCTGATTGCCGACGTGCTGCCCGATGTGTTGGTGAAAGGCGGTGATTATCAGCCGCATCAGATCGCGGGCAGTGAAGAAGTCTGGGCTAACGGCGGGGAAGTTAAAGTCCTGAATTTTGAGGATGGCTGCTCCACCACCAACATCATTAATATCATTAAAGCGGGCAAATCCGACTAACGAATGATATCGCGTCATTGATACAGGTATGAAACCATTGAATGTAGAGTCAGCCGAAGTGCGTGAGGCAACGTTACGCGTCGAAGCATTGCGCGCATTGTTGCGTCATCATGAATACAAATATCACGTTGAAGATACGCCGGAAATTCCCGATGCGGAATATGACCGGCTCATGCAGGAACTGAAGGCGCTGGAAGCGGCGTACCCACAACTGGTGACCGACGATTCTCCGACTCAGCGCGTAGGCGCCGCGCCGTTGTCCGCGTTCGAACCGGTGCGGCACGAAGTACCGATGCTGTCGTTGGATAACGTCTTTGATGAAGACAGCTATTTGGCGTTCAGCAAGCGTATTGGCGATCGGCTGAAAAGATCTGAGGATCTGACATTCTGCTGCGAACTGAAACTGGACGGGCTGGCTGTCAGCCTGTTGTACGAAGATGGGATGCTGGTGCGCGGCGCGACGCGCGGCGATGGCTCCACCGGCGAGAACATCACCAGCAACATTCGCACCATCGGCGCGATTCCTTTACGTCTCAGGGGCGACAACATCCCGCAACGGATGGAAGTGCGTGGTGAAGTGTTCATGAAACACAGCGGTTTTGAAAAGCTGAATGACGAAGCGAGACGCACCGACGGCAAAGTGTTCGCCAATCCGCGTAATGCGGCCGCCGGATCGTTGCGTCAGCTTGATCCCCGGATTACCGCCAAACGTCCGCTGACCTTTTTCTGCTATGGCGTCGGTTTGCTGGAGGGCGGCGAGTTGCCGGACAGCCATTGGGAACGCCTGATGCGGTTTAAACAGTGGGGATTGCCGGTCAGCGATCGCATCAAGCGTTGTACCGGTAGCGCCGAGGTCCTCGATTTCTATCATCAGGTTGAACAGGAACGTGCTTCGCTGGGATTCGACATTGATGGCGTGGTGATCAAAGTGGACGATCTGGCGTTGCAAGCGCGCCTCGGTTTTGTTGCCAAAGCCCCGCGTTGGGCAGTGGCCTTCAAATTTCCGGCTCAGGAACAATTGACCTGGATACGCGATGTCGAATTTCAGGTTGGGCGCACCGGGGCTATCACGCCTGTTGCCCGTCTTGAACCGGTGGCGGTCGCCGGGGTGACGGTCAGCAATGCGACGCTGCACAATGCCGATGAAATCGAGCGTCTTGGGTTGCAGATTGGCGATCGGGTTATTGTCCGCCGGGCGGGTGATGTGATCCCGCAGGTTGTGGGCGTGGTGGCGTCTGAGCGTCCGGCGGATGCCCGGCTAATTGAATTCCCCACGCACTGTCCTGTGTGCCATTCCGATGTGGAGCGCGTTGATGGCGAAGCCGTTACGCGTTGTACCGGAGGGCTAATTTGTGGTGCGCAGCGCAAAGAAGCATTGAAGCATTTTGTTTCCCGTCACGCGCTGGATGTAGAGGGCATGGGCGACAAAATTATTGATCAACTGGTGGAAAAACAGTATGTCGAAACACCAGCCGATCTGTTCCGGCTCACGGCAGGTATTCTGACCGGCCTTGATCGTATGGGGCCGAAGTCGGCGCAGAACCTGGTGAACGCATTGCATAAAGCGAAAAACACCACGCTGGCGCGTTTCCTGTATGCGTTGGGGATCCGTGATGTTGGTGAGGCGACGGCGGCGAATCTGGCGGCGCACTTTGGGTTGCTGGACGCGTTATTCGCGGCGGATGAAGAGGCATTGCTTGAAGTCGCTGACGTGGGGAAAGTGGTGGCAGCCCATGTGCGTCATTTCCTTGATGAAGATCACAATCAAAAAGTGATCCGCGACTTAACCGATCCCGCAGGCATCAACATTCACTGGCCTGCGCCAGTGGTAGTCAAAGCGGAGGAGATCGACAGCCCATTTGCCGGTAAAACAGTGGTGCTGACCGGATCGTTGAGCATTTTGTCCCGTGATGAAGCCAAAGACCGGCTGACGGCGCTGGGGGCAAAAGTCAGTGGCAGCGTATCGAAAAAAACCGATATGGTGATTGCCGGGGAAGCGGCAGGATCGAAACTGAACAAAGCGCAGGAACTGGGGATCCCGATTATTGATGAAGCGGAAATGATCCGCCTGTTGGGAGCTTGATCTTATGGAAAAACAGGATCTGCTGGAAATTGCCAATACGCTGATGCCCTTTGGTAAATATCAGGGACGTGCTCTGATCGATTTGCCGGAGGAATATCTGTTGTGGTTTGCCCGCAAAGGCGAGTTTCCCAAAGGACGATTAGGCGAGCTTATGCAACTGGCGTTGGCCATAAAAATAGAAGGTTTGCAGAGGTTGATTCAGCCGCTGAAACGATGATGCCGCCAGACATTCGTACAGATAAAATGAAGGCACCGTTTAACGATGCCTTTGTTTTATTAGCCAAAAAAATAAGACTATACGTAGATATTAATCTGGCTTTTTTCATCAGGAAGATTAACGTTTTCTTGTTTAGTCGCCTGAGTCTGAGAAACCGCATCCGTCTGTTTTTCCGCTTCTTCGTTGCGTAAGCGAGCGATTTGAGCCTGTAACATCTGGATTTGTGACTGAATGATTTGCTGCTGTTTCTCTATCTGTTTACTTTCTTCCTCTGTTCCGGCGCTGGTGGCAGAGGCCGCCAACTTACTGGCTTTTTGCGTCAGCGTCTGAATTTGCTTACTCAACTGCGCAATCTGTTGCTCAGTATTACTGCTGCTTTTACTACTGCTGGTAGCTGTCGATACACTGATGCTACTAATGGTATTTGACATGTTCCCTCCAGAAAATATATCCACACCCATCATTCTTAAAATTGCCGCTTGTCTGCAACTAAATAACTGATCCTAATATCGCTACATTTTTACCAACCCATGATTCCCACCGGGGAATGGGCTGACAGTATTCATAAAGTGACGCACTTTTTTCAGTAACTGCCACATTGAGCGGCACTGGAGGTTTCGGGTTATCGTTTCGTGCAGCGCCTGCCACAGCCGTTCAACATGATTTACCCAGGGCGAGTAAACCGGCTGATAAATAACACGAAACTTCGGATTCT
>NZ_QNRY01000001.1 GCF_003315515.1 Brenneria salicis ATCC 15712 = DSM 30166 | reverse complement strand
TGAATGCTATGATCGGCATAACTCAGTCCGGTTGGTGATTTGTTTTGATTTGGCGATTGATCAGATCGCTCAAACCGGATTGAGTTCCCTTCAGTGATCTACTATTAGGCGCAGTTATTTAGTTTATACCGAAAAATTAGGATGGGTAGATATGGGGCATGCCAAGGGAGACGATGCCAGAAAATTAATGGCTGTTATAAATTCAGGTGATGATACTATGGAAGCTTATTTTATTATTAAATATTCACAATATATGGGGTGAGGATTGAAATACGGCACATCCAGAGTAACAAGGTGGAAGATAAAAAGAGGATTGTCTTTACATGATAAGTGGAGCGTTGCTCTTACTGTTATGATGTATTCAAGCCATTTGTTTGAGTCACATCAGGATTCATTTCCTTTCAATTGGTATACGGATAGCGGGTATAGTGGTGAAGATTTGGTTTCTAATTTACTTGGTTTTTATCAAGCGATAAATCAAAAAAACTATTTACCCCAACTTAATCCTGTTAGTAAAAATGACGCATTAAAACGATGGGATTATTATGGACCTATAGGTAGATATAAAAATAAAATGTTCAAATCTTTGCTTTCCCCTGATCCTGAAAAATATCCGAAAAATTCCAAGCCTTATTACTCATCTTTACCATCATTTATGAATACTATATCACCAATACATGATATAAATAAAAGCCAAATATTAATACACATTAACGATAAGACTGGATATAACATAGGAGTGGAAAAAGATGTTGGCATTGAGGTTGAGTAACTTTATAAAAAAGATAGTTCTTGTGTTGATATTTTTTGGGGGTGGGGCAATCATACCTATTTTATTCGTTAATATTGATTTGTCATATACGAAAAATAATTATATAAAGTATAATGTGTTTACTTTTGACGAAATAAAGAAGATGCCATTTATTTCTGATGATTACATTATTTATTATGAATCGCCAGATGGAACCACGCCAACGACGAATAGTGTAATTTTTTTAAATGTTAACTTAAGCCGTAAGTCAGAATTGGTTAGCTATATTGAAAATATGGGGTTTCAAAAATATGAGGATAAAATTTGGAGTGAAAATGATAAAAATGAATTTTGGAGAAAGAAAGATGACATCATTAATATTTTACAAAATGATACTGAGAACACCATTTCCTTTTCCGTTCAAAAAGGTAGGGAATACAACTGAACGTAATCTATTCTGAAAACCGTCATTTCATATTCTAATCTGCACCATTACTTTTATCTTAAAAAATAAGCGTTTTATAATTATTGACGCTAATCACTTACTGTGAAAAACAGTGAGTTTTAGACAGTAAGTGTTCGATCACGCCGCTGCTATTTTCTGCTGTGGTTCAGTCCCAGGCCACGGCTTTCCCGCCGCCAGCGCATCTGCGGCAAAATCATCGACATTGATCGAGCGTAAGCGACTGGCCTCCGCTCTCGCCAATATGTCGGCCTCCTCTGCCGTGATATTGCCTTCAGCCAATGCCTGTTCCGCCAATTGATCCAAGCGCATAAACGGCAGCGGTTTGTCGCTGGCCTTTGATAAGCGCTGATGGATGGGTTCCGCCGCCATGACGTCTTTCAGCGCTTGTTCCAACAGACCGACCGGATTATGTTCGCTGGCGGCCAGATATTGTCCGCGCCCCAGACGACTGCGCGTGGCCGATGGCGTTTGCAATAATTTCGCCACGTCATGATCCAGACGATCGGACGGCGCATGGCTGCGGCGGCCCAATGGTAAGAGAATAAATCTCAGCAGCGTGGCAAGCATGCGGTTCGGGAAGTTGCGTAACAAATCGGTCAGCGCCTGTTCCGCCTGATGGAGACTGTCCTGCACGCCCCAGTGAACCAGCGGCAAGTCGGCTTTCTGCCGGCCTTCATCGTCGTAGCGTTTCAGCGTCGCCGAGGCCAGATAAAGCTGGCTGAGGATATCGCCCAGACGTGCCGAAATACGTTCCCGGCGTTTCAGGCTGCCGCCGAGCACCTCCATCGCGACATCCGCCAGCAACGCCAGATTCGCGCTAAGCCGATTCAGACGCTGATAATAATGTCGCGTTTTATCACTGACCGGCGCCTGACTCAGACGACCGTCGGTCAGCCCTAACCAGAAACTACGCACAGCACTACGGCCCACATGCCCGATATGTGCAAACAGCGCACGATCAAAGCGTGGAATATCGTTATTCCGCGCGGCATCCATCTCTTCAAGCACGTAAGGATGGCAACGGATCGCGCCCTGACCGAAGATGATCATACTGCGGGTCAGAATATTCGCGCCTTCCACGGTGATGGCAATCGGCGAGCCCTGGTAGCCGCGGGCAAGGAAGTTGGCGGGGCCGAGGCAGATGCCTTTCCCGCCGGCAATATCCATCGCATCCATCACTGCCCGCTGACCCCGTTGGGTACAGTGATATTTCACGATAGCGGAAAGCACGGCGGGTTTCTCGCCCTGCATAATGCCGCAGGTAATCAGCGTCGCGGCGGCATCCATGACATACGCATTACCGGCGATACGCGCCAGTGGTTCTTCAATCCCTTCCATTTTGCCGATAGACACCTTGAACTGACGACGAATATAGGCATACGCGCCGATACCCAGCGCGATCGATTTCAGGTTGCCGGTCGAGTTGGAGGGCAGCGTAATGCCGCGTCCGACGGAGAGGCATTCCATCAGCATTCGCCAGCCTTGTCCGGCCATTTTCGGGCCGCCAATGATGTAATCCAGCGGCACGAAAATATTTTCGCCTTGCGTTGGCCCGTTCTGGAAAGGAATGTTCAGCGGGAAATGGCGACGGCCAATCTTCACGCCATCGATGTCGGTAGGGATCAGCGCACAGGTAATACCCAAATCGTCGGTTTCGCCCAGCAGATGGTCTGGATCGTACAATTTAAAGGCCAGACCGAGCACCGTGGCGACCGGCGCCAGCGTGATGTAGCGTTTATTCCAGGTCAGGCGCATCCCCGGCACCTGTTCGCCTCGCCAGTCGCCATAACATATGACGCCGGTATCCGGGATTGATCCGGCATCCGAGCCCGATTCGGGGCTGGTCAGGGCAAAACAGGGGATTTCTTGGCCCTGCGCCAGACGAGGCAGGTAGTAATCTTTCTGCTCGTCGGTGCCGTAATGTTGCAGCAATTCACCAGGGCCGAGTGAATTCGGCACACCGACGGTAATCGCCAGAATGCTGGAGACGCCAGCCAGTTTTTGCAGAACCAGCGCTTGCGCATAGGCGGAAAACGCCAGTCCGCCGTACTGCTTTTTGATGATCATGGCGAAGAAGCGGTGCTGCTTGAGAAATGCCCATAATTCCGGCGGCAGATCGGCGCGTTCGTGGGTGATCTCAAAATCGTTGGCCATGCGACAGGCTTCTTCCACCGGGCCGTCAAGGAAGGCTTGTTCTTCAGCGGTCAGCCGCGGCTGCGGGTAGTTGTGCAGTTTTTTCCAGTCGGGAACGCCGCGGAAAAGATCGCCTTCCCACCAGGTGGTGCCCGCATTAATGGCCTCTTTTTCCGTGTTGGACATCGGCGGCATGACCTGCTGGAACAGACGCAGCGCGGATGCAGAGAATAGTCGGCGGCGGAGCGGCAATAGGTTAACGGGGATCAGCGCGATAACCAGCGGGATCACTGTCCAGACCGGCCACAGCAGCATGGCGGACATGGCGACGAAGTAGGCGACAAGTATCCCGCTGCTGATAATCAGGCTGATACGGTGATAGAACATGGCACCGATAATAATCAGTAAAAGCAAAATACTGACAGCAACCATAGTGCGTCTCCAGAGTTGTCGTCGACTGAAGGAACCTTTCATCCGCATTTACGCCGCATTTTCAGGCACAAATAGCGGTAAAAAGGGTTACTGAGTGACAAGAGGTCTGACCTGTTGGTCTGTATTTGTTGTAGTTTATCTGCTTCTTTTTATCAATTTATTTACATCATAATTACAAGTTGATTCACAAACTCCGCAACCGTTCAGGGTTTTCTGATTGCTATCAGCGATCCTGCTGATCGTGCGATTGCGCGCTTCTCGCTGTTTCCTCGATCCGCTACACTGCATGGCAGAATAGAATGATGTCACCCTACATAATGAGAGGATCCTATGTATCAGGACTTAATCCGTAATGAACTGAAAGAAGCGGCATACACGCTGAATAGCTTTTTGAGCGATGATGCGAATATTCAATCAATTCAAAATGCGGCGGTGCTGCTGGCCGACGCGTTTAAAGCGGGGGGGAAAGTCATTTCCTGCGGTAATGGCGGTTCACACTGTGATGCGATGCATTTTGCCGAAGAACTGACGGGCCGTTACCGTGAAAACCGTCCCGGTTATCCGGCTATCGCCATCTCTGATCCCAGCCACCTTTCTTGTGTCAGCAACGATTTCGGCTATGACTTTGTGT
The DNA here is from genome assembly GCF_003315515.1 of Brenneria salicis ATCC 15712 = DSM 30166. Lineage (GTDB taxonomy): Bacteria > Pseudomonadota > Gammaproteobacteria > Enterobacterales > Enterobacteriaceae > Brenneria > Brenneria salicis. Next base: position 313,357 of record NZ_QNRY01000001.1, on the reverse strand, counting down.
TTTCTCGTTATGTTGAATCGCTGGGGCGTGAAGGCGATGTGTTGTTGGGCATCTCCACGTCGGGCAATTCAGGCAATATCATCAAGGCAATCGCCGCCGCGAAAGCCAAAGGCATGAAAGTGATTACGCTGACGGGTAAAGACGGCGGTAAAATGGCGGGAATGGCGGATGTCGAAATTCGTGTCCCTCACTTCGGTTACGCGGATCGTATTCAGGAAATTCATATCAAGGCGATTCATATCCTGATTCAGTTGATTGAAAAAGAGATGGCTGGCAAATAGGCGCAACAAACACGCGGGAGAGGGTAGGAGAGTCAAGATGTGTGAACTGCTTGGGATGAGCGCCAATGTACCGACGGATATCTGTTTCAGTTTTACCGGACTGATTCAGCGTGGCGGTCGCACCGGGCCGCACCGGGATGGCTGGGGCATCACGTTTTATGAAGGGAATGGCTGTCGAACCTTCAAGGATCCGCTGCCAAGCTACAACTCGCCGATTGCCCGGTTGGTGCAGGATTATCCCATCAAGTCTTGTTCGGTGGTGTCACATATTCGGCAAGCCAACCGGGGCGCGGTATCGCTGGAAAACACCCACCCTTTTACCCGCGAGTTATGGGGCAGAAACTGGACATTTGCCCACAACGGACAGTTGAAAGGATATCGTTCGTTAAAAACGGGGATGTTTCGACCCGTGGGACAAACCGACAGCGAGTTTGCTTTCTGCTGGCTGCTGCTCCAGTTGTCACAGCGCTATCCCCGGACGCCGGGAAACTGGCCGGCGGTATTCCGTTATATCGCGCAACAGGCGGATTTCTTGCGTCAGAAAGGCGTGTTCAACATGCTGTTGTCGGATGGCCGTTTCGTCATGGGGTACTGCTCAACCAAATTGTACTGGATCACCCGGCGGGCGCCATTTGGCAAAGCGACGTTGCTGGATCAGGATGTGGAAATCGATTTTCAGCAGCAGACGACACCGAATGATGTGGTGACGGTGCTGGCGACCCAGCCGCTGACCGGCAATGAAACCTGGCAGCAAATCATGCCAGGCGAGTTTGTCTTATTCTGCTTTGGTGAACGCATAATCTGATGTTGACTGACCGGCCATCAGCGGTGGGTTAACGACATATTGTCCATTAAATACCGTGACGCTTGGCGGTTGAAAATGCTGATTGAAATACGCGTAACCCGGCTGTAACTGGCGCCAGAAACTGTAATAGGTTGAATTGCGATGGCGCCGCATGTTTTGTTCCGTCATGCGAAACGGATAAATGGCGATATCGATTTTCATCTGACCGTTTTGAAACGCGCGTTCCGCGTAATGATAGATTTCTTCCATATACTGGTTGGTCATGGCATAACAGCCGACGGATACGCATTCGCCGTGGATCATCAGATATTTGCCGGAGTATCCCTGCGATTTATCATAGTCATTGGGAAAACCGATGTTAATCGCCCGGTAATATTGGCTGTCTGGCTTAAGGTGCCGAACATCAACCTGATAGAACCCTTCAGGGCTTTTAAAATCACCTTCGATACGCTTCGGCCCCAATCCGCCTGAATATTTACAAATTGGATAATTATCCAATAAGCGATAACTATTTCCGACTTTGGCATAGAGTTCTAATACTCTCTCTTCCTTAAATATTTGAATATAAATCGGCGAGCCTGATAATTGCTGTTTCAATTCTTTTGCTATGGCTACCGGCGCGGGCTCACTGGCTGCACTGGTAAGAACAATGGCGGGCAAAAAAAACAACATCGCAAAAGATAACGCAATTTTTTGCATTATGGATCCTGATGAAATAAATGCTGTGTTCTATACGGTGAATTTCGTCCCGTATTCCTGATGCCTTTAGGCGAATGAAAAACAAATTCACATTATCATTGCTTTCATTTTAATCAAGCATGAACGGCTTTTTTTTTAATACGTTAATGCCGAACATTCGATGAGTGGAAAAGAATGACGATTGCGGCAATCAACCCCCGACAGGCTTCACTGCTTGTCTGATTTCTTATTTTTCTGTATATTTGTACAGTCTTTCGGGGGTGAGCATGCGAAAAATCATTCATGTGGATATGGATTGCTTCTACGCGGCCATTGAGATGCGTGATAATCCGCGTCTGCGCGATATTCCGCTGGCGATTGGCGGCAGTTCCGAACGCCGGGGCGTAATCAGCACTGCGAATTACCCTGCGCGTCGCTATGGTGTGCGTAGCGCGATGGCGACGGCCACGGCGTTACGTCTCTGTCCCCATCTGACCTTGCTCTCCGGCAGAATGGAGGTTTACAAGGCCGCGTCCCGCCAGATCCGAGATATTTTCGCTCGCTATACCTCGCTTATTGAACCGCTTTCTCTGGATGAAGCCTATCTGGATGTTACCCACAGCCTTTATTGCAATGGATCTGCGACGTTGATGGCGGAAGAAATCCGGCAGACGATTTTCAGGGAACTGGGCCTGACCGCATCGGCAGGCGTGGCGCCAATCAAATTCCTCGCCAAAGTCGCTTCCGAGATCAATAAACCCAACGGTCAATATGTGATCCCGCCTGATCAGGTGGATACCTTTATTTTGCAACTACCGCTGGAGAAGATCCCCGGCGTCGGTAAGGTCACCGCCAAACGCCTGGAGGAAAAAGGAATGCTGACCTGTGCTGATGTGCGCCGCCATGAACTGGCGCAGCTGCTGAAAAGCTTCGGAAAATTTGGCCGTATCCTGTGGGAGCGCTGTCACGGCATTGATGAGCGGCCTGTCTCGCCCGATCGGTTGCGCAAGTCGGTGGGGGTTGAGAAAACGTTGGCGAAAGATATCCATCACTGGCATGAATGCGAAGGGCTGATTGAACAGTTGTATCAGGAACTTGAATTGCGGTTAAAACGGGTAAAACCCGATCTGCATATCGCCCGACAGGGCGTTAAACTAAAGTTTGATGATTTTCGGCAAACGACGCAGGAACATGTGTGGCCGGTATTGAACAAACAGGATCTGGTCAGGCTGGCGCGGCAAACCTGGGAGGAACGGCGGGAGACGCGTGGCGTGCGGCTGGTAGGGTTGCATGTCACGCTGCTTGATCCGCAAATTGAACGGCAACTGGTGCTGAACTGGGAATAAGCAATTGCCGGTGTCTGCTGCAAAGAGGCGGCCTTTGCCGCCGCCTCTTATCACCTGATGATTACGTGCGTTCAGGAATGGCTTTCAGCAACGCCGTAAGCAGTTGCCAGTACTGGCCCACACTGGCGATATGAACTTGTTCGTCCGGTGAATGCGGCCCGGTGATGGTTGGCCCGATGGAAACCATGTCCATATCTGGATAGGGCTTTTTGAACAGACCGCATTCCAGTCCGGCATGGATCACCATGATGCTCGGCGTTTTATTGAATAGCTTCTGGTATGTTTCGCGCGCCAATTGCATCACTTGTGAGTTTGCATCCGGCTGCCAGCCTGGATAGCCGCCTTTGGGCGAGGCATGCGCGCCCGCCAGTTGTCCCAGCGCAGTAAGCATGCTCACAACGTAGTCTTTGCCGCTATCGACCAGTGAGCGGATCAGACAGACGATTTCCGTTTCCCGCTCGTTCATGGTGACGACGCCGAGATTTAATGAGGTTTCCACCACGCCTTTTACGGCATCACTCATGCGGATCACCCCGTTTGGCATGGCGTTCAGCAATGCCAGCAGCCGATCGCGGCTATCTTTGGTCAGCGCCAGTGCTGGAGCATCACGGGTTTCCATCAGGATGTTCAAATTTTTCTCGACGGCAGCCAGTTCATTTTTCAGCGTAGACAGATACGCCTGCGCTGATGCTTTCAGGTGATCGACGTTGGCTGCCGGCAATGCCAGCGTGACAAAGGATTCACGAGGAATAGCGTTACGCAGCGTACCACCGTTCAAATCAAGAATACGGAGATCCAGTTTTTCCGCCTGTTCAAACAGGAAACGGGCCAGCAATTTGTTGGCGTTACCCAGACCGAGATGAATATCACAGCCGGAATGACCGCCTTTCAGACCTTTGATGATCAGTTTCAGCGTCTGATAGCCAGCCGGCAGCGCTTCACGCACCAACGGTAAACGGGTAATGAAGTCAATGCCGCCGGCACAACCCATGTAAATTTCGCCTTCTTCTTCCGAATCGGTGTTGATCAGGATTTCACCTTGCAGCCAGTTCGGTTGCAGGCCAAAAGCGCCATCCATACCGGATTCTTCGGTCATGGTCAGCAGAACTTCCAGCGGACCGTGTTTGACGCTGCTATCCGCCAGCACTGCCAGCGCCGACGCCATACCGATGCCATTGTCGGCGCCCAGCGTGGTGCCGCGGGCTTTTACCCATTCGCCATCAATATACGGTTGGATGGGATCGGTGGTGAAATCATGCACGGTGTCATTGTTTTTCTGCGGCACCATATCCAGGTGCGCCTGTAGCACCACCGGTTTGCGCTTTTCCATACCCGCGGTAGCCGCTTTGCGCAACAGGATATTGCCAACCTGATCGCGCTCGGCATGAATGCCTTTTTCTTTCGCCCACTCAAGGATGTGTGCCGCCAGCGCTTCTTCATGGTAAGACGGATGAGGAATAGAACAGATCTTGGCAAAAATGTCCCACAACGGTTGCGGGGCAAGTTGAGACAATTCAGACACTTTTTGCGTCTCCTTTATCATCGAGCCTGTTTTGGGCGTCTGGTGTTCAGGCGCGACAGGTGGAAGGTTAATCACGATCAGCCATCCGATATGGCCTGTTGCGACAGAATATCACTTTCTGCCGGGAGCGGGGAAAATTGGCGACGCGCTTGCCACCCTTATTTGTACTGACGTAACGCTGAATTTTGATTTGGACAGCATGGATAGTGCGAAAACCTGATTCTCAGGCTGAGAAATACTGGTTTTTATGGCGTTGGATATCTATAATCTCGCGCAACCTTTTTTCCCCTCAGACTCAAATTAAGCCAATTATCTTCGATTCGGCTGGGATATATTTTATGAGCGAAAAGTACGTTGTAACCTGGGATATGTTGCAAATCCAGGCCCGCAAACTGGCGCAGCGTTTATTGCCTGCCGAACAATGGAAAGGCATTATTGCTGTTAGCCGCGGCGGGTTGGTTCCCGCAGCGCTGCTGGCGCGTGAACTGGGGATCCGTCATGTTGATACCGTTTGCATTTCCAGCTATGACCATGATAACCAGCGTGAAATGAAAGTGCTCAAGCGCGCAGAAGGTGATGGCGAAGGCTTTATCGTTGTCGATGATCTGGTTGATACCGGCGGTACGGCCAAAGCGATTCGCGACATGTACCCTAAAGCGAGGTTTGTCACCATTTTCGCTAAACCCGCAGGCAAACCGCTGGTTGACGACTACATCGTCGATATCCCGCAGGATACCTGGATCGAACAGCCGTGGGATATGGGCGTGGTATTTGTGCCGCCGTTGTCTGGCCGTTAATCGCTATTTATTGTCTGCTTCAATGCCCGGTTCCGCCGGGCATTGTTGTTTATGGCGATTGTTTTTTATAGCGGCTGTCGAATCGTTGAATGCATCATGCGCGAGGCAACAGGCGGCGCTTTGAGTGGCGTTTGCACTTCTGCGCTGCGCCGTTTGTCTTCATCACCGTGAGTCCGTTACACTCTGTGTTTATTAATTCAGGTTTATTAATTCTGGTATTGTTAATATGGCAATGGTTTGTTGGTCCGCTAACGGCGGTTTACATTAATGGAGGTCGCTTTGGCGCAAGCTAATCTGTCTGAAACCCTCTTCAAACCCTCCTTTAAACACGCGGAAACCTCCACGCTGGTCAGGCGGACGCGTCATACATCGGAAGCGTTGGGTGTGCATTACACGCTGGAAGGCGAGAATACCCGTAACTGGTATCGAATGATCAACCGGTTGATGTGGATCTGGCGCGGAGTCGATCCGTGGGATATTGAAGCGGTATTGGCGCGTATCGCCGTGAGCAATGAGAAAAGAAGCAGCGAACATTTGCTGGACACCGTGATTGGTTACCGTAGCGGCAACTGGATTTACGAGTGGGCTAAGCAGGGCGCAAACTGGCAACAGCAAGCCATGGACAGAACCGATTGCGCGCAAAACGGCCAATACTGGCTGAATGCCGCCAATCTCTATAGTATTGCGGCTTATCCGTATATTAAAGGCGATGAACTGGCAGAGCAGGCGCAGACCCTTGCTAACCGCGCTTATGAAGAAGCGGCGAAATATCTTCCTTATGAGTTAAAAGAGCTCACTTTTCCGATTCAGGGAGGCGGATCACTGACCGGCTTCCTGCATTTACCTCAACAAGACGAAGCGCCTTTCCCCACCATTCTGGTGTGCGGCAGTCTGGATACGCTGCAAAGCGATTATCATCGCCTGTTTCGTGATTACCTGGCGCCGGCGGGTATGGCGATGTTGACTATCGATGTTCCCTCCGTGGGGTTCTCGTCTCGCTGGAAGCTGGATCAGGATTCGAGTTTCCTGCATCAACAGGTTTTACGGGCGTTAGCGGATGTGCCCTGGGTTGATCACTGTCGCGTCGGCACGTTTGGTTTTCGCTTTGGCGCCAATATCGCGGTGCGCCTGGCCTATCTCGAATCGCAGCGTTTACGTGCGGTCGCCTGTCTGGGGCCGGTGGTGCATCACTTACTGTGTGATACGCAGCGCCAGCAACAGGTGCCGGATATGTTTATGGATGTGCTGGCCAGTCGGCTGGGGATGCCATTCTCTACCGATATGGCATTGAAAACGGAACTGGGACGCTATTCACTGAAAACGCAAGGATTGCTGGGCCGCCGTTGTCCCACACCCATGCTGGCCGGATACTGGGATAATGATGTGGTGAGTCCGAAGGAAGAGGCTGCCTTAATCGTCAACTCGTCCACGAGGGGGAAATTGTTGCCGGTTAATTTTTCACCGGTCTATCAAAACTTTCATCGAGCATTGCAGGAGATCAGCAACTGGCTGGGCAAACAATTAGCTTAGTGCATACGGTTGTCCTTGCTGCATTATTTCGCCGGTGAGTTGATAAATCGCCATTCTCTGCTAAAAAGAAGATTCAACCTGAGGAGATTGCTGATGATGTTACCGAGTGGACACCCGAAAAGCAGGCTCATGAAGAACTTTGCATCGTTGGGACCCTACTTGCGTGAAGGGCAGTGCGAACACCAACATTTTTTCTTCGATTGTCTGGCCGTTTGCGTCAACGTCAAACCTGCGCCTGAGAAACGGGAGTTCTGGGGCTGGTGGTTGACGCTGGAAGATCAGGGACATGTTTTTAGCTATGACTACCATTTTGGTTTGTATGATAAAAGCGGTAACTGGTGTGAAGAGAAAATCAAAGATAAAGACGTGATGGCTCAACTTGAAAAAACCCAACAAGCATTCCATGTTCGTTTGGAAAAATTGCTGAAATCGTTGGAACCCGCCTGTGCATTAACCGCACGACCGTGATATTTCCCCTTTGATCCCCTATTTTATTCACAGGTTTTCGCGTTGAGCCTGTTGGCATAACGCGTCTGTCCTGTTACAACGTTTCCCTGATTTGTCTTTTTTATGACGACTAACGGTAGAGAAATTATGAGCGGCAGCCAGACCTTGGTTGTGAAACTTGGCACCAGCGTGTTGACGGGCGGTTCACGCCGTCTTAATCGCGCCCATATTGTTGAACTGGTTCGTCAGTGCGCGCAGCAACATGCGGCGGGACACAAAATCGTGATTGTCACGTCAGGGGCGATTGCCGCTGGTCGTGAGCATCTGGGTTACCCTGAGCTCCCCGCGACCATTGCGACCAAACAACTGCTGGCAGCCGTGGGGCAAAGCCGCCTGATCCAACTCTGGGAACAGCTATTTTCCATTTATGGTATCCACATCGGACAGATGTTGCTGACCCGTGCGGATCTGGAGGATCGCGAACGCTTTCTGAACGCGCGTGACACCATGCGGGCGCTGCTAGATAACCACATTGTTCCGGTTATCAATGAAAATGATGCGGTGGCGACGGCTGAAATCAAAGTCGGCGATAATGATAACCTTTCCGCGTTGGCTGCCATTCTCGCTGATGCGGATAAATTGCTGCTGCTAACCGATCAGGCCGGGCTGTTTACCGCCGATCCGCGTAAAAATCCGGCGGCGGAATTGATCCGTGAAGTAACCGGAATTAACGATGCGTTGCGCAGCATTGCGGGCGATAGCGTATCGGGATTGGGCACCGGAGGCATGTCGACCAAGCTCCAGGCGGCGGATGTGGCTTGCCGTGCGGGTATCGATGTCGTGATTGCCGCGGGCGGCAAGCCGGGGGTGATTGGGGATGTGATTGCCGACGTTTCTGTCGGCACGCGCTTCCATGCGCTGGAAGCGCCATTGGAAAGGCGCAAACGCTGGATCTTCGGCGCGCCGCCAGCCGGTGAGATAACCGTGGATGATGGCGCATTGTCGGCCATTCTCGAACGCGGCAGTTCGTTGCTGCCCAAAGGTATCCGCGACGTGGCGGGGAATTTCTCCCGTGGTGAAGTTATCCGTATTCGCAGCCTGATGGGGCGCGATATCGCCCACGCCGTCACCCGCTATAACAGTGATGCGCTGCGTATGATTGCCGGGCATCACTCCCAGCAGATTGACGATATTCTCGGTTATGAATACGGCCCGGTGGCAGTTCATCGGGACGACATGATTATCAATTAAGGAGCAAGCCATGCTTGAACAGATGGGCAAAGCGGCAAAAGCGGCGTCTTATCAGTTAGCGGTGCTGAGCACGGCTGAAAAAGATCGCGCGTTGCTGATGATAGCGGATTTGCTCGAAGCGGAGAGCGCGACAATATTGGCCGCCAACGAACGGGATCTGGCCGATGCGCGACAGAACGGCATGAGCGACGCGTTACAGGATCGCTTGCTGCTGACGCCTGCGCGTCTGACGGCTATCGCCGACGATGTACGCCAGGTGTGCCGTTTAACTGATCCGGTCGGGCAAATCATTGATGGCAGCATGTTGGATAACGGCCTCAAGCTGGAGCGTCGGCGTGTACCCCTCGGCGTGGTTGGCGTGATTTATGAAGCACGGCCCAACGTAACGATTGATGTGGCTTCCCTGTGCCTGAAAACAGGTAATGCGGTCATTCTACGCGGTGGTAAAGAGACTTATCGCACCAATGCGGCGACGGTAAAAGTCATTCAACAGGCGCTGGCACAATGCGGCCTGCCTGCCGCCGCGGTTCAGGCGATTGAAAGTCCCGATCGCGAACTGGTGAATCAGTTACTCAGACTGGATCGTTATGTGGACATGCTCATTCCTCGCGGCGGCGCGGGCTTGCATAAACTGTGCCGTGAGCAATCGACCATCCCGGTGATTACCGGGGGCATCGGGGTGTGTCACATCTACGCGGACGAAAGCATTGATTTTGACAACGCGCTGACGGTCATCGAGAGCGCTAAAGTTCAGCGCCCCAGCGCCTGTAACAGTCTGGAAACCCTGCTGGTTCAGCAAAGCATTGCCGCCACCTTCCTGCCGGAACTGAGCAGGAAAATGGCGCAGGCCGGCGTGACGCTACATGCCAGCACATCGGCGATGCCATATCTGAGTGAAGGCCCGGCGAAGGTGGTTGCGGTGGAAGAAGCTGACTATGATGACGAATGGCTTTCCAACGACCTGAATGTCACGCTGGTGGACGACCTGGATCAGGCCATCGCCCATATTCGCCAGCATGGTACGCAGCACTCGGATGCGATTCTGACGCGCTCTCTGAGCAACGCGGAACGCTTCGTTCGGACAGTGGATTCCTCGGCGGTTTATGTGAATGCCAGCACGCGCTTTACCGACGGCGGACAGTTTGGTCTGGGCGCGGAAGTCGCGGTCAGCACACAGAAACTGCACGCTCGCGGCCCGATGGGATTAGAAGCGCTAACCACCTACAAATGGATTGGTTACGGCGATGATCTGGTGCGTCCATAACCTCTCTTTTAAACCTGAAAGTTATAGGATCCTCTGTTATTAGCTTGGAAAATTATCAGAGGATCCTTATCGGGCTCAAGACGATTATAAAACCAGCAGACGACAGCCAAACGCTTGACTTGATGTGTCGTTTTCACTAGTTTGTCACCCCGTAGTTCACGTCTGGCATTCGCCACGACGAGTCTTAAGGCCGATATAGCTTAGTTGGTAGAGCAGCGCATTCGTAATGCGAAGGTCGTAGGTTCGACTCCTATTATCGGCACCATCCTACCTATTTTAACGTCTCCCTAAGTCTACTCAAACACCCTTTAAACCCTTATAATACGCGGTTTCACGGCCCTTATTGTCTCTACTCGTCTACTCACGTTCACAGAAATCTACGGTGAGTTGGGGGCATCGGTGGGGGCATATCGTGTTCGGTCTAAAGGAGATGCCCCCAAATGAAGCTCAATGCCAGACAGGTAGAGACTGCCAAGCCCAAAGATAAACCCTACAAGTTAGCAGATGGTGGGGGCATGTATCTGGAGGTGTTCCCTAACGGCACCAAAAGCTGGCGCATGAAATACCGTATCGCAGGTAAAGAAAAACGTGTGGTGTTTGGTGTCTACCCGACCATTACCTTAGCCGATGCCAGAAGCAAAAGAGATGATGCTAAAAAGCTGCTGGTTAATGGGGTTGATCCGAGTGCGTTTAAGCAAGAAAGTAAACAAGCCCAAATCGAAGAAGTGAAAAATACCTTTCAGCAAATTGCGCTCGAATGGCACAGCATGAAAGTGAAGAAATGGTCTGCGGGGTATGACTCTGACATTCTTGAAGCCTTCAACAAAGACGTCTTCCCGTTCATTGGTCAACGCCCTGTTGCAGACATCAAGCCGTTGGAACTGCTAAATGTGCTTAAAAAGATGGAAGACCGAGGGGCGACCGAGAAAGCCAAGAAAGTGCATCAACGCTGCGGTGAAGTGTTTCGCTATGCCATCGTGACAGGCAGAGCCGAGTATAATCCCGCGCCTGATCTCACCAGTGCCATGCAGGGGCATGAGTCTACACATCATTACCCATTCCTGACCATAGAAGAGCTTCCCGCCTTTTTTAAAGCCCTTGCTGGCTACTCTGGTAGTGAATTGATGGTGCTGGCAGCAAGATTGCTGATCATTACTGGCCTGAGAACAGGGGAATTGCGCGGTGCATTATGGTCTGAAATCGATACTGATAAAGCGCTATGGGAAATTTCTGCTGAACGCATGAAAATGCGCCGTCCCCATATCATCCCGCTATCTACCCAAGCGTTAGCCATTATCGAACAAATCAGAGCAATGACGGGGCAATTTCCTTTACTGTTTCCGGGACGCAATGATCCTAGCAAGACCATGAGCGAAGCCAGTATCAATCAGGTATTCAAGCGAATTGGCTATACAGGCCGGGTTACGGGTCACGGCTTCCGTCATACCATGAGCACCGTTCTTCACGAACAGGGCTACAACACCGCATGGATTGAAACCCAACTGGCGCATGTTGATAAGAATGCTATCCGTGGCACCTACAACCATGCGCAATATCTCGATGGCAGACGTGAGATGCTGCAATGGTATGCCATTACCAGATAATCTGATGTTGCGCCGTCCGGTTTGGTTAAATAAAACTTAACCAATAATCAACAGGGTATAATGATGGGGCAGGCGCATGGCGACCAGATCCTTTCTGCGTACTACGTTGGTTGGGTAATCGCTGTTGGCGACCGGACGGGTATCGATCGTCTGTGTGACGATCGCTTGTTCCTGCCACAATAGCTGTTCATTACGGGGAAAACGGAAGGTTTCTGGGCCGAAAATGCCGCTGAAGCCGCCGTTGTTCGCGTCTACCGCATTGGCGAAGGCCAGGTAGAGGTTATTTTCCCCGGCCCGTGTGCGTGCGAGGTGCCAGTGCAACGGATCGGCGCCCGTTGGGATCGGGTAATTCTGTTTTACCGCGCTACCGGGGTGTGAACCGGTAAAACCGCCGGACAGCGCGGCGGAACAGGCAAGGATGTCGCATCCTTCCAATGCCAGAATTCGCGCCGCTTCCGGCAGCAGGAGGTCATTGCCCAGCAGCAAACCAATGCGTCCCAGCGGGGTGTCCAGGGTTGTCCACTCATCTCCCGCGGTTGCCCACCGTTGGTCGGCTTCGGACAGATGCATCTGGCGGTAACGCCCAATGATACCCGGCGGGCCGAACAACATCTGCGTGTTGTAACACGTATCGCCTTCGCGTTCGGCCATCCCTACCACCAGATGTATGCGCCGTTTCATGGCTAAGCGCGTCAGGCTTTGTACGGCGGGGCTCTCCGCGCTTTGCGCATTAACTTCTGGCGCGGCGTTACCCGTCAGCGCGCGTTCGGGAAATATCAGCAGTTCGCTGCCTTGTTCGCTGAGCGCCGCTTCGGTCAGCGCGATAATCCGCGCCAGATTATCCTCTACCTGTTCATCCGGTGAATATTGCGCCACGCTGATGCGGCTTTGACGTCCGGCGGGCAGCGGGCGATATCCGTACAGGCCGAAGAAATCCTGCGGGTTCCATAAGAAGCTATCGCTGAGCAGCGGCTGATAATGGTCGGGACGGCGCTGGCTGAATACCGGTTGGCCCAGTACCTGATGTTGGCGGCTGCGGCGAATGTCAATGTCGGCAAAGGCAATGCCGTCGCCATCATCAATAACAGCAGCGATATGACCGTCGGGTTCGATGATGCAACTGCCGCCGCTGAATTGTACGCCGCGTTCCAGCCCCCAGCGGTTACTTTCAATCAGGTAGCAACTGTTTTCCATGGCACGGCTAATCCAGTAAGGGGCGGGAGTACGTTCCGCCAGCCAGTTACTGATGTGGCAAATGATGTCCGCACCGTCCAGAGCCAGTAAGCGTGCGGTTTCCGGGTAATGAATGTCCATGCAGACCAGCATCCCGATGCGGCCAATCGGCGTATCAAAGACCTGATGACCGAGATCGCCCGCCGCCGCCCATTTGGGTTCGGAAATATAGGGATGACTTTTGCGGTGACAGCCGATAACGCCTTGCGGACCAATCAACACGGCGCTGTTGTAATACAATGACGTCGTGGCATCCACTTCCGGCATACCGAGCACGATATAGCATTGATAACGCTGTGCTAAGGCAGCAAAGCGTCCGGTAGTATCGCCGGGAATGGTTTCCACCATGGACGAAATTTCATGGCGGTCATACCAGCAGTAACCGGTGGTGGCCATTTCCGGGGTGGTGATCAGTTTTGCGCCTTGTTGGGCAGCTTGTTCCACCATTGTCAGCAACTGACGAATATTGTCGTCTTTAGCGGCTAACGTCGGTTCAAACTGTACGGCAGCGGCGAGAAAAGGGGCGATAGACATCATTATCCTCACAAACGGTTAGTGGTTCTGGTGTTGGCGCAGGTTTACGGCATCCCGGCGTTCATCGGTTAAGCGTGCTCATCCGTTTTTGCGGCCAGACGTACTGTCCGGCGTAGTCCACGAAAAAATGTCGTTTGCCTGAATCAAGGCGCGGGCCATCTCATCGACAGTGATGCGTTTGTCCATCGCCTGATGACGCAGGATCTCGTAAGCCTGTTCTTCACCAATGTTATGCATACGCATCAAAATGGCTTTGGCTTCACTGACCTGACGCAGGCCGACCATCTTTTTTTCCAGTCGTTCAATACGATCGGTCATTTGCCGGCGCTGCTGAGCATGGTGCAAAGCAAACACCATGGTAGACAGCAGCCCGGAAGCTCTGACCGGGGTGGTAATGGTCGCGCTGGCGCCCAGACTCAGCGTTTTATCGATAAACGTCGGGTTTTCATAACTGCTGATGGTGATCAACGCATGCTTATTCAGGTCGAGCCAGGACATCTCCGGTTCGGCGCGATCGAATTGCAGCGCAAAGAACACCAAATCAGTATCAGCGGGCAACGTATCGGGCACGGGCCAGTATGCCCGTACTTTAAAGCCCATTCGCCGCAGGTGATTGGTCAGGGTTTCGCCATCGTCATCGTCAGGATGCAGCACCACACAACGAATTCCCCGGCTGAGTAGTAAGGCGGTGGCACTGGTTCGCGGGTCGTCGTTATGGCGCATTGGGATACTCCACTTTTGTCAGTTTGGTGACCCAGTCTCCCTGAATCTGATTGGTCATATAGGGATCCGGCGCGACGATACGGCGTGACTCGCTGACCACGGTGAATTGTCCTGATGCGTTCGCTTTGCCGATTCGGGGATAGAGTCCGGTGTGCTGATTGAGTGGATCGATGCGAATTCGGCCCTGCGGCGCATCGAATTCGCTGCCGCGCAGCGCGGGCAACAGATGATGAATGCTATCGCTGCCGCACTCCTGCATCGCTCTGGCAAACATATGCACCTGGCTGTAGGTGGCCTCCCAGTTCAGGTCGGTATTCACGTCCGGCCCGAACTGTCGATGGAATTGCTCAAGCGCGGCCTGATTAGCCTTACTGTTGATGCTTTGAAAATAAGGGGCGGAGGTGTAATGACCGACAGCCAGTTCCGCCCCCATCATGGCGATCTCGGTTTCCGAGGTATTGAGACTGCCGATCGGCATATGGGCAGGATCAAGCCCGGCTTCGTGATAGGCGCGGTAAAGAAAAGGCACTGTCTGGCCGACGACGGTGCTGAAAATAAAGTCCGGCTGTTTCTTTCTGATATCCTCCACCACCGGCAAAAACGCTTCGTAAGGGGCGTTCAACGCCAGATAGCGCTCCCCGACAACGGCGCCATCGGGATATTGCAGTATCAACTCCTGCATATTGCGATTGCTTTCGTAAGGGTAAACGTAACGTGAACCGACCATGTAAACCCTTGCCCCAAAATGCGTGGCGAGATAATCCGCCAGTTGCACGCAGTTCTGGTTCGGGGCCGCCCCGCCATAGAGAATATTTTCTGAAAACTCAAAGCCCTCATACAGTTGGGAGTAAAACAGCAGGCGCTGATACTTTTCCACAATCGGCGACATCGCCTTGCGGCTGCTGGAGGTATAGCCGCCAAAGATCACATTGACGTTGTCTGAGACGATCAGCCGTTCGGCCAGAGCGCGGAACTGGGCATCCTCAGATTGCGGATCGTAATGTATCGCGTTCAGCAACCGGCCATTGATCCCGCCGTTCTGGTTGATTTCCGTAATGGCCTGGGTAGCTCCACGCCATTGCGACAGTTCCAACGCGGCGGTTACGCCGCTGGAAGAATAAAGTAAACCAATGTTGACTGGTGTGGCTGAACCCATATAAACCTGCTTGTTTGGCTTGGAAAACGGTTACGGTTCGCCCGGCACCCGACGTGTCCGGGCGAATCATCATTGCGCCAGCAATGTCTTGTTGAGCATGGCGCCGACGGTGTATTTGGGATCGACCATATTACCGAGGCGGACTTTGCCGCACTGACTGAGCAGCATGTAGGCATCCCACTGTTCGAAACCAAAATCTTCCACCAGCCAGTAGATCAGATCGCGGTAAGCGATGCGCGTGGCGTCTTCCAGCGGGCGGGCGCTGCCGATGCTCATGATGGATTCCGCGTTTTCCATGCGCGGCCATGAAAGCTTCCAGTGCTTGATCAAGTCTACTTTAATGGTGGTAATCGAACTGAATTCTACCGCCGTGCCGCAGATTTCGCCGTCGCCCTGACAGGCGTGAGCATCGCCGATAAACAAGCGTCCGCCCGGCGAGCGTACCGGCAGATAGGTAATGCTGCCGGGGCCGATATCCGGTACATCCATATTGCCGCCGTGATTATCCGGCGTCAGCGAGTTGATGGAGTCGATTTCCGGCGAAACGCTGAGCGTGCCGATATGCGGTTTGTAAGGCAGGGTATGGCGTTTGCTCCAATACACTTTTTCACTGTCGAGCTTGATCATGCGTACCTTTTCCGGCAACGGATCGTTGAGCATCGCGGTAAGGTCGGTGCCGGTCAGTCCGCCGAAATGCGGGATCATGGCGCAGATCCCGTAGGGGTCGGCGCCGCGAGGCAGCATGGATTCGATATACACCGCCAGCACATCGCCTTTTTCCGCGCCGTTGACCATGATCGGGCCGTTCTGCGGGTTAAGGAACGGCATGTTCAGTAACGCGCTGGGCATATCCTGTTCGGATTTGATCGCGCCTTCAAATGCATCTCTGGTATCGACGATCACCCGGTCGCCCGGTTCAATCGTCAGCACCGGCGTGGAATAAGGCCCGATAGTGTAGTGAAATTCTTTTTGCATTTCTTCGGTCAGGTGGTGGGTGACCGGTTTACGTTCGGCCCCCACGCCGCGTTTGCGCATAATTGAGTCTTCAAGCCATTTCATAGGTAGTTCTCCACCGAATAAACCGGGTTAGTCCGACACGAATCACAACGCCAGATGATGACGCATCAAAAGGTCGTCGGAAAGTTGGCGCTGTGTCAGGGTTTCAATCACCTGGCCTTTATCCATCACGCAGCAGCGCTGGGCGGCGCGTTGGATCATGGCGATATCCTGTTCGACCAGGATCACGGCGACTCGCAGTTCACGGGCGATCCGCACCAGCGTGTCGGCGATAATATGAACAATGGAAGGCTGAACGCCTTCAGAGGGCTCATCGAGCAGCAGGATTTTGGGCGAACCGACCAGCGCTCTGGCGATCACCAGTTGCTGTTGCTCACCGCCGCTCATGGTGCCGGCCTTTTGTTTCAGGCGCTGACGCAAAATAGGGAAATACTCCAGCACCCGCTCCAGCAGATCCTGAGCGAATTCGCGGTGCTCACGGACAAACTGCATACCTACCTGAAGGTTCTCCGCCACCGTTAAACCGCTGAAGACCTCGCGTCCCTGCGGCACATAGCCGATGCCCAATCTGGCGCGGCGCTGTGCGGTGGCCTGCGTGATATCCGTTTCCCCCAGCATGATGCAGCCTTGCCTGACGGGGACGACGCCGATCAGGGTGCGCATCAGCGTGGTTTTGCCGACCCCGTTACGGCCAATCAGTCCTAACACTTCGGCGGCGTGCAGTTGCAGCGTCGCGCCGTTAAGCACCTGCCCGCTGCCGTAACCGCCGGTGATCCCATTCACCTGCAATAACACGTCGTTCATCCGGCTTTCCCCAAATAAATGCCCGCGACATCGTCCTGCGCCAGTACCTGCGCGGCTTCGCCATCAGCGAATACGCGACCGCCGTGCAGCACGGTAACCCGTGATGCGATTTGACGCACAAAGGTCATATCATGCTCAACCACCATCAACGTCAGACCGTCTTGCTGCATGGCTTTAATCAATTCGCCGGTGAGGTAGGTTTCTTCTACCGACAACCCGGCTACGGGTTCGTCGAGCATCAGCAACGCCGGACGCAACGACGCGGCCATGGCGATTTCCAGCCACTGTTTTTTGCCGTGCGATAAATTTCCCGCCAACTGACGCTTTTCCGTACTGAGCTTGAAGCGTTGCAGCAGTTCATCAATGCCGGCGGCCTCATGCCGAACTTGCGGTCTTAGGTGACTCAACGACAGTTGCAAATGTTGTTCCACACTGAGATCGGGAAAAATTCCCGGAATTTGAAACTTAATGCTCATGCCCATCTGGATACGTTGAAAGGGCGCCAGCGAATTCAGCCGATGTTCAAAGAAACGGATCTCGCCGCCGCTCGGCGCATGCTCCCCGGTGAGCAATTTGAAAAACGTGCTTTTCCCCGCCCCGTTCGGGCCGATGACGCAGCGCACTTCGCCGCGGTGGATTTGCATATCCACCTGATTAATGACCTGAACGCCGCCGAAGCGTTTGCTCAGCCCTTTGGTTTCAAGGATCAGATCCTGCTGGTGTTGGTTCATGGCCTGGCCCCTTTATGTTGCACATTGCGTTTGGTTTGATGCCTGACGGTCAGGCGGCGGATTTTTTCCGCCAGCCACGGCAGCAATCCGTTTGGCGCGGCCAGAACCACAAACAGCAGGATAAAACCCAGCAGGATCATGGCGTATTCGCTGCCGTAAACCGCCAGCCACTGCGACAGCCATACCATTAGCGCGGTGATGACCACGGTGCCGAAGATATTTTTCCGTCCCGCGGTGGCGACCCAGATAACCGGCATCGCGGCGGCGGTTAATCCCATTGATGACGGCGTGATGTAAGATCCCCAGATGGTGTACAGCGCGCCGGATAAACCGGACAACACGCCCCCCAGCACGAACACCAGCAACTGATAACGACGGATATCTATGCCAAGCATTTCCGCCCGCCGGGGATTTTCACGAATGGAAGCCAGCGTCAAGCCAAAATTGGAGCGCAGCAGACGGCGAACGCCCCAATAAATCACCGCCAGCAGCAGGACAATCAGGTAGTAAAAGGCGTTTCCTTCCAACGTAAACAGTTCGCCGTCCGCGCCGGGCAACGAGAGCGGCGGCATGCCGGACATGCCATTGAAACCGTTGAGGCGCGCACTGCCAATCACCCACTGCGGTCCCGCCGTTTGCGACATGAACGTTTCAAGCACCAGGGTGAAAGAGAGCGTGACGATACCGATGAAAATCCCGGTGACGCCGCCGTAGAACATCAGGTAACCCAACGC
Source organism: Brenneria salicis ATCC 15712 = DSM 30166 (assembly GCF_003315515.1). Lineage (GTDB taxonomy): Bacteria > Pseudomonadota > Gammaproteobacteria > Enterobacterales > Enterobacteriaceae > Brenneria > Brenneria salicis. The sequence continues at coordinate 294,900 of NZ_QNRY01000001.1, read as the reverse complement.
CGCGGCGACAGCGGCGGCCAGCAACAAGGCGAACAACAACCCGGACCAGGTGGAGAGCACGCCATCGCCGAAATTGAGCGTCATCACGCCGTAGGTATAACCGGCCAGCCCGAAGAAAGCGGTTTGGCCGAATGAAAGAATACCGCCGTGGCCCCACATGGCGGCCAGCCCGATGGCGCAAAAGGTCCACAACAGGAAATAGGCGAAGTCGCCAATCAACGCGCTATCCAGCACCAGCGGCAACAGCAGGGCGATGGCCAGAATAATTCCGCTTATCACTATGCTGTTGTTCAGACTGCGCTTGGACGCACTGCCGGTAGAAACATTAACTGAAGTCATCGTCACGTTGCTCTCCTAGCGATTGCGGGTAAACAGGCTGCCAACGCCGTTGGGCAATAAACGGATCACCAATACCGCCGTCAGCAGCAGGCCAATCTGTCCGGCCAACTGTCCGTACCAGGCGTTGAGTCCGGTCTGGATCGCGCCTAAAGCCATGGCTGCGGGAATAGTGCCGACCAGTACGTTTGCGCCGCCAACCACCACCGACACAAAGGCCTGCACAATAAAGCTGCTTCCCATGGTCGGAACCGCCGTCAACGTTGGGGCGTAGATCGCGCCGGCTAACCCGGCAAGCCCGGCGCCGAGGGCGAAGGTCAGCGTATAGATGCGATCGGTTTCCAGTCCGAGGCAGGCGGCCATCTTCGCGTTTTGAATGGTGGCGCGGGCGCACACGCCGTAATTGGTATGGAAGAACAGCCAATATAGCGCCGCCAATACCGCAATCGCGATCAACGGCAGGATGGCCCGATAAGTGGCGAAAGAGTAATCGCCGAGGGTAAATGATCCGAACGGGGTGGAAAGCCCTTCCAGCGAGGGGCCGGCAATCAGCAGCATACTTTGTTGCACAATCAGGCTGATCGCCCAGGTAGCGACGACGGAGTCATACAATCGGCCATAAAGATGGCGTACCACCAGACGCTCCACCACACCGCCGGCGAAGGCGGCGGCCAGCGTGCCGCTCAGCATGGCTAACGGCAGCGGCAGGCCCGCCTTGTTCATCAGAATGGTGACGTAAGCGCCGCACATAATGAATTCACCGTGGGCGAGGTTGATCACGCCCATCATGCCGAAGATCACCGCCAGACCGAGTGCGGCCAGCACCAGATAGGCGACGTTATCGCCGAACGGGTAAATCACGGAATAAAGAAAGGATAGCGTTAACATCTGCGGGCAATCCTCAGTGTCCTGACTGACACAGCAAATAAACCGATGACGTCAGAGAGGATACGGCTTCTCTCTGACGCAGAACGTAAATCAGGCTTTCGGCGGATTAGACGGGGTGTACTGGCTGGTATCCGGTTTAACCGGCAGATTGCAGCCTGCTTCACCCAACCAGTATGGCTTGATGTCGTTCCATACCTTCGGTATCTCGATGGAGTGGTCGTCTTTCACATGGGCCAGATAGATGGTGTGGCTCAGGTGATGACTTTTCGGATCGATACAAACTTTTCCTGACGGGCCGTCCGTACAGATATCCCCGGCTTCCAGCGCGTTGCGCACGGCGACCATATCGGTGCTGCCCGCTTTCTCCACCGCCAACTTGTACAGATAAACCGCATCATAGGCATTGGCGGCCTCCTGATTGATATACGGCTCGTTAGGGAATTTGGCGCGGAAACGCTGTTTGAAATCGTTACTGGCCGGTGTATCCACTTCTTCAATGTAGTTGGCGGTGATATACATGTCTTTCAGCGCGGGCGGCTTGAAGCGTTTGTGCTCGTAAGCCTGACCGACGTTAACTGAACTGCCCATCGGCAGGCCGAGTTTGGCGGCGGCGGCTTGCTCGTAGTAGGAGGATTGGTTGGCCCCCACCAATAACGTCATCACAAAGTCAGGTTTGGCTTTCTGAATATTTTGGATGGTTTGACCGAACTGCGACACGCTGAGCGGAATAAACTCTTCCCCCACCATAGTGCCGCCATTCTCTGTCACAATTTTACGTACCCATTCGGCGGAGATCTGACCAAAGTTATAATCAGCCGCGATGGTGTACACTTTCTTGCCGTATTTCTCCATCATCCACGGGATCAGCGTGGAAAACTGTTGTTCCGGCACCGCGCCAGTCACAAAGACGTTACTGTCGCACACCCCGCCTTCATACTGGTTGTTGTACCAGTACATCTGCTTTTCACGATCCATGATGGGACGGATGGCTTCGCGCGAGGCGCTGGAAAAGGCGCCGAATACGACATCGACTTTGTCGTTTTTAATCAAACGCCGCGCCATTTGCTGGAAGCGGGTGTTATCGGATTGCGTATCGTATTTCACCAGTTCAATTGGGCGACCGAGGATACCGCCTTTGGCATTGATCTCTTCAACGGCGAGTTCTGTCGCATGGATCTTGGGTATGACGGGTAAGGCAAAGTTACCTGATGCATCTTCCAGCAAACCTATTTTTACCGGTTTTTCCGCCGCGCCAGCCAGACCTGAGTAGGTCACGGCAAATGCGGCTGCCAGTGCGAGCGGTAACGCGGCGTAATGACATTTCATTCTGGACATAAATACCCCTGGCGTTGGTGTGAAGAATGGGTGCGAAAAATGGGTCTGAAAAAAAAGCAAAAAAAAAGCCCGGCAAAGTCAGATGACATTGCGAGGGCTCTATTGCCATAACCACAAGCCGACAGCGTTGGCGTTCTTGCGGATAAGTCCCGGTCACTATAAGAAGCGATTCAAAGCGTTGTCAATGATAAATTTTCCAATAAAAATCAAATGGTAAATCATGAGGCCGCTGCACTGAATCGGGGCGCTGACTGCACGAAAAATGAACAGTTCGCTTGCCGCGCGCCGAGGCGGGCTAACTGACGGAACACCCTCATAAAGAGAACTGATCCTGGAGGGTTCAATCACTATCGATGCCAGCGGCTGCGGAATAATTGTTAATCAATTGCACCATTTGTGGAGAGAAAAAAAATGACTGATGAGAGAAGACGTTCAGACCGAAAGGCGGGATTAAGCCACCATGTCGCCCCCCGGTGTCGGGAACAAAAGGTAAAAAATTGTTTCAGATGTCAGAAAAGCGTCAGCCTTGGGTAAATCATCGTTAATAAGGGATTTTTTAAGATATTTCGTTATTTCAGTTGGCGGCGCGGTCAACGATAGTGCCTTCACTAGCCGGTATAGCTGACGATGAAGGGGAGTCGATGATGAATAAAAAAATATTAGCGCTGGTGGCGGCGATGTTTACCGTAACCAGTGGTTTTTCGACCGTATCCTGGGCGGAAGGACCGGGTGGGCAGCAGGGAGATCAGCGGCAACTCAGCCAACCGGGGCAGCAAAAACAGCAGGTTCAGCGTGAGGGTGAAAGAAATCAGCGGCAATCGGTGAGATCCGGCGCAAATGCTAATGATGTAAGGGGCGGAGATCGCCGTGGCCGTGCCGGTGCGGAACGTGATCATTTTTCCTGGAATGGGCGTGATTTTAGAAAAGGACATGCGGTTCCCAAACGTTTCCGGGGCGATGATTATCGCGTGACTGACTGGCGCGATCGCGGTTTATATAAACCGCCGTCAGGTCAACATTGGGCGTATATTGACGGAAACTATGTGTTGATTGCGGCAGCGACGGGGATAATCACCACGATCCTGCTAAACAGCATGTTGAATAACTAGTCAGCCTGCAATGTGTCGATGCGTCGTCCCGCATCGACACATTCTTCTCAATCCGCATCCTCAATTTTCATTCTCACTTCTCACTCCCGTTCGGTGCGTTCCACCGTAAGAATGTCATAAATATGGCATCACTATCAAAAAACACCAGAAAAAGGTAAAATCACGCCTATATGGTAATTAACCTATGATTTTACTTATCTTTGTTATTATTTTTTCAGGAGTTTAATGATGCAGCCATTACCTAATTGCCCAAAATGCAGTTCCGAATATACCTGGCAGGACGGTGAATTACTCAACTGCCCTGAATGTGGTCATGAATGGGCCGCCGGCGCTGAGGCGGCGACCCAGGAAGAAGGATTGATCGTCAGGGACGCCAACGGTAATTTGCTGGCCGACGGCGATACCGTTACGGTGATTAAGGATCTGAAAGTAAAAGGCAGTTCTTCCTCGCTGAAAATTGGTACGCGCGTAAAAGGCATTCGTTTGGTGGAAGGCGACCATAACATTGATTGCAAGATTGATGGCTTTGGCGCGATGAAATTGAAATCCGAATTTGTGAAGAAAAACTGATGCGCCGCGCCCCTGAAGTCAGTCGGGACAGGGCGCAACAATAAGCGCATATTCCGGTGTTTTCCCGTCAGACAATGCTTTAACATAGTCATAACCTTTTCCCTGGCTGGTAATACGGATATCTGATGCGTCATTTGGTGATTCTCCTTCCGCTGTTTGCCGTGCTCTGTGCCTGTAGCAGCAAACCGGCGCCTTCCCTGGCGGCGCCCCAGAGCGCTGCGGTGGTCAAAGGTGGTTTTTTGCTTCAGCCTGCGCATGCGCAGCATCTGCAAGACGGTGATTTTGCTTTTAATCCGGCAACGGCGGCCTTTGTCGATAAAATGGTGCGAGAACATGGTTTCGATCGCCAGCAATTGCTCGAAGTGCTGGGTCAGACAAAACGGCTCGACTGGGTGATTCGCCTGATGGATCGCCAGGCGCCGAGCAGCGGTGTTCCGTCAGGGCCGAACGGCGCGTGGCTCCGTTACCGCAATAAGTTTATTACCCCGGATAATGTGCAAAATGGCGTGGCGTTCTGGGATCAGTATCAGGATGCATTGCAGCGCGCCGGACAAATCTATGGCGTGCCGCCGGAGATTATCGTCGGTATTATCGGCGTGGAAACCCGTTGGGGCCGGATCATGGGCAAAACCCGCATTATTGATGCGCTGGCGACGTTGTCTTTCGCCTATCCGCGTCGCGCCACGTACTTTACCGGCGAACTGGAAACTTTTCTGCTGATGTCGCGCGCCGAAGACAATGATCCCCTCAGCCTGCGCGGTTCCTATGCCGGGGCGATGGGTTACGGTCAGTTTATGCCGTCCTCGTTCAAGAATTATGCGGTGGATTTCGATGGCGACGGCCATATCAATCTGTGGGACCCGGTTGATGCCATCGGCAGCGTGGCCAACTACTTCAAGGCGCATGGTTGGGTCAGCGGGGGTGCGATCGCGGTTCCGGCCAGCGGGCAAGCGCCGTCATTGAGTACGGGCTTCAATACGCGCTACGCCGTCGCCACGTTACAGGCCGCCGGGTTACGGCCACAGACCACGCTGGGCGGTTATGATGAAGCCAGTTTACTGCGTCTTGATATCGGTAGTGGATACCAATACTGGTATGGACTGCCGAATTTCTATGTCATTACCCGTTACAACCACAGCACTCACTACGCCATGGCTGTGTGGCAACTGGGTGAAGCGGTTGGCCGGGCGCGGCAAGGATATTGATTTGTCGCAACAGGGCCTGACGGGTTAACGTCTCAGTCTGCTCGCCGCGGTGGTGATAAATAGCGTCAACATGGGCGCTATTGATATTCAACCCGGTTTCTGCCCTGATTTTTGGCCCGGTACAACGCAATATCGGCGCAGCCATAGAGCGCGTCGAACCCGGTTTTGGGCGGCGCCCAACTGACGCCGAAGCTTGCGGTTATTAACTGCTGCGGCAAGACCTCGATTGGCGTGCTGTTGAGGCTCTGGTGAATATCCTCGGCAATCTTCACGGCTTGTTGCAGCGTAAAGCCATCCAGCAAAATCGTGAACTCTTCGCCGCCGACTCTGCCAATGCTCCCTATCTCTGCCAGCACCCATTGTACCCGCGCCATTAACGCGCAGATGACGCGGTCGCCGGTGGGGTGACCGTAGGCATCATTGATTCGTTTGAAGTTATCGATATCCAGAACAATCAGCCCGGCCTGATTCTGTTCCAGCGTCTGATTGATACGATCAATAATGGCGCCGCGATTATAGACATTGGTCAGCGGATCGTGCGTGGCTTTATATTCCAGTTCGGTGGCCAGCTTGTGTAATTGATGGTTCAGGCGGTTTAATTCCTTTTCCGCGCGATCGCTGCGCGAGATCAACCGGTGGGATTCTCTGACTAAACGCTGGTAGTGCTCCGCAAGCGTCAGCAGCGTATCCCGATACACCTCCGCCGGCATATCCTGCTGGTTGGCGACCCGGCGGGCCGCGAGCAAAATGTCATATTCCGGTGTAAATAATTCAAACGTACTCATGGCGTATTTACTCCTGAATCTGGCTGTGGAAAGTAAGTGCCGGAAAATCGATATGCAGTTCTTCGCCAAATTCCGCCGCGATATCGTCGTCCTTGTCATAGTACCAATACAAGATTATTTCCAGCCCCTGTTCAGCCGCCTGGTTCAAGGTATCGAACAGACTGAAGAGCATCTTGGTGCTGGAACTGTTGAAATAAACCAGCGACACATGAATCTCGATAGCAATCGGGGAGGGCGACGTATCCCCCTGGTTGCTGGCGAGTAGCTGGTGGAGATAATTTTCGATTTGCGCAATCAGAGGACGATAAAACGCGGCCGCATTTTCAGGATAGGATTCACCGGATAAAGCAAGACGGTGAAGCGTAAAGTCGAAATCCACGGTCGGCGTACAAGGCGTTCCTGCGATATTGAGATTGTCCATGTTGGTTATGTTTGTCATTTCAAATAATCGCCTTCAGATAAAACGTAGGCAGGCCCGTTGATGCATCCGCCTGAAAGGTGAACTGAAGCGGCTCACTGGCATCGCGCGCGACGGTCAGTAACCCGATATCGGCGCCCTTGCTCCAGGGCGGCGCCTGATCGCGCAGAGAGGCTTTGTAAGCAAGCCTGATTTCATCGATGGTCATATAACGTAGAGGTTCAAGGCGCACCCGCAGTTTCTCAATATCTTCCGGGGTGACCTGATTGGCGGAAAGTAAAAAATATTTCCCGTTTTCATAACCGATGCATACGGCGCCGTGGCGAACTTCATGCGCTTGATCGACGATGGCGAGATCGGCGGCGGAATAGCGGATAATGTTTTGCACCATTTCAATAAAAGCCGAAAAGAGTTTGCGGCGGATGCCCGCCGGCACCTGTTTTTTTTCAAGCTGCAACCGCACCGTTTCAGCCAATGAGCTAATGATGTTTTGTGAAAAATACCCCACGTAATACAGGGTGATATCATGCTGATGTGTGGTGTCGAAGAACTCGGTGTACTTAGTCTCTGACATAATCGCGCTTCGCCTGATTAAGAAAATATCGAAAGCCCCAAAAGGTTAAATCATCCCTTCTGATCTGATGTCCCTGATAGATTTTATGTTCTTGTAATAATTGGCTGGCAAGTTCGCGCATTGGCTGTGTCTGGTGACGCAGCAAAAATGCCTGTAGCCGACGCTTGCCGAACATAATCCGTCGTTCACCGCCAATTTGATCCGTCATCCCGTCCGTGGCGGTAAAAACGAGATCGCCGTCATTTAGCTTCAATTGGTGGTTTGGCCATTGATAATCGTATGGCGTATCCGTATAGCCGACGCCCATGCGATCAGTGTCAAGCACGCTTATCTGAGCGGTGTGCCGCGCCACGCTGAACGCGGTCATACGGGCATTGGCCCAGGCGAGGGTATTGGTGGCGGCGTCGCAAAACATCACTATCGCATCGCAACCATCGTTGGAGGCGACGGACTGGTGTGTCTCACCACGCTGGCCAAGCGTATTCTTGATGTGTTGATTAATGCCCTGGAGCAACAGCGACGGTGTCTGCGGGCCATGTTGCGTCAGCGCCTGTTCCAGCGCTGAGGAAAAAATCAGGGTCATAAACGCGCCGGGTACGCCGTGGCCGGTGCAATCCGCAATGACGGCAAGCCAGCTTTGTTGGTAGGTTTTGAAGTAATAGCTGTCGCCGCCGACACAATCGCGTGGTTCCCAGGTCAGACACCAGTCTGTCAGTGAACGCGACATGGCTTGCCGTGAGGTGGTGAGCATCGCTTCCTGGATCACCCGTGCATACTCAATGCTTTGCATGATCTGCTGGTGTTGATGGAGATGCATGGCGGACACCGCTTTGATCAGGTCAATCCCTAAACCTATGCCGATATAACGACCGTTTTGAGTGACGATAAAGCCATCGGTCAGCGATTTATCGCCATTCGTCACCGTCTGATCCGCGACGCTGTTCAGTGATGCCGCGGCATCAATGATCAGCGGATTTTTGTCCATAAAGGCAATGCAACTTTTTTTATCATAAAGTTCGCGGTAAAAAGGCCGCGACATCTGCGACATGAAAATATGGCGATTAATCAGCCCGAACGGACGGCCATTCTCCACCACCGGCAGGCTAACCAACGCTTTGTTCTTGCCGAAAATCTCTAATACTGTGGCGTTATTGGTATTGGGGGACACATCCGGCGTCGGGATGCAAAGATCCAGTGCTGTGGGTGGGAACCAGATGCTTTTTTGAATGCTCGGAGCAGATATGGTGGCCATAAGTTCCTTAATGGCTGACAGATTTGCTTGCCATGATAGACGATGTTGATGACCGAATAATGACAATCACCCAAGAGCATATTACGGCTCAACCTTCCGCCAGCACCTCATTCATGATCTGGGTTTGCCAGTCGAAATAGGGATTGAAAGTCAGACATATGTGGATTTTTCCCTCTTCCTGATAGCCCCAATCGGAGTACCAGAGTGAGCGCCGGTCCTGACATTGTTGCGGACTGTTGCTGGTTTGCCCATTGGCGCAAATAACCACCACGCCTGCCGGACCATAGGTTTCGTTCTCTGGCGAGAACAGGATCGACATAGGTGAAAACTGACTGATACGCCATTCGGGAAGACGATCGCTGCGGATGAGCACCCGTGAAGAAGCGGTATCGGCGGGCGGATTGCCATACCAGATGAGTCGGCTACGCGAGTTGGTGAACCATACTTTTGTCATCGGTCTGGAATACCCGATTTTGCTCCACCCAACGTGTGGTTTCCTGTTGGTAACGAGCAAATGAGGTTTGCCCAAGCGGTGTGATGTCATAGGATTTTTCGCTGCAACCCGCGATAAACAGCAGGGCAACAGCGACAATCAGATTGGCCAGGATTGCCGGGGCTGAGAAGAAAGCTGGCTTTCCCTTCGATGATAGTTTCATCTGTCGTCTGTTTCCTTCTTTCTAAACGTCATGTGACGCATGGGCGGCGAGCAGGTAAATCGGTACGGCAGCACGGATTAAGTTGGAGACATTATCCTCCTTGAGCAGCATGAGCAGGGTGTCTGTGGCTTGAGAAGAAAAAGCCGCTGTAAGTAAAAATAGTGATGTCAGATACTTAAACATTAGTTTATTCCTTGTATCACACGAATATTATTTCCTCTATAACCGAGGGAAATACTGGGTGATTCCTGACGCACATCAATATGACTATATAATGAAAAGACGTTATGACAATAATTAAATGAAACTCATGGCGGAGTTTATGTATTGTCTGGCTGATTGTGGTTTTCCTCTCCTTTTATTTATTATTTTATTTTTATAAAAATATTTTATTCGTTTTTAACGAGATATTCAGATTGTTAACCTGAATAAAAAGGAAATACCGGACTCCGCCGTATTCGGCTTATTCTGCATAGGGCATTCCTCCCCTGCACCGACTATTGCGGCTTGCCGGTGGGCAATAGGCAATCATCCATGATGCGATGACCAACGCTATACAGTCAGCAGTGGCTGGGGCATCATACGGCCCGATGTCAGCTTTCCTCTGACAGAAGCATACGTCATCCACTCACGGACGGTCGTTCCGGGCAGCGCGGTTCGGCTTGTCGGCAAGACCAGTAGGTTGGTATAGATTATGGAAAGGATGTTTAAATCATTGTTTGTGATCGTAGTGGTGTGTTTTTCTGCGCTGGTCGGCGCGGCGGAACATCGGCCCAACATTGTGATTTTGGCGACGGGCGGCACCATCGCCGGTTCTGCGGCGGCGAATACGCAAACCACAGGATATCAGGCCGGGGCGTTGGGCGTGGATACGCTGATCAATGCCGTCCCTGAATTGAAAACGCTGGCCAATATCACAGGCGAGCAGGTGGCCAATATCGGTAGTGAAAACATGACCAGCGATGTGCTGTTGAAGCTCGGTAAAAAGGTTAATGCACTGCTGGCGCGTGAGGATGTTGATGGCGTGGTCATCACGCATGGTACGGATACGCTTGATGAGTCGCCTTACTTTCTCAACCTGACGGTAAAAAGCGACAAACCGGTTGTTTTTGCGGCGGCCATGCGGCCAGCCACGTCGATCAGCGCCGATGGCCCGATGAATCTGTACGGCGGATAAAAACGCGCGTGGCCGCGGGGTGATGGTGGTGATGAACGATCGTATTGGATCGGCGCGTTTTATCACTAAAACCAATGCATCAACCCTGGACACGTTCAAAGCGCCGGAAGAGGGCTACCTCGGCGTGATTATCGGTGACAGAATCTATTACCAGAACCGTCTGGACAAGATCCACACCACCCGTTCGATTTTTGACGTAAGCCAACTGGAAAAACTGCCGCCAGTCGATATTATTTATGGCTATCAGGATGATCCTGAATACCTGTATGATCCGGCGATAGCACATGGCGTAAAAGGGATCGTCTATGCGGGCATGGGCGCGGGCAGCGTTTCCAAACGCAGTAACGCCGGTATCCGCAAGGCGGAAAGCAAAGGTATTGTCGTGGTTCGTTCCAGCCGTACCGGTAGTGGCGTTGTTCCGCCGGATGCTGGTCAGCCGGGGCTGGTGTCGGATTCGCTCAATCCGGCTAAATCACGTATTCTGCTGATGCTGGCGTTGACGAAAACCACGAATCCGGCGGTGATTCAGGAATATTTCCATACTTATTAACCGATGCCGGCACGTGCGCGCAAGCAGTGCTATCTTGCAAGCTGACGGTTATTTATAGCGAAGTGCGACGGCCCCGTTATTTATCTCGGGGCTGCTTTCTGTGGCAATGGCTGATGATAAAAGCAGCGCATGGCTGTTACATCACAAGACATTGCCAGTGGGTTTAACCAACGTTGATGACCTGACCGTATCATGATGTTGTCAAAACGGGTTTGGTGAAAATAAGGATACGTCATTAGATGACACAACCCATTTTTATGGTTGGCGCCAGAGGCTGTGGGAAAACCACGGTCGGGGAGCAACTATCGCGGGCGTTAGGATATGACTTCGTCGATACTGATGTGTTTATGCAACAGAGCAGTAAGATGACGGTGGCCGAGGTGGTGGCGCAGGAAGGATGGCAGGGGTTTCGGCAACGCGAGAGTCTGGCATTACAGCAGGTTGCGTCTAATCGCCGCGTCATTGCCACTGGCGGCGGTATGGTGTTGGCGGAAGCCAACAGGCGTTTTATGCATGAACGCGGTATTGTGATTTATCTGCACGCCAGCGCTGAGCTACTGGCGCAACGCCTTGAGGTAAATCCGCTGGATCAGCAGCGGCCCACGCTCACCGGTCGGCCTATCGCCGAAGAGATGGCGGATGTGCTGGCCGCGCGCGAAGCGCTTTACCGTGGCGTCGCCCATCATATTGTGGATGCGACGCAAGCGCCGGCGATGATTGTAGCGGATGTGATACAGGTGCTGCGCCTGTCGGCCGCATAACGCGGCTAGCAAAATAATCATCAGTTGGTGTTACCGATAGCGCACTTTTATTGAATAGATAGTGACAGTGGCGCGGTTCTCCTTTTAAGATGACTTTTCTTGATTTTTTCCGACGATAGGTGCCGCGTTATGCTGAAGGTAAACGAGTATTTTGCAGGGAAAGTGAAATCCATTGGCTTTGATAGCGGTAGCATTGGCCGCGCCAGTGTTGGTGTGATGGACGCGGGAGAGTATACGTTTGCGACGGGAGGTGCGGAAGAAATGACGGTGATTACCGGCGCGCTGAAAGTCTTGTTGCCGGGCGCACCTGACTGGCAGGTATTTATGCCGGGGGATTCGTTTTTTGTTCCTGCCCAGAGCGAGTTCAATTTGCAGGTGGTGGAAGCCTCTTCTTATTTATGTAAATATCTGTAATGCTGCTCTTCTGCTAAAGTTGGTTATTATGCGCCGCTTTTTTTGTTTATGAAAAGCGGTGTTTTTGTTTATTTTCGCTCCCATAGTATTTTTTAGCGTATAATCTGCCATCTGTAATATATAATATGGGTTATAAGTTATTTTAATTATCAGGTGATATATTTTTTCTTATTGTTTGTGTGTGGTTTTATCTGCTGTCCGTTTCATTATTCTTAAAAATTTAATTCGTTACATTCTTAATTATGAATGTTAATGTTTTATTTTTATTAAAAGGTTGGTTAAACTGTTTAATTACTTCTGCGCGCGTCTCGGTAAATTAACACGGCTTAATGAGATCTGGCTCAAGTTTTATTTTATTATGCCGTTATGAAAGATATTACAATTCCATGCTAAGAGTCTCCTATGCTGAAAACAACACGTGGCCGCATTTTGGCGGCTTGTACGACAATCGTTGTACTTTCTCTCGCCATTAATACTTTTCTTAATTACACCATAGCAAATAACTCTAATGAGGATTCCATCGATAACATGCTGAATGCGGTAGCGACCAGCCACAGTATGGCGATTGGCGAATGGGTGCAATCTAAAACCCTGATGGTTACCGCGCTCAACGACAACGTGCTGACCAATAGCGATCCTATTCCTCTGTTTAAACAGGTAGCCGCTTCTGGCGGATTCATTAATGTTTATATGGGATATGAGGATAAAACCGCGAAATTTTCCGATCCTGCGGGGATCCCCGCGGATTATAACCCGACGATCCGTCCCTGGTATCAACAGGCGGTGAAAGCAGGCAAACCGATTGTCACCGCGCCTTATGTCGATGTTTCGACCAAAGAATTGATTGTTTCTTTCGCCGCGCCGGTGTCGGATGGCGGCACGGTCAAGGGGGTGCTGGGCAGCGATGTGACCATGCAGAGTGTGATTGAGAACGTGAAGTCAATCCATCCAACGCCTGCCAGCTTTGGCGTGTTGATCGCGCGTGACGGCACGATTATTGCGCATCCCGATGAAAAGCTCACATTGAAGAATATTGCCGGGATCGCGCCGGGTATTGATCTGAGTGCGTTAATCGCGGCGACACGTCCGCTGGCCATTGATGTCGCGGGCGCGATAAAACTGGTGCTCGCCCGGCCGATCCGCGGCACGGATTGGTATATGTTGGTGGCGCTGGATAGAGCCGAAGCCACCGAAGGCATGCGCTCTTTGCTGTTCACCTCGGTCGGTACGCTGCTGGTGATTGCATTACTCGGTTCGCTGGTGGTTGGATTCATCATTACGTCAACGCTGAAGCGCTTGCTGTTGATCCGTGATGCGATGGACGACATCAGTCATGGCAACAACGATCTGACGCAGCGCTTGCCGGATGAAGGGCATGATGAGGTCGCGCAGATCGCGCGTTCATTTAATATCTTTATCGATAAGCTTGGCCAGGTCATGTCTCAGATCCGTGATATCAGCGCCTCGTTACAGATGGCGGCGGATGAAATCTCGGCGGGAAATAATGACCTGTCGTCGCGCACTGAGTCTGCGGCGTCGAGTATTCAGCAAACGGCGGTGGCGTTGGAGCAGATTTCCGCAACGGTGACGCAATCTGCCGGTTCTGCGCAGCAGGTGAATGCAAAAGCGCTGACGCTGGCGAAAGATGCCGGGGTGGGCGGAAAGGTCGTGTCTGATGTGATTGTCACAATGGAGGATATTGTGGCCGCGTCCGGCAAAATCGGCGATATTATCGGCGTGATTGACGGCATCGCCTTCCAGACGAATATCCTGGCGCTCAATGCGGCGGTGGAAGCGGCGCGGGCTGGCGAGCAGGGGCGCGGTTTCGCCGTAGTCGCGGGTGAAGTGCGTAATCTGGCGCAGCGCAGCGCGCAGGCGGCGAAAGAGATTAAAGCGCTGATTGAATCGACCGTTGCCAGCGTCACATCCGGTTCGACACAGGTGCGCCAGGCCAGCAGTACCATGAATGAAATTGTTGGCGGGGTCTCAACGGTAACGACGGTGATGTCTGAGATCACCCATGCGGCCGATGAACAGATGCGCGGCATCCATGAAATCAACAAAGCGGTCGCGCAGTTGGACTCGATGGTGCAGCAGAATGCGGCGTTGGTTCAGGAGTCTGCGGCGGCATCCGCTGCGTTGCAGTCTCAGGCCGACGATTTGACGGCGGTAATTGGACACTTCAAAGTATAGGCATGATGCCCGTCGCAACCATGTTGGTTAACGGCGGGCATCACTAAGGGCCGTACATTCATAGCGAGATTAGCGCTGCGCCTCGCCGCCCAGCGCTTCAATCAGATTACTGATCAGGGCCGCCAGTTCGCTGGTCATCAGAATAAAATCGGCATCGAAACGCTGCGCAAAATCATCCCGGTCAATGTCATCATTCTGCTCACGCAACGTATCGGAGAATTTCAGTCGTTTCAGCGACCCGTCGTCCGACAGCACCAGTTGCAGACGTTCCTGCCATTCCAACGCCAGTTTGGTGACCAACTTACCGGCTTCAATGTGGACGGCTATCTCGTCGCTCACCAGATCCTGCTTCTTACAGCGAATAACCCCGCCATCTTCCAGAATGGCTTTCAACTCGGCCTCATCCTGTAAGGTGAAACCCGCCGGCGGTTCGCCGGAACGCACCCATTCGGTCAACGTCAGTTCTATTGGATTTTCCAGGGTAAGCGGCACGACAGGCAGCGAACCAAGCGTTTTACGCAACAGCGCCAGCGTATCCTCGGCTTTTTTAGCGCTGGCCGCATCCACCATGATCAGGCCATTTACCGTATCAATCCATAACCAGACCTGACTGAACCGGCTGAAAGCGCGCGGCAGCAGGCTGTGCAGCACTTCGTCTTTCAGGGAGTCTTTTTCGGTCTTTTTAAGCTTGCGGTGTTGTTCCGCTTCCAGACGCTCGATTTTGGCTTGCAGCGTTTGTTTAATTACCGGTGAAGGCAGAATTTTCTCTTCTTTGCGAGCGCAGATAACGATCTGTCCATTCACGATGTGCGTCAATGCATCACTGTGAGAACCCATGGGCGATACCCAACCGGTTTTCATCATGTCCTGACTACCGCAGGGCGTAAAAGCAAAGCTGGCAAGCTGTTTTTCCAGTTCATCCGCCGATAGAACGTTCCCTTTGGATAAAACAGCGTCCCGGCTTAAGCGGTAAATCATTAAGTTTTTAAACCACAGCATGGTGTTATCCCTGACTGGGCGCGCAGGTTTGCACGCGGGTTTATTGATGCAGCGCGCATGATAACCAATTCGGCGGGCTTATGTAGCATAAAATGAGATCATTCAGCGCCGCCGCACCGCGCAAACTGCGGCGCCAGACGGCTAAGTCCCAAACCGTTTACTTTTTCCACTTTGATCTGCACCGGGATGCGCTCTTTCATCGCCTCGACATGACTGATGACGCCGATCGTCTTACCGGAGGCGTTAAGATTATCCAGCGCGTCCAACGCGATATCGAGGGTTTCTGCATCCAGCGTACCAAAGCCTTCATCCAGAAACAGCGAATCAATACTGGTTTTATTACTCACCAGATCGGAAAGCGCCAGCGCCAGCGCCAGACTGACCAGAAAGCTCTCGCCGCCAGACAGGGTACGGGTATCCCTGATGGCGTCTGCCTGCCAGGTATCCACCACTTGAAGCTCCAGTTCTTCGCTGGTTTTCCGCTGTAGCTGATAGCGGCCATGTAAGCGGGAAAGCTGCCGATTAGCCAGATATACCAGATGATCCAGCGTCAGACCTTGGGCGAAACGGCGGAATTTATCGCCTTTCTGTGAGCCAATCAGATCATTGAGGCAACTCCAGTCATCATAGTGTTGCTGACTTTGCGCGATTTCGGTCAACAGCGCCTGCTGGTTTTGCCGATGCCGCTGATCGTCATTGAGCCGCTGGCGGATTTCACCCTGTTGTTGATGATTTGCTTTCATTTTTTCCTGATGCGCGGCCAACGCCTGCTCAATGGCGGGCGGTGTGGCGTCCTCGGCGAGTGTGGCGGGTCGCTGTTGCCGGTGAGTCAGTAATTGCTGTTCTGCCTGCTGATATAAGGCAATGGCCTGCTGGCGCGCCTGAGACAGCTTTTCTCTCCATTCCTGTAATCGGCAACACTCTTGCTCATCAAGTAAGGCATGGTTGAAGGCGGTTTCATCGGAGAAGCCGCTTTGTTGCAACGCTTGCGCGAAGTGCTGTGCGGCCTGTTGAGTCAACGCGGCAACGCGGGTGTGCTGCTGTATGACGCTGCTTAGCTCACCGTTCAGACGACTGAGGGTTGACTCGGTCTGTTGACGTTGTTGCTGTACCTGCTGACAGGCTTGTTCATAGTGCTGGCTGAGTTGACGCAGTTGGTTGCTGACTTCCGCTGTCTGTTGGCGGCCAAAAATCTGCCGCCGTTGCTGTCGGCATGCCTCCAACGCTTTGCATAGCAAGGCCTGTTGCTGGGTCAGCGCTTGCGCCTGTTGCGTCGTTTCCGCCAGCATATTGGTCAGATGGTGATATTGCGTCTCTAATGCCGTGAGTTGGTTTACGTTCTGTTGCAACGCCTGTTCGGTATTTCTCCAGCGTTGCCATTCATCCGTTCGCTGCGCCAGCCAATCCGCTTGTTCCGTTATGGCTGGCAGGGGCAGGGCGAACGTCTTTAACGTATCCGCCAATGACTGTTGATGCTGCGTTTGCTGTGTGTGCAGCCGTTGTAGTGATTGCTGAACCTCATCCTGCGCCTGTTGCAGCGTCTGCTGCTGTTGATTATTCAGGGCGATCGCTGGTTGGGTATTTTGCAGCGCGGCATTGGCGTTAGTCAGTGAATCCTTACTTTCCTGCCACTGCTTTTGCGCCTGCTCCCGGACGACGATCTGCTGTTGAATCTGTTGCTCCCTGATTTCACTTTGCGTCAGCCAGTCGGTCACTTCAGCGGCTTGATCAGGGGGAAACTCCACTTGTAAGCGCTTACTGACCTCTTGCCACTGTTGCAGCAGCGTCTGGTATTCATCAGCCAGCCGGCAAGCCTCCTCGGATTGTTGCTGAAACTGTTGATTTAATGAGGCAAGTCGTGCATCGCCATGTGTCAGCGCATTTTCC
Organism: Brenneria salicis ATCC 15712 = DSM 30166; assembly: GCF_003315515.1. GTDB lineage: Bacteria > Pseudomonadota > Gammaproteobacteria > Enterobacterales > Enterobacteriaceae > Brenneria > Brenneria salicis. The sequence continues at coordinate 277,791 of NZ_QNRY01000001.1, read as the reverse complement.
GACTGACTGGTTTCCTGTCGCAATTGAAGCAGGCGTTGCTCGGTTTGTGAGGGTCGCAGCGCCTGGTAGCTGGCAATCGCCGGGTGATGGGTTGAGCCGCACAGCGGGCATGCTTCGCCCGGCTGTAAGCGATCCCGCTCGGCTTCCAACTGAACAATGCGCAATTCCAACTGATAACATTTTTCCATATCGGCCAGATGATCGCGCCGTTGTTCCCATGTTTTCCGCTGCTGTTTCTGCTCTGTTTCCAACTGTTGGATCGATTCCCGCAACGGATTCTGCTGCTTTTCCACCTGTTGCTGACGCAGTGTTAACCGTTGGAACAACGCCAGTGTGGTTGCCAGTTGCTGACGCTCAGGACGCCAGGAGATGGACTGACTTAGCTGCTGATACAGTGCGGCGAGAGGCTGAGCGGCCTCCTGAGCGTCCATTGTCTGCTGATGTTGCGTGAACTGCCGTTGCGCTTCCTCAACGGTAGCTTGCCGCGCACTCTGCTGTGCGGTTAACGATCCGGCTGTTTGCCTTAACTGTTCCGCTTGTCCGGCAAAGGCGGTCTGCTTTTGCCGCAGGTTGGTTGTCTCATCCTGCAATTGTTGCTGTCGCTGAAATTGCGCGCGCCACAGCGAGAGATGTTCTCCCCAATGCTGATGATGGACATGCTGCTGTTGATAGGCGGTAAGCTGTTCAATCTGCTGCCGGGTCGTTTGCCGTTGCTGCTCGTTTTGGGCCTGTTGGTGTTGCGTCGCTTGTTGACGCGCCACGGCCTGTTCGCGTTCCTGCCGTTGTTTCTCCGCCTGCTGTTGCAGCGTCTTGATCTGATGATCGAGCGGGATCACTTGCTCATTAATCAGCGTTTCTTGCTGTTGACGAAAATTTGCATGTTCGCGTAGTGTCTGAACGGCTTGTTCTTCTTGTTCGCGTAGTGCGGCGAGCGTGGCAGTCTGGGTTTGCTGCTGTTCCATCAGCCGGACAACCTGCTGCGTCAGGTCGGCGGATTCGCGTTGATAGCGTTCCCGCTCCTGTTGGAGCGGGCGGAGTTTTTCCGCCGGTTCGCTTTGCGCCAGCTTTGCCAATTGCGGCTGGGCCTGCAACATGGCGGTTTCAGCCGCGGCATGCTGTGTTTTCGCCGTGGCGAGGGATGACTGGCGCTGCGCCAACAGATCAAACCAACGTTGATGAGTCAGCGCTAGCTCACGTTCTGCGTTAACGTTTTGCTCCTGCCGGAGCAGGGCGGCAAGCTCGTTTTCCAGTTGCTGACGCTGTTCGTCATTAAGCAGTTCAATACCGGCGGCTTTGGCCTGTAAGGTATCCAGCGCGTTTCTGGCTTGCTTGTGCCTGTCGAAGACACGCTCGGAAATCAGGCCGTAGATGTCTGTGCCCGTCAGTTCTTCCAGCAGTTCCGCCCGATCATTCGCATTTGCATTAAGAAAGGCGGCGAACTGCCCCTGCGACAGCATCATGGAGCGGGTAAAACGGTCAAAATTCAGACCGGTGATGTCCGCGGTCATCGCCAGTTTGTCCGTCAGTTTTTCACTCAGGATCTTGCCGTTCTCAATCAGAGCCAGTTCCGCTTTCGGCGTTTGCAGATTGCCTTGCGCCGCGTTTCTGGCCCGTCGCTGACTCCAGAAGGCGCGATAGCCAACGCCTCTGACCTCGAATTCCACCTCGGCCAGACATTCCGCCGTACCGCGCGTCATCAGTTCGTTTTGACCGGCGGAAATGTTTTTGAGCCGCGGCGTTTCGTGGTAGAGCGCCAGACAAATGGCGTCCAGCAGCGTGGTTTTCCCGGCGCCGGTCGGCCCGGTAATGGCAAACAGGCCGTTGCTGGAGAACGGTTCCTGGGTGAAGTCGATTTTCCATTCCCCTTGCAGGGCATTGAGATTTTTTAAGCGCAGACTGAGGATTTTCATTCGGCGAGTTCACCCTGTTCCAATTCATTAATTACCTGCCCAAACAGCACGCGTACCCGCTGCTGGCGGGATTCCTCCAGATCAACGGCGGTCGCCAGCCGACGTTCAAACACGTCGTGTACGGTCAGTTCATCCAGCGTCTCTTTTTCCTGTCGGGCGATGGCTTGCTGATGTTGTTCACGGTTGCGGCGCAGCAGCAATACCTCAACGGCTAAGCCGTCGGTCAGCGCCTGAATGCGTTTCTGGATATCGCTCAGATAAGCTTGCGTGGTGATTTCAATATCCAGCCAGATCGGTTTTTCCCCTTGATAATCGGCAAAGACGGCAAGCTGGCGCTCTATGTCCGTCAGGTTGGCTTTGATAAGTTGCATCGGCTGGGTGACCGGCACCGGCAGCGCGTCGATGATCGGCGGACTGTCCGGCGCGAATGTCACCAGACAAACGGATTTTTCGCTGCCCAATTCATCGAAGCTCAACGGAATGGGCGAGCCGCTGTAACGTATATGCGCGCTTTGCGTCACACGTTGCGGTCGGTGGATATGGCCGAGCGCGATATAGTCGGCGGGGGGGAACGCTTGTGCCGGGAACGCATCCAGGGTGCCGATGTAAATATCCCGCACCGAGTCGGAGGCGGTGACGCCGACGGTGGTCAGGTGGCCGGTGGCGATGATGGGCAATGGCAGCCCCAGCGCATCACGCTGGCGGCACGCCAGTTGATAACACTGTTGGTAGTGTGCGGCGATGGCATTCAGCAAAGTCAGTTGCTTTTCCTCACCGGATTGTCCGGCCTGACTGCTCATCAGATCTCGCGGACGTAAAAACGGGATAGCGCAGAGGATGGCGCCGGGCTGATGCTGACGGTTTTCCAGCACCATCACTTGCTTATCGGGATCGCCATCGGTACTGGCGATGACGCGCGTATTCAGGCAGGCCAGCAGATCCCGTGATTCGTTCAGCGTGGCGACGGAATCATGATTACCGCCCAACACCACCAGTTGGCAGCCTGTGCGTTGCAGTTCGACCACGAAACGGTAATACATTTCTCTGGCGTAACTGGGCGGCGAACCGTTATCAAAGATATCGCCAGCTACTATTACTGCATCCACCTGATGCTGTTCAACCTGGGCGATCAGCCAATGCAGGAAGGCCTGATGCTCGGCGGCACGGCTTTTGGTATAAAAATACTGTCCCAAATGCCAGTCGGCGGTGTGAATAATACGCATGGAACTCCCTGAATGGCTGTCATTGCAATGCCGGTGATTATAAACAACCACCGCGACGGCTGTCGCCGCGAAAACCTGTTTTTGGAAAGCGGGTCGAAAATATGTTGTCGAGTAGAGGCCGAGTTCTCACTACATGACATTTTAATAAAAATGTCACAAAACTGACGCATAATGCTCGGCGTATGCTAACCGCGACGATGACTAACGACAGGATTAACCATGGCAAGACGCATATTGGTCGTAGAGGATGAAGCACCGATTCGTGAAATGGTCTGCTTTGTTTTGGAGCAGAATGGCTATCAGCCAGTCGAAGCTGAAGATTATGACAGTGCGGTTAAGCGGCTTGCGGAGCCGTTTCCAGAACTGGTGTTGTTGGATTGGATGCTGCCCAGCGGATCGGGGCTGCAATTCATTAAGCATATGAAGCGGGAAGCGCTTACCCGCGATATCCCCGTTATGATGTTGACCGCGCGCGGCGAGGAAGAGGATCGTGTTCGCGGTCTTGAAGTCGGGGCGGATGATTACATTATCAAACCGTTCTCCCCGAAAGAGTTGGTTGCGCGCATCAAGGCCGTGATGCGGCGAATTTCACCGATGGCGGTGGAAGAAGTCATTGAAATGCGCGGCTTGAGTCTGGACCCGACTTCCCACCGGGTGACGACCGAAGAACACGCGCTGGATATGGGGCCGACAGAGTTTAAGTTGCTGCATTTCTTTATGACTCACCCGGAGCGGGTATACAGTCGGGAACAGTTGCTGAATAACGTTTGGGGCACTAACGTTTATGTTGAAGATCGTACCGTCGATGTGCATATCCGGCGGTTGCGCAAAGCACTGGAAACCAGCGGTCATGAAAAAATGGTGCAGACCGTTCGGGGAACGGGATATCGTTTTTCAACGCGTTACTGAAGGTAATTGTGCCGGAGAAACATCAACGTGCTAGAACCTCTATCGTGGAAAAGGCTGGCGTTGGAGCTGGCTTTTTTTTGCTTGCCCGCTTTATTGCTAGGGCTGATTTTTGGTTATTTGCCCTGGTTTTTACTGGCCGCAGTTTTAGCCCTCCTGTGCTGGAACTTTTATAATCAACTAAAACTTTCCTATTGGCTGTGGGTTGACCGCAGTATGACTCCGCCGTCTGGCCGCTGGAGTTGGGAACCGTTGTTTTATGGCTTGTATCAGATGCAATTGCGCAATCGCCGGCGTCGGCGTGAGTTGGCGTTGTTGATAAAGCGCTTTCGCAGCGGCGCTGAATCTCTGCCGGATGCGTTGGTCATCACCACCGAAGTGGGTTCCATCTTCTGGTGCAACCATTTGGCGCAGCATCTGTTGAACTTCCGTTGGCCGGAAGATAACGGCCAGAATATCCTCAACCTGCTGCGCTACCCTGAATTTGCTCGTTATATGAAAACGCGTGATTTCAGCAAGCCGCTGACCCTGCAACTGAACAACGGCCATCATGTTGAATTTCGCGTGATGCCGTATTCAGAGGGGCAGCTACTGATGGTGGTGCGTGATATTACGCAGATGCATCAGCTTGAGGGGGCCAGACGCAAATTTTTTGCCAATGTCAGTCATGAATTACGGACTCCTTTGACGGTGTTGCAAGGCTATCTGGAGATGATGCAGGATGAAACGCTGGATAGCTCGCTACGCAATAAGGCGCTGAACACCATGCAGGAGCATACGCGCCGTATGGAGGGATTGGTGAAGCAACTGCTGACGCTCTCAAGGATTGAAGCCGCCGCCGCCATTGATTTGAATGAGAAAGTCGATATGCCGCTGATATTGCGTGTCTTGCAGCGCGAAGCGCAAACCCTGAGTCAGGGGCGTCATGAAGTGGTGTTTCGCGTCAATGATAATCTTCAGGTCTTTGGAAATGAAGAGCAGTTGCGTAGCGCGGTGTCGAATTTGGTATATAACGCGGTCAATCATACGCCAGCCGGAACGCGCATTGAAGTGTGCTGGCAGAAGAGTCCGCAAGGGGCGCAGTTTCAGGTCAGTGATAATGGGCTGGGCATTGCGCCTAAGCATCTGCCGCGCCTGACCGAGCGCTTCTACCGCGTTGATAAAGCGCGTTCGCGACAGACGGGCGGCAGTGGATTGGGGCTGGCGATTGTGAAACATGCGCTTAGCCACCATGATTCACGGCTGGAAATCATCAGCGAAGAAGGTTTGGGGTCCCGCTTTGGGTTTACGCTGCCTAACCGGTTGATCGTCCCTGTCTCGCTGGCTGAAAACACCGTGAAACCATCTGTCTGACGGAAAACACGCTGCATGAAATTTGTCGTTAACGTTGCAGACGTTAACGGCGTGCAAGCTGACCTGTCATGAAAAAAATTCATGGCAGGTGAAAAATCTTCTGTTGCTCCATTTTTCCATGCATGAAAGGATATTTGTATTTTTAGACGTCCAGACGGCTATTATGTTTGCGCGTAACTATTTAACCAAGCAACTATTTAATCCGGTAATTCTTTCATAAAAAGACCATCTGTCAGCCGCTGTTAATGGCATAGGGATGGTAAGGAGCGACATATGGCGAAAACACTTCCGCCTTTTCGTGCGGATGTAGTCGGCAGTTTACTACGCCCGGAAGCACTCAAGCAGGCCCGTATTCAGTTTCAGACAGGCGATATTAATGCCGCCCAACTGCGCGAAGTCGAGGATCGGGAGATCTTGCGGGTGGTTGAGTTACAGCGTCAGACCGGCCTGCAGGTGGTAACCGACGGCGAGCTTCGCCGCGCCTGGTGGCATTTTGATTTCTTTGCCGGGTTGCATGGGGTGGAGCGCTATGAAGCGGAACAAGGTATTCAATTTAACGGCATTCAGACCAAATCTCATGCGATTCGGGTGGTCGATAAAGTCAGATTTAATCCGCAGCATCCCATGCTGGACCATTTCCGCTATCTGAACCGTATCGCCGGTGATGCGGTGGCGAAAATGACCATCCCCAGCCCCAGTGTGATGCATTTCCGGGGTGGCCGCAAAGCGATTGATAAGCAGGTTTACCCGGATTTGGCCGCGTATTTTGACGACCTGGCGCAAGCCTGGCGTGATGCGATTCATGCGTTCTATCAGGCGGGATGCCGTTATCTGCAACTGGATGATACCGTTTGGGGTTATCTGTGTTCCGACGATCAAAAACGCCAAATCCGCGAGCGGGGAGAAGACCCTGACCGGCTGGCGCGTACTTATGCCGATGTGCTGAATAAAGCGCTGGCGGATAAGCCTGATGATCTGACGATAGGGTTACATGTGTGTCGTGGGAATTTCCGCTCCACCTGGATCTCAGAGGGCGGTTATGAACCGGTGGCGGAAATACTGTTTGGCGAAGTCAACGTGGATGCGTTCTTCCTCGAATATGATACTGAACGTGCGGGAGGCTTCGAGCCGCTGCGATTTATCAAACCGGGACATCAGCAAGTGGTGCTGGGATTAATCACCACCAAAACCGGCGCCCTGGAAAATGTGGAAACGGTACAGGCGCGTATTGCTGAAGCGGCCAGATTTGTGGATATCAATCAAATTTGCCTCAGCCCGCAATGCGGATTTGCTTCGACTGAAGAGGGTAATTCCCTGACGGAAGCGCAGCAATGGGACAAACTGAAACGGGTGGTTGATATTGCCAGCCGCGTGTGGTGATGTTCACTAAAAGCCAACCCCGGAGACTGGCGTTCCAGCGCCGGGGTTTATCCTCTTCTACATGGCCTTTGTTCTTTAATTCCTTCTCGACTTAATGCCCTTTCGACACGATGAAAAGATGGCGCATTTCAGCCGCAATCAACATGGTGGTATGTTTTTTGTGCAATAATTTTTATTTATGATCAATTTCACGCATCATTGGTTAATTTGCATCAGTTTTATTGCGCTGATGTACTAATATATGCACAAATCATGTGTTATCTGATTTTCGATTTAAAGCCTTATATGCCAGATTATAGACATTGTTTGGTTTAAAGTTCTGGTTTTTAGAACTCGCCTTGTCTTTTCTCGCTATAAACGGTTTACTTAGCCCCCAATATGGCTGCCAGCCAAAATGTAATGTCCAAACCTGCATATTGACCGTGCGACTGACTGCCCTGATGCACAGCGGTCGCGGCACAGGTATTCCTTTTTTCGATTGAAACAGGCAACACAACATCACTATGAGTCATCGTTTAACATCCAAGGATATCGTGGCATTGGGGTTTATGACCTTTGCCTTGTTTGTCGGTGCGGGGAATATTATTTTTCCGCCGATCGTCGGGTTGCAGGCTGGCGAACAGATGTGGAGCGCGGCAATGGGTTTCCTGCTGACCGCGGTGGGCTTGCCGGTGCTGACCGTGATTGCGCTGGCGCGTGTCGGCGGAGGCATTGACGCGCTCAGTTCACCTATTGGCAAAAAAGCGGGTGTGCTGCTGGCGACGGTTTGTTATCTGGCTGTCGGCCCGTTATTTGCCACGCCGCGCACGGCAACGGTTTCTTTTGAAGTGGGCATTGCGCCGCTGGTAGGCAATGAGGCTTCTCCGTTACTGATTTATAGCCTGATTTACTTTGCGATTGTCATCGGGGTGTCGTTGTACCCAGGACGACTGCTGGACTCGGTCGGACATGTGCTGGCCCCGCTGAAAATCGCCGCGCTGACGGTGCTTGGCATTGCCGCCGTGTTCCTGCCTGCCGGCACGCATGTTCCGGCAGTCGAAGCCTATGAGCAAGTGCCGTTTTCCAGCGGTTTTGTGAACGGTTACCTCACTATGGATACCCTTGGGGCAATGGTGTTCGGGATTGTGATCGTCAATGCCGCGCGTTCGCGCGGGGTTGAAAGCGCAGCGCTGCTGACGCGCTATACCGTGTTGGCCGGTCTGATTGCGGGGATTGGTTTGACGCTGGTGTATCTCAGCCTGTTCCAGTTAGGTGCGGCCAGCGGTTCGTTGGTGCCGGAAGCGAGTAATGGGGCGGAAATTCTGCATGCCTATGTCCAGTACACCTCCGGCAATATGGGGAGCAGCTTCCTGGCATTGCTGATTTTCATCGCCTGTATGGTGACGGCGGTGGGCCTGACCTGCGCCTGCGCGGAGTTTTTCTCTCAATACCTGCCGTTCTCTTACCGTTCGCTGGTATTCGTGTTGGGCGCGTTCTCGATGGTGGTGTCGAATCTTGGTCTGAGCAACTTGATTCAACTGTCCATCCCGGTGCTGACCGCGATTTATCCGCCTTGCATCGTTCTGGTTCTGCTGAGTTTTACGCTGCGTTGGTGGAATAACCCTTCGCGTATCGTGGCGCCGGTGATGTTGATTAGTCTGTTGTTCGGCGTCATTGATGGCATAAAATCCTCCTCTTTCAAAACAGGGTTGCCTGAGTGGGCGTTGAATCTGCCGCTGAGCGAGCAAGGGTTGGCGTGGGTGCCGCCATCTCTGCTGGTGCTGCTGGCAGCCGTGATTTATGACCGCCTCTGCGGGCGTCAGGAAGTGACGGTCCATCAATAATCGGGTTCGCTTTTGATTTACGTACCACAGGCCGGGCGCCTGTGGTTTTTCTTTTGGCAGACAGGTTACTTATCTATGGAACAACAATCCGCTAAGCTCAGGCGTGGGTTAAGTACGCGGCATATTCGTTTTATCGCTCTGGGTTCGGCGATTGGTACCGGCCTTTTTTATGGTTCGGCCAGCGCCATTCAAATGGCGGGACCCAGCGTATTGCTGGCTTACCTGATCGGCGGGGTGGTGGCTTATATCATCATGCGGGCGCTGGGAGAGATGTCCGTCAATAACCCGCAGTCCAGTTCTTTCTCGCGTTATGCGCAGGATTATCTTGGCCCGTTGGCCGGCTATATCACCGGTTGGACCTACTGTTTCGAGATGCTGATTGTCGCCATCGCCGATGTGACCGCTTTCGGCATTTATATGGGCGTCTGGTTCCCGGCTGTACCGCATTGGGTGTGGGTGCTGAGCGTGGTGCTGATCATCGGCGCCATCAATCTGATGAATGTGAAAGCCTTCGGTGAACTGGAGTTCTGGCTCTCTTTCTTCAAAGTCGCCACCATTATCATCATGATCGTCGCTGGTTTCGGCATCATCATCTGGGGGATCGGCAACGGCGGCGAACCGACCGGGATCCATAATTTGTGGACCAATGGCGGGTTCTTCAGCAATGGCGTGATGGGCATGATCCTTTCTCTGCAACTGGTGATGTTCGCTTATGGCGGCGTGGAAATCATCGGGATTACGGCAGGTGAAGCGCAGGAACCGAAGAAATCCATCCCGCGCGCCATTAACTCGGTGCCGTGGCGCATTCTGGTGTTTTATGTCGGCACGTTGTTCGTCATCATGTCGATTTACCCGTGGGATCAAGTTGGCACCAACGGTAGTCCTTTTGTGCTGACGTTCCAGAATATGGGCATTCCCGCCGCCGCCGGTATCCTGAATTTCGTCGTCATCACCGCGTCCCTTTCGGCTATCAATAGCAATGTATTTGGCGTGGGACGTATGCTGCACGGTATGGCGCAACAAGGCCATGCGCCGAAAGTGTTCAGCCGCATTTCGACGCGCGGCATTCCCTGGGTGACGGTCGTCGTCATGATGCTGGCATTGTTGGTCGCGGTATACCTGAACTACATCATGCCGGGGAAAGTATTCCTGGTGATCGCATCGCTGGCGACGTTCGCCACCGTCTGGGTGTGGATCATGATCCTGTTCTCCCAGATTGCTTTTCGCCTCGGTCTGAGCCGTGATGAAGTGAAGGCGCTGGCGTTCCCGTTGCGTGGCGGGGCCATCACTTCAGCTTTCGGCATCCTGTTCCTGATCTTTATCATTGGCCTGATCGGTTACTTCCCCGATACGCGGGTTTCGCTTTATGTCGGCGTTATCTGGATTGTCCTGCTGCTGATTGGCTACATGATTAAGACGCGATATCAGCGGCAATGATATAAAAATCCGCTGATGCGGGGTGGCGCGGGGATGAAGTGAACGCTTCATCCCCGTTTGTTTTTAACGGGCCGAAATGACCTGCTGCGCCAGCGCTTGCATATCATGTCCTGTGGGCGTCTGATGCACGCGCAGATCGAATTCGGGCAGCACCGCAAACAGGTGATCAAATATATCCGCCTGTATGCCTTCGTACTCCACCCAGACGGTAGTATTGGTAAAGGCATAAATTTCCAGCGGCAGGCCTTCCGGCGTTGGCGCCAACTGACGCACCATCAGCATCATGCCGTTATGGATCCCCGGATGCGCCCGCAGATAAGCCTGAAGATAAGCGCGGAAGGTGCCCAGATTGGTTAGCCGACGTCCGTTGAGCGGTGAATTGAGGTCAATATTCGATTGCGTATTGTGCTGCTGCAACTCACTGGTTTTATTCTCGATATAGGGTGAAAGCAGCTTGCTGCGCAGCAGCCGCTCACGTTCGCTTTCGGTCATGAAATGTACGCTGGTGGTATCAATGTTGACGCTACGCTTGATGCGCCGTCCCCCTGATTCCGACATCGCGCGCCAGTTTTTGAATGAGTCCGATATCAAGGCATAGGTAGGAATGGTGGTGATGGTATTGTCCCAGTTTTTGACTTTAACCGTGGTCAGCCCGATATCGATTACCGCGCCGTCGGCGCCGTATTTCGGCATTTCCAGCCAGTCCCCCAACAACAACATGTCGTTGGCTGAAAGCTGGATACCGGCCACCAGGCCCATAATCGGATCTTTGAAAATCAGCATTAGGACGGCGGTCATGGCACCCAAGCCACTGATGAGAATCAACGGCGATTTTCCAATCAGCAATGACACCACCATGATGCCGATCACGATGGTGGCGATCAGTTTCAGACTTTGAAATATCCCCCGCAGCGGCAGTTGGGTGGCGATAGTTGAACGCGCGGAGACGGCCAGCAGAATATCAAGGAGTGAGAACAGCACCAGCAACGCGAAAACCATGATCCAGACCTGGGAACAGATCACCAGCGCTTCACGGGTTTCACTCTGGGACGGCAGCCACAGCACGACCTGAATATTGAGAATGACGCCCTGAAGCAGAAAGGCCAGACGATTAAACAGATTATGTTGGCTTAACGCTTGTTTCCAACCGGGCGCGCCGGTGGTTTCCGTTTTATGTACTGAACGTAATACCATCTTTTTCAACACTATCTGATGAAAAATCAGATGGATGATGGCTGAAATCAGCAGGATCAGTCCGACAACAATCAGTAATGCAATGATGCCCGCGTGTTGCATCCCTTCATTTTCCAGCCACAGCGCCAGGTTTTGTTGCATGTATTCTCCTTTTTTCCCGTCTGCGTTAATAGTAAGTCAATGTAAGGCTAAGGGATCGGCGTGTTCAGTCAACCTTTTGTTCTGAGAAGGGTTGTTGGGGGGAAATTTGTTTTAGGGAAAGATGAAAAATAGCGTCATGCTGCATATGAGCGGAAATGAGGACGACCGAGTGGGGCGGGTATCAAAAGTAAAAAGCCGATTGTTTGAACCAACCGGCTTTTGGCTGTCGCGTGCTAAGCAGGAACGAGCGGAGAATTACAGTTTGTCTGCGTTTTCAGACAGGTATTTCGCTACGCCGTCCGGCGATGCGCCCATACCGGTTTTCCCTTTCTCCCACTGGGCAGGGCAGACTTCGCCATGTTCTTCGTGGAATTGCAGCGCGTCAACCATACGCAGCATTTCATCAATGTTACGGCCCAGCGGCAGATCGTTAACCACCTGGTGGCGAACAATACCGTTTTTATCGATCAGGAAAGAACCACGCAGCGCCACGCCCGCGTCCGGGTGTTCGATGCCGTAGGCTTTCTGGATTTCACGCTTGATATCAGCAACCATGGCATATTTCACTTCACCAATGCCGCCTTTGTCTACCGGGGTTTTACGCCATGCGTTGTGAACGAATTCAGAGTCGAAGGAGACGCCGACCACTTCAACGCCGCGTTTTTGGAATTCAGCATAACGGTGATCGAAGGCGATCAGTTCTGACGGGCAAACGAAAGTGAAATCCATCGGCCAGAAGAAGATCACCGCCGGTTTACCGTTGATGTGTTTTTTCAGATTAAAATTTTCAACGATTTCGCCACTACCTAAAACAGCGGCAGCGGTGAAGTCAGGGGCTTCACGAGTTACCAGGACCATAATTACTCCTGTAAATTGTTGTTAATGGTGGATGGATTACCGAAATCAACACTCAGTATGGGGATTCTGGCCGGGCGAATATAGTCAAACGAACCAATCGATGAGATAGCTTTCAACGATTGAATAAATCGGCAGAACATATCAACGCCTTATATAACCTGCTCCAATGACCGAACAACCGACTTTCTTATAGTTGCCGTATCTTCGCTAGATGCATCATCACCGGATAAAATTGCCAGAAGAGCGTTTCAAATTGAAGATAGTGCCGCTCAATATCGCTGAATGAACCGGATAAGGCTGCCAGTTTGGGCCGTCTTACCGCCATTCGGTGCAGAACATCGGCGATAAACGGCAACTCCGCGTACCGTTCCAGCCAACGCTCCGGCCAAAGATAGCGATTCAGATGCTGGAAGCCCTCGGGCGTTTGCGCCAGATGCGGCGTAATTTGCAACCGGGCTTGGTTGACGAACGCAGCCAGCGGAAGCGCGGGTTCCACCTGCTGCCAATGTTTCGCCAGAAAATGATCCCACAGCACGTCAAGCGTGATCGGCGCGACCCGGCGGTGAATGTCGCTGAAATACTGACGCGCCAGTCTGACTTCCGCAAGGCTATCGGTCAGGACATCAACCCGGCGATGTAAACGGATACCGGAGACAACCTCCGCCGCATAACTATCCTGAGGATCACCGCGAACGAAATCCGCCATCAAATTGCCTAACAGCGAACTGTCGGCGAGCGTGGCTAAATGGAGGTGAGCAAGAAAATTCATCGCGCCAGTATAATGCATTCTGTGACGCAGTGCTTATTTCTTGCAGCCGGACGCGCACGGCTCTAGACTAGGCCGCCCATTTTTAATGTATGAAACAGCTAAGTGAATTGCCATGCGCGTTGCCGATTTTTCATTTGACCTTCCCCAATCACTGATTGCCCGTTATCCGCAAGCGCAGCGCAGCGGTTGCCACCTGTTGTCGCTGGATGGGCCGACGGGAAATCTGACGCATGGCATCTTTACCGACTTATTGGATGAACTGGATGCCGGCGATTTGCTGGTCTTCAACAATACGCGGGTGATCCCGGCCCGGCTGTTTGGCCGCAAGGCTAGCGGCGGCAAGCTCGAAGTGCTGGTTGAGCGTGTACTGGATGAGCACCGCGTTCTGGCGCATGTGCGCGCGTCAAAAGCGCCGAAGCCTGGCGCGGCGCTGTTGCTGGGTGATGATGAAAGCGTCAGGGCAACGATGGCGGCGCGTCACGATGCGTTGTTTGAACTGCATTTTGATGATGCCCGCGACGTATTGGCGATCCTCAATGATATCGGCCATATCCCGTTGCCGCCTTATATTGATCGGCCAGACGAGGAGTCTGACCGCGAACTCTATCAGACGGTCTACAGTCAGCGTCCGGGCGCGGTGGCGGCGCCCACCGCGGGGTTGCATTTCGATGAACCGATGCTGGCGGCTTTACGGGAAAAAGGCGTGCAGATGGCCTTCGTGACGCTGCACGTTGGCGCGGGAACTTTTCAGCCGGTGCGCGTTGAGACGATCGAGGATCATGTGATGCACGCTGAATATGCCGAAGTACCGCAGGATGTCGTCGATGCGGTGCTGGCGTGTAAAGCCCGCGGCAATCGGGTCATCGCGGTGGGAACCACCTCGGTCCGCTCGCTGGAGAGCGCGGCCCAGGCCAGTCAGGACGCGCTGCTCGCCCCGTTTTTTGGCGATACCCGTATCTTTATCTATCCCGGCTACCGCTATCAGGTGATCGACGCACTCATCACCAATTTCCATCTGCCTGAATCGACATTGATTATGCTGGTCGCGGCGTTCGCCGGATATCAACATACGATGTCCGCCTACCGGCAAGCGGTGGCTGAGCAATATCGTTTTTTCAGCTATGGAGACGCGATGTTCATCACGCGAAATCCGCAGGCTGAACAGGAACAGGTCGATTCCTGAATTACCTGCCTTCGCCGCTAAATTGAAATTGATGGCGTAACGAACTCCGGCACTATGTACGCGGTTATTGCAGAGGCGATCGGGAGCGTAGCGCGAGAAAAGGGAACGTATAACCCGGACGGGACCGGGCTGCTGATCACAGAATTAATTGTTCTGGTTTGCAATCGTACAGTTCAGCCAGTTTTTTTCTGGTGCGTTTCTGTGGTTTTGAATCAGGTGACTCCAGTTGAGAAACGGCGGCCTGGGTAATGCCGAGAGCTTTAGCCACTTCCTGTTGCGACATTCCTCGTAAAATTCTCCATGCTGCCTGTATGCTCACATCCTGATCGATATGGATACTGACCACATTGTGAGGAATGGTAACGTCATCATCATCGTCAGACACATAAGGAACACTCTCATAAAGCGCGCCATCATCTGAATTGGCAATCAGGCGTTGATACAGTTCGTATGGAACCACGGCGTACTCAGGGTTGCCATTTTTGTCGTGTATAACTTGTATGCTCATTGTCGCTCCAACATTTAATTTCGGTTGGCGAAATATCTTTCAATTTAGGAATTGGGTTGGTTTCCCCGCTTCAGTATGTTGTTGACGTTCTGCGCTTGACTTCAAGTATCTCGCAAATTTGCGGTGTGCCGTCGATTAACTCAAAGAGGATACGGTAATCGCCAACCCTTAATCTATACTGTTTGCCGGATAATTCGAGCTTTTTCAGATCCAGTTTCACATCAGGAAAGCGGGTTAATTCGCCTGCTTTATCCTTGATGCGTTTCCGGTATCTGGTGTCAATCGCGCCGAGTTGTTTTAATGCCCGTTTTGACCAACTAACCAGAACCATAATCCCTCAGTTTTTACAGAACCATACCTTGCTTGGTAATACTTATACACAATAAGCAAATAAGCTTTATTGTCAATTATAATCTTATTTGCTTATTGTTATCTTAGGTCAGGGAGACGGCGCGTCCTTGCACTGATGGTTGTTCTCTAATTAGACAGAAGGCGCACCCTGTCGGTATAAATCTATAAAAATTTACACAAGTGAAAGTTAAATAGGCGCGATGGCTGGCTTGTGGTGCGGGTTTGATGGTTGTTAGAATGCGCCTCTTTTTGCTATCCATCAGACTGTTTTTCTGATGCCGGAGGCTAAGTGAAGTTCCAGTTACAAACAACAGATGGCCGCGCCCGGCGCGGCAAATTGACTTTTGAACGTGGCGTGGTGGAAACCCCGGCTTTTATGCCGGTGGGGACTTACGGTACGGTCAAAGGCATGACGCCGGAAGAGGTAAAAGACACCGGCGCGCAGATCCTGCTCGGCAATACCTTCCACCTGTGGTTGCGTCCTGGTCAGGAAATTATGAAGCTGCACGGCGATTTGCATGATTTCATGCAGTGGCATGGCCCGATCCTCACCGATTCCGGCGGTTTCCAGGTTTTCAGCCTGGGCGATATCCGCAAAATTACGGAAGAGGGCGTTCACTTCCGCAACCCCATCAATGGCGATGCAATTTTTCTCAGCCCGGAAAAATCAATGGAGATTCAGTATGATCTCGGTTCCGACATCGTCATGATTTTTGATGAGTGCACGCCTTACCCCGCCGACTGGGATTACGCCAAGCGCTCGATGGAAATGTCATTGCGTTGGGCTAGGCGCAGTCGTCAGCGTTTCAACGCATTGAATAATCACAATGCGCTGTTCGGCATTATTCAGGGTGGTGTTTACGAAGATTTACGAGATGTATCGGTAAAAGGGCTGGTAGACATTGGTTTTGATGGGTACGCTGTGGGCGGTTTGGCGGTCGGCGAACCGAAAGCGGACATGCATCGCATTCTGGAACATGTCTGCCCGCAGATACCGGAAGATAAGCCGCGTTATCTGATGGGCGTCGGCAAGCCGGAAGATTTGGTGGAAGGTGTCCGGCGCGGCATTGATATGTTCGACTGTGTTATGCCGACGCGTAATGCGCGTAACGGTCATCTGTTTGTGACTGACGGCGTGGTGAAAATCCGTAATGCCAGGCATAAGGATGATGTCAGCCCGCTTGATGAACATTGTGATTGTTATACGTGTCGCAGTTATAGCTGCGCTTACTTGCATCATCTTGACCGTTGCAACGAAATACTCGGCGCACGGCTCAATACCATTCATAATTTGCGTTATTATCAACGTTTGATGGCGGGTTTACGTCAGGCCATTGAAGAGGGTAAATTAGAGCACTTTGTGGTGGAGTTTTACCAACGGATAGGAAAACCCATTCCGCCGCTTGCTGAAAAAGACGTTGCGCAGAGCAATTAACGGCTGGCTTTAATGTGGATCCTGTATTATTCAATTTCGTCGTCTTGATAACTTATCTTTTTGACAAAAAAGAGGAAATATAAATGAGTCTTTTTATCTCCGATGCTGTGGCAGCAACTGGCGCTCCGGCTCAGGGAAGCCCGTACTCTCTGGTTATTATGCTGGCCGTTTTCGGTCTGATTTTCTACTTTATGATCCTGCGTCCTCAGCAAAAGCGCGCCAAGGAACATAAAAAGTTAATGGATTCCATCAGCAAGGGCGATGAAGTCCTGACCACCGGCGGTCTGGTAGGCCGTGTGACCAAAGTTTCCGAGACGGGCTACATCGCCATTGCGCTGAACGAAACCAATGAAGTGGTCATCAAACGTGATTTCGTGGCTGCCGTGCTGCCGAAGGGCACTATCAAGGCTCTGTAATTTTTGATTTTCCCGAAGGGAACTGCCGTGTTAAACCGTTATCCTTTGTGGAAGTACCTGACGCTGATCGTGGCTTTGGTCATCGGTCTGCTTTATGCGCTTCCTAACCTCTATGGTGAGGATCCGGCGGTACAAGTTACTGGCGCGCGGGGAACCGCCGCCAGCGAAACGACGCTGATCCAAGTCCAGAATGTCCTAAAAGAACAAAATATCACCAGTAAGTCAATTGCATTGGAAAATGGTGCGATTCTGGCTCGCTTCTCTAATCCGGACGTACAGATCCGTGCGCGCGAAGCCCTCCTGAGCGAATTGGGCGACAAATTTGTGGTGGCGCTCAACCTGGCGCCGGCTACCCCGACCTGGCTGCGTGTTCTGGGCGCGGAGCCGATGAAGCTCGGCCTTGATCTGCGCGGCGGCGTTCACTTCCTGATGGAAGTGGATATGGATACGGCGCTGGGTAAACTGCAAGAGCAGGCGATGGATTCTTTACGCAGCGATCTGCGTGAGAAAAATATTCCTTACGCCGCAGTGCGTAAAACCGACAACTATGGCGTCGAAATCCGTTTCCGCGATGGGCAGACGCGTGATGAAGGCGTCAGCTATCTGACGCCCCGCCACCGTGATTTGGTCATCAGCGGCGGCAGCGGCAATCTGCTGCGGGCGGTAATGAGCGATGAACGTCTGCGTGAAGCGCGTGAATATGCCGTTCAGCAGAACATCAATATCCTGCGTAACCGGGTGAACCAACTGGGGGTCGCCGAACCGCTGGTGCAACGTCAGGGCGCGGATCGCATTGTGGTTGAATTGCCGGGCATCCAGGACACCGCGCGGGCCAAAGAAATTTTGGGCGCGACGGCGACGCTGGAATTCCGGCTGGTGAACAGCGATGCCGATGCGACCGCGGCGGCCAATGGCCGTGTGCCGGGCGATTCCGAAGTGAAAAACATGCGTGACGGTTCGCCGGTCGTGCTGTTCAAGCGTGTGATTCTGACGGGCGATCACATCACGGATTCAACGTCGAGCACGGATGAATACAACCGTCCGCAGGTGAATATTTCGCTGGACAGCGCCGGCGGCAACACCATGTCCAACTTCACCAAAGACAGCATCGGCAAACTGATGGCGACGCTGTTTGTCGAATACAAAGACAGCGGCAAGAAAGACGCCGCCGGACGGGCGATTCTGGAGAAACAGGAAGAAGTGATCAACGTGGCGACGATCCAGTCGCGTCTGGGGAACAGCTTCCGTATCACCGGCATCGACAATCCGAATGAAGCCCGCCAGCTTTCCCTGTTATTGCGCGCCGGCGCATTGATTGCGCCCATCCAGATTGTGGAGGAGCGGACCATCGGGCCGACGCTGGGGATGCAGAATATCACTCAGGGTCTGGAAGCCTGTTTGTGGGGCTTGATCGCATCCATCGTCTTTATGGTGGTGTACTACCGTAAATTCGGCGTGATTGCGACAACCGCGCTGGTGGCGAATCTGGTGATGATCGTCGGCATCATGTCCTTGTTGCCGGGGGCAACGTTAACCATGCCGGGTATTGCCGGTATTGTATTGACGCTGGCGGTGGCTGTTGATGCGAACGTATTGATAAACGAGCGTATTAAAGAAGAACTGAAAAACGGACGTTCAGTCCAGCAAGCGATTCACGAAGGTTACAAAGGCGCATTCTCCAGTATCGTGGATGCCAACCTGACGACCTTGATTACGGCCGTGATCCTTTATGCTGTGGGGACGGGTTCAATCAAAGGTTTTGCCATCACCACGGCAATCGGGGTGGCGACCTCGATGTTTACGGCGATCGTCGGTACTCGTGCCATCGTTAACCTGCTTTACGGCGGCAAACGCATTAACAAGCTGTCAATCTGAGGAGTGCGTTGTGGCACAGGACTATACTGTTGAACAACTCAACTACGGCCGCAAGGTGTATGACTTTATGCGTTGGGACAATGTGGCGTTCCTGATTTCAGGTTCGTTGCTGATCCTCTCGCTGATCGTCATGGGCGTACGTGGTTTTAACTGGGGGTTGGACTTCACCGGCGGTACGGTGATTGAGATCAACCTCGAAAAACCCGCCGATCTGGATCAGATCCGTGATTCGCTGGAAAAAGCCGGTTTTAACGATCCGCTGATCCAGAATTTCGGCAGCAGCCGTGACGTCATGGTGCGTATGCCGCCAAGCGTCGGTACATCCGGTCAGGAGTTGGGGAGCCGGGTGTTGAGCGTGATCAACGCCGGGACGGAACAACACGCGACAGTAAAACGAATCGAGTTTGTTGGTCCCAGCGTGGGCAGCGATCTGGCGCAGGCAGGCGGCATGGCGCTGCTGAGCGCGCTGATCTGTATCCTGATCTATGTCGGTTTTCGCTTTGAGTGGCGTCTGGCGCTAGGGGCGGTGATTGCGCTCGCGCATGATGTGATTATCACGCTGGGGGTATTGTCGCTTTTCAAGATAGAGATTGACCTGACGATCGTCGCCTCGTTGATGTCGGTTATCGGCTACTCGCTGAACGACAGCATCGTGGTGTCGGACCGTATTCGTGAGAACTTCCGCAAGATCCGCCGCGGGACGCCTTATGAAATCATGAATATCTCGCTGACCCAGACGCTGAGCCGTACCATCATGACCTCCGCCACCACGCTGGTGGTGGTGTTGATGCTGTATATCTTTGGCGGCGCGATGCTGGAAGGCTTCTCGCTGGCGATGCTGATCGGCGTGTCGATCGGTACGGTGTCTTCCATCTATGTCGCATCGGCATTGGCGTTGAAACTGGGTATGAAGCGCGAACACTTGCTGATACAGAAAGTCGAAAAAGAGGGCGCGGATCAGCCTTCGATTCTGCCTTAATCAATCAGATGCAATTTAAACCCCGCTGCGCGCGGGGTTTTTTACGTCTGCACGTCTGAAATTGACCGGATCACGGCGCTTCGATGGCCGCGACGGGCGGCGGCGCCGATACTTCTTCCAGACGATGTAAACGAATAAAGCCTAACTGTTCCGGTGACAATCCGCTGAGACGTAGTTCAACCACCGCTTCAGATTTCGGCAACAGCGTGGGCGTTACGATAAATGATTGCGTCTGTATATCACGGGTTAATGGCTTGCCGCTGACGGGATCGATTTGTCCCCAGTCCAGTTGCGCGCTGAACGCCGGAAGACCGCTCGCGTCGCTGGTGCGAATATGCAGCAAGGCACGCGTGCCGTTGGCTTCGGATTCGACATGACTGAGTGAGATGCTGAGTTTGCCAATACCGCTCTGCAAAATCGCATGACTTTGCGCGGCAGGAAGCAGATACACGCCAACAGTCGATTGAACATTCAGTGAGTTCTGTTGTTCCAGGGCGATGGACTGGTCAGTAAGTGTTTGCAACTGCTGATTTAACTGACTCAACTGATTCTGTAATGCCGGCGCCTGGCGTTGTTGTGTGCAGCCAGCCAGAATAAATAAAGCGGGTAAAATCGCCAACATACGATATCGGGTTCGGGTTCTCATCTCTGCTGTTCCCCTTGGATGTTTTATTAATACTAATCCTTGATTCCTTTTTCTGACAGTGTAGCTGCGATTACGGGTAAGTCATAGACGACCGGCTTTTTTCATGCTGTTGCCTGAGCATGCGAGTCCCCTCGCAACAACGCGCAGGAGTTTTGGTTACTTGCTTAATTCAGGGTAAACTGTCTCTACGTAAAGGATCTCTGGTCAGAAAACATCATGCATTGCCCATTTTGTTCCGCTGTTGATACCAAAGTTATTGATTCCCGTCTGGTGGGTGAGGGCTCGCAGGTGCGCCGACGTCGGCAATGTCTGATGTGTAATGAGCGTTTTACCACATTCGAAATCGCGGAGTTGGTCATGCCGCGCATCATAAAAAGCAACGATGTGCGTGAGCCTTTCAACGAGGATAAATTACGAAGCGGCATGCTTAAAGCGCTGGAAAAGCGGCCTGTCAGTTCCGATGATGTTGAGATGGCGATCAATCACATCAAATCTCATTTACGTGCCACGGGCGAGCGTGAAGTGACCGCCAAAATGGTGGGCAATCTGGTTATGGATGCGCTTAAAAAACTGGATAAGGTGGCTTATATCCGGTTTGCATCGGTGTATCGCAGCTTTGAGGATATTCGTGAATTTGGTGAAGAAATTGCCCGCTTACAAGATTAAGTCTGATGTAACGGTTTATTGGTCGTCAAAAACAAGAGGTTCAGGGAATGGCAATTCCGCAATGTAAAGCGATGCCGGCGCACGATGAGCCATACATGGCCAGGGCGCTTGAACTGGCGCGTCTTGGCCGTTTTACCACTTCCCCTAATCCGAATGTCGGCTGTGTGATTGTGCGTGACGGCGAAATTGTCGGTGAAGGCTATCACCTGCGCGCGGGAGAGCCTCATGCGGAAGTGCATGCGCTGCGGATGGCGGGAGAGCGAGCTCGTGGCGCGACCGCGTATGTCACGCTGGAGCCATGTAGTCATCATGGCAGAACCCCGCCTTGCGCCGATGCGCTTATCGCTGCGGGAGTTGCACGCGTTGTCGCCGCGATGCAGGACCCAAACCCACAGGTGGCGGGACGCGGTTTGCATCGTCTGCAACAGGCCGGTCTCGAGGTGAATCATGGCCTGATGATGTCTGAAGCGGAGAATATTAATCCTGGTTTTCTGAAGCGGATGCGCACCGGACTGCCTTATGTGCGTTTGAAAATGGCGGCGTCGCTGGATGGACGAACGGCAATGGCGTCAGGCGAAAGCCAGTGGATCACCTCGGCGCAGGCGCGGCATGACGTGCAGCGTTTTCGTGCCGAAAGCGCCGCAATTCTCAGCAGCAGCGCAACCATACTGGCCGACGATCCCTCATTAACAGTGCGTTGGCCGGAACTGGGCGCACAGACGCAGCGGATTTACCCTCAAGCGCATGTCCGTCAGCCTGTACGTATTATTGTTGATAGCCAACAGCGTGTAACGCCACAGCATCGGGTTATTTCTCAGCTAGGCCAAACCTGGCTGGCGCGTCTTCAGCAGGATGAACAGCGTTGGCCTGACGGTGTCGAACAACTACGGTTGCCGCCGTACCAAGGCGGTGTGGATTTGGTCGCATTGATGATGATCCTCGGTAAGCGGCAGATCAACTCGGTGTGGGTGGAGGCCGGGGCGACGCTGGCGGGCGCCTTACTCAACGCGGGCGTGGTTGACGAGCTTATCGTATATCTCGCGCCGAAGCTTTTAGGCGATAGCGCTCGTCCGTTATGCGTGTTGCCGGGGTTGAATGAACTGTCGCAGGCGCCGGCGTTTACCATCAATGATGTCCGCCAGATCGGGCCGGACCTGCGTTTACGGTTGATGCCGAAAACGTGACGCCAGACAAAACCGGATACGTAATCGGAAGAATATGATAGAATCCGCCCCCTGCGGGGTATAAGACCAGATAAAGGAAAGCTATGAACGTTATTGAAGGTGTTGTTGCTACTCCTGATGCCCGCGTGGCGATTGCAATTGCGCGTTTTAACCACTTCATTAATGACAGCCTGTTAGAAGGCGCGATCGATGCATTAAAGCGTATTGGTCAGGTGAAAGACGACAATATTACCGTCGTCTGGGTGCCAGGCGCCTATGAGTTGCCTTTAGCCGTGCGTGCACTGACCAAGAGTTCGGCAAATGGCGGCTATGATGCGGTGGTTGCGCTGGGAACGGTTATCCGTGGCGGAACCGCCCATTTTGAATTTGTTGCCGGCGAATGCAGTTCCGGTTTGTCTCAGGTTGCCATGAGCAGTGAAATCCCCGTTGCATTTGGGGTGCTGACGACGGAAAACATTGAGCAGGCGATTGAACGTGCTGGCACGAAAGCGGGTAATAAAGGTGCAGAAGCTGCCCTGACCGCGCTGGAAATGATTAATGTATTAAAAGCGATATCCTGAATAATTCGAGTTGCAGGAAAGCCAACGCACCTGCAACTTGGATATATCAAGTAAGCCTGATTATTAAGTTAAGGGGAAGTCCGTGAAACCTGCTGCTCGTCGCCGCGCCCGTGAATGTGCGGTTCAAGTGCTTTATTCCTGGCAGTTGTCTCAGAACGATATTGCCGATATTGAACACCAATTCCTGAGCGAGCAGGATGTCAAAGATGTCGACATCACCTATTTTCGTGAGTTGCTGGCAGGGGTGTCTACTCAGGCTGAGAAGCTTGATCTGTTGATGGAGCCTTTTCTGTCACGTCAGCTTGATGAACTGGGGCAGGTGGAAAGAGCGATTCTGCGTCTGGCGATGTTTGAGCTCAGTAAGCGCGACGATGTTCCCTACAAGGTGGCGATTAACGAGGCCATCGAACTGGCTAAGGTGTTTGGTGCGGAGGATAGCCATAAGTTTGTCAATGGCGTACTCGACAAGGCCGCGCCATCTGTAAGAAAGATAAAGAAATAAGTGAGTCAGGGCCGGATATCCGGCCCTGGTCTTTTGAATTAAACGCTGGCTGGAAAGGTTATGGTTGAAGGTGAGTTTGACCTTATTGCCCGCTATTTCAATCGGGTCGGAAGTTCACGTCGGGATGTTGAGTTAGGTATCGGTGACGATTGCGCGTTGCTGACGGTGGCTGAAAAGCAGTGGCTGGCGGTGAGTACCGATACGCTGGTATCCGGTGTTCATTTTCTTCCCGATATTAATCCCGCTGATTTGGGTTACAAATCATTGGCGGTGAATCTTAGCGATCTGGCCGCGATGGGGGCCGATCCCGCCTGGCTGTCTCTGGCCATCACTCTGCCTGAAAACAAAAGCGACTGGCTTTGCGCCTATAGCGATAGCCTGTTCGAGTTACTCGACTATTACGGTATGCAACTTATCGGCGGCGATACGACGCACGGCCCGTTAAGTTTGACGCTGACGGTTCACGGTCTGGTTCCCGCGGGACGAGCGTTAACCCGGCGTGGCGCGCGAATCGGCGATTGGATTTATGTGACGGGTTCATTGGGCGACAGCGCCGCTGGACTGGCGATCCTTCAGAACCGATTACACATTGCCGATAGCGAAACCCGGCAAGCGTTGCTTCAACGCCATCTACGCCCGCAACCAAGAATACTGCAAGGTCAGGCGCTGCGCGATCTGGCAAGTTCGGCGATTGATGTTTCCGACGGTTTGATTTCTGATTTGCAACATATCCTGAAAGCCAGTGAATGCGGCGCACGTATTAATGTGGATACACTCCCTCAATCTCCCTGGTTGCGCAGTTGTATGGATGAACGGCGCATTGATGCGGATCAGGCGCTGCGTTGGACCTTATCCGGTGGTGAGGATTACGAACTGTGCTTTACCGTACCTGAGATTAATCGCGGCGCTTTGGATATCGCGCTCGGACACGCTGGCGCGGACTTTACGTGTATCGGGCAAATCGGGCCTTCATCTGAGGGATTACGATTCTTCCAGGGTGAGAAAGAAATTGAGTTTAACTGGAAGGGTTATGACCATTTTAGCGAGCAAAACTAAAGTGCCTGACACCGCCAGGCAACGGCTGCATCTGGCTAATCCATGGCATCTGTTGGCGACCGGATTCGGTAGCGGTTTATCACCCTGGATGCCTGGCACAATGGGCTCGCTGGCGGCGATCCCATTGTGGTATCTGATATCATTTCTGCCACTTGAGCTTTACTCGCTGCTGGTGATGTTCAGCATCTGTATCGGCGTGTATCTGTGTCATCAGACGGCCAAAGATATGGGCGTGCACGATCACGGCAGCATCGTCTGGGACGAGTTTATCGGCATGTGGATAACACTGATGGCGTTGCCGGTGAATGAGTGGCAATGGGTTGCGGCGGGTTTTGTGTTGTTTCGTGGTCTGGATATCTGGAAACCGTGGCCTATCCGCTGGTTTGACCGTAATGTCCACGGCGGCATGGGGATCATGATTGATGATATTGTCGCCGGTGTCATTGCCGCCGGAGTCCTGTATGGCATGGGATATTATTGGCTGTAATCAACGGTGTCCCCGTGGGGTATCGGCATACGCCGCGAAAGATTGGTTATTATCAGTCGTTAGATAAAGTATCCCAGACTTGTTGTGCCGCACGTTGCCTGGACACGGTTGCCTGCGCGATATCATCCATCGTTCTGGCGTTGACGTTATCTGATGAGTAGCGGGTGCTCGGATCTTGAGCAACGATTTTCTCGTCGCTCATGTTCTGAAGAACAGTTTGGTAAAAATGCCGCAGAAGATTCACGCCTATTGGCGGAAGTTTTTCCGCCACGAGAAATTGATTGATTTCCGCGGTAGTAATGTGATTGATGCTGTTCAACTCCTGGGCGCTGGGTAAGGGGGCCGCATTGGGCGCTCTTTGATATTGCACGTTGGAGGAAGGATTGCGTTTGATGCTCTGATCCAGCGTAGTTGCCGAAGGATATCTGACCCAGGGATCGACGACCACGGTGTTTTTCTCTCCCCAGATTTGATCGCGCGGATCGCCGATAAGGACGTATTTATGATCCCAATCATTGTCGTCTAGCAACAGCACCGGCGCATTGATGCGCTTTTGCGCCAGCAACGTGTAGCTTACATCAGCCATTTCGTTACAGTTACCGGCCTGATAACGAGCCGCCATTAATGCATTAGGGATGGCGGCGCTCTTTTTGGTTGTTGCTCTGTGCATTATCACTCGCGCCGAACTTTCTCCTCTGGTATAAACCATCTCTACTTTTTGATTCCCCGCGCCGTAGGGCATCATCATTTTAGTCTTACGCAAAGTTTCCTGCGCCAGTTGCAGGTGCTCCGTGGTGGATGAGTTCACGCGTATGTGTTTGCCTTCATAAACGCCGATGCCCAATTCCTGGGCGCTGACGGCCTCATGTAATTTGACGACGGGTTCCTGATTGAAAAGTTCCAGCGGATTTACTGTAACGCCACCGGGAAAATATCTGTTGTGTGAAGCGTTAAACATATGTTTTCCTTATTAAATTTAAATATGTTAAAATCTATTTAAAGCTCATCCCTGTATACGGTATGCCGCGTGGTCTATTTCTTGGCGGAGATGGTTTCCATTTGTTGGTCTATCCACTCTTTCAACTTTAATGCTGTGTTGATAAAGGTGCCCACCAGTTGATAAGTCTCTGCCTGATCCAACTCAGCCAGTGCCTGCCGGCATGAAAGCATGATCTGCATCTTGTGGATGTCAAAGCTGATATTGAAAACCGGATGTTTAGTGTTCCACATGTTCATGGATAGCAGCGATAGCAGCACATGATGAGGGATCGTCTCTACCTCTGTGAATGTTGATGCCGGGCTTAAGATATTCAGGTATTCCGGCTGATTGCCCAACAGAAAAACCTGCATCCCATTTTCCAGCGTAATGATATAGACATCGTGTCCGTTTTCCGCTGCCTTGGCTGCATTAATCTGGTACTGCTTCATTAATTTGGCTATGACGAAATGAAAGCCACGCATATTACTCATGCTGTCTCCCCTTTTTAATTCTGGGTGGCAAGGCAGCGTTTGTGGTTCCGTCAGAATGATAAAAATGGGAAGGGTGCGGAATAACGGAGATGATAACGTTATTCCGCGATTGAGGCGGTGTTCATGCCTGCCATGCCGCGATGCGGTACTCAATGCCTGATGCATCCAGACCGAGATCGGCACGAATTTCTTCCTGACTGCCCTGTGGAATAAATGTATCCGGCAGACCAAGGTTAAGTACGCGGATAGCAAGACGTTTCGCCATCACGAACTCGTTAACGCCGCTACCAGCGCCGCCCATAATGGCGTTTTCTTCCAGCGTGATAAACGATTGATGCGTCGCGGCCAGTTCCAGAATCAACGCTTCATCCAGCGGTTTGACAAAACGCATATCCACCAGCGTCGCGTTCAGTTTATCGGCCACTTTGTGCGCTTCGGGCAGCAGCGTGCCGAAGTTTAGGATGGCGAGATTTTCTCCCCGCCGCCGGACGATGCCTTTGCCGATCGGCAACTCAACCAACGGGGTCAGTTCCGCTCCCGTACCGCTGCCGCGCGGGTAGCGCACCGCCGTTGGGCCTTTCTGATAGTGATAGCCGGTGTGGAGCATCTGACGGCATTCGTTTTCGTCGCTGGGCGTCATGATGATCATGTTTGGAATGCAGCGCAAAAAAGAGAGATCGAATGCGCCTTGATGGGTTTGTCCATCCGCACCGACGATACCGCCGCGATCGATGGCGAACATCACCGGTAAATTCTGAATGGCGACATCATGGATGACTTGATCGTAGGCGCGCTGCAAGAAGGTGGAGTAAATGGCGACAACCGGATTATAGCCGCCCACCGTCAGACCTGCGGCAAAAGTAACGGCGTGCTGTTCGGCAATCGCCACATCAAAGTATTGCTGTGGATAGTCTTTTGAGAATTGCACCATGCCTGAGCCTTCACGCATGGCCGGCGTGACGGCCATCAGTTTGCTGTCTTTGGCGGCGGTTTCCTGTAGCCATTGACCGAAAATCTGCGAATACTTCGGCAACGCGCCGTCTTTGCTTTTCGGCAAGGTGCCGCTGGCAGGATCAAACTTCGGCACGGCATGCCAGCTAATCGGATCCTGTTCGGCTGGCGCATAGCCTTTGCCTTTCTTAGTCATGATATGCAGCAGTTGCGGACCTTTCAGGCCGCGCATATTTTTCAGGGTCTGCGCCAGTGTCTGCACATCGTGACCGTCAACCGGGCCGATATAATTAAAGCCAAGCTCTTCGAACAGCGTACCCGGCACCACCATGCCTTTCAGGTGCTCTTCGGTGCGTTTTACCAGTTCCTTGATCGGCGGCAGGCCGGACAGCACTTTTTTACCGCCTTCGCGCAGGCTGGCGTAAAGCTTGCCGGACAGCAATTGCGCCAGGTGATTGTTCAGCGCTCCGACGTTTTCCGAAATCGACATTTCATTGTCGTTCAGCACCACCAACAGATCGGAACGGATATCACCGGCGTGGTTCATGGCTTCAAAAGCCATGCCCGCGGTGATCGCGCCATCGCCAATAACACAGACGGTGCGGCGGCCTTTTCCCTCACGCTCGGCGGCGACGGCCATACCTAATCCGGCGCTGATGGAGGTGGATGAGTGACCGACGCTTAATACGTCGTATTCGCTTTCATCGCGCCACGGGAAGGGATGCAGGCCGCCTTTCTGCCGGATGGTGGAAATACGATCGCGGCGTCCGGTCAGGATCTTGTGCGGGTAGGCCTGATGTCCCACATCCCACACCAGATGATCAAAAGGCGTGTTGTAAACGTAATGCAAGGCGACCGTGAGCTCAACCGTCCCTAATCCTGAGGCAAAATGACCGCTTGAACGGCTGACGCTGTCCAGCAAATATTGACGAAGTTCATCACATAGCTTCGGCAGACTTTCTTTCGGCAACAGACGAAGTTCGTCAGGTGTTTCCACTATCGCCAGAGTAGGATATTTCGCTGTATCAAAACGCATTAGAGACTCATTCAGAGGTTTTTATACCTTTTATTTTTCAAAATGTTGCGATAGCGGTTGTTGCTGCTGTCTGATCGCATATCGAAAGCTATCGGGTATTAGGTTGAAATTTATTATTTATCGCGCTCAACGATGAAATTCGCCAACGCCTGTAATGGCGCGATGTCCAATGGTATCGGACTGGAGGCCGCTAAATCATCCAAAGAGTCCAGTGATTCCTGATAGAGATCCCATGCTTTTTCACGCGCCTTCTCCAGCCCCAATAAACCGGGATAAGTGCTTTTACCCAACTGTTGATCGGCACCCTGATGCTTGCCAAGCGTGGCGGTATCGCCCACCACATCCAATATATCGTCCTGCACCTGAAAGGCCAGACCGATCGCATTGGCGTAGCGATCAAGATACGGCAACGCGGCACGGCCCGTTTCGCCTGCCGCCAACGCGCCCAGCCTTACCGCCGCTCTGATCAAGGCGCCCGTCTTGTGACGGTGAATTTGCTCCAGCGCGGCTAAATCCACCTGATGGCCTTCCGCGGCCAGATCCAGCGCCTGTCCGCCACACATACCGGCCACGCCGCTGGCCTGCGCCAGTTCGGACAACATCGCCAGCCGATCGCGATCGGCAACCTGCGGCATGGGGACATCGGCCAAAATAGAAAAGGCCAGCGTTTGCAGCGCATCGCCGGCCAGAATAGCGCTGGCTTCGCCAAATTTAATGTGGCAGGTCGGCTGACCGCGGCGCAAATCATCATCGTCCATTGCCGGCAGGTCATCATGGATTAACGAATAGGCATGAATACATTCCACCGCCGCGGCTGGCGCATCCAGGCTTGCCAAAGACACGCCGAACAGTTCACCTGTGCTATAGACCAGAAATGGCCGCAGCCGCTTGCCGCCCAACAATGCACCATAACCCATGGCGTTAACCAGTGGACTACTCTGAAAGGGAAGAGCGGCGAGATAGTGGCTTAATACACGGTTTGTACGCTGGTAGTGAGCATTCAACTGCGTTGTGAAATCGGTCATAGCGATTCACTATCCGGGCTAAACGGCGACAAAGTTGCATCCGGTTCGTCGCTCAGCAGGATCTGTACCCGTTGTTCCGCCTGCTGTAATGTCTGCTGACCCTGACGCGCCAACTGTATTCCATGCTCAAACGCATTCAGCGCCTCTTCCAACGGCAACTCGCCCGATTCCAGCCGGGTAACGATTTTTTCCAGTTCGTTCAGTGCGTTTTCAAAGCTGACCGGCAGCGCTGTTTTTTTGGGCATAGGTTTTGAGTCCTGATTTATACGCTGCGACCTTGATCGCGGCATAGCATTATTTTGCGTTTGATCACCCAAGGATGACCATACGATTATACGGTGAAAGCGCACAGTATAGCTTCATATAATGATATACTCCGCGCCCTGGATGCTATGGGTAAAATCCTCCTTAGTGATGCTGATTTTACCGATAACGTGATTTTAGCGCTCAGCGGTGAATTTATTTACCGCTGTCTGACCAAGTAACGACAGCCACCATGAAGTTTATCATTAAATTGTTCCCGGAAATCACCATCAAAAGCCAATCCGTGCGGTTGCGTTTTATCAAAATTCTAACCGGTAACATTCGCAACATTTTAAAACACCAGGATGCAACACTGGCGATTGTCCGTCATTGGGATCATATCGAAGTTCGGGCAAAAGAAGAAAGCCGGCGTGAAGCCATCCTTAATGCATTGACGCGGATCCCCGGCATCCATCACATTCTTGATGTTGAAGAGCGAACCTATACCGATGTTCACGACATTTTTGAGCAGACGCTGGCGCTGTATCGCGAGCAACTGGTTGGAAAAACCTTCTGTGTGCGGGTAAAACGCCGCGGTAAGCATGACTTTAGCTCTCAGGACGTAGAACGCTATGTCGGCGGCGGCCTAAATCAGCATATCGAAACGGCGCGGGTGAACCTCACGTCGCCGCAGATAACGGTTCATCTGGAAATCGATCAGGAGCGTCTGCTGCTGATTAACGCCCGCCATGAGGGGCTCGGCGGTTTCCCGATCGGGACGCAGGAAGATGTGCTGTCGCTGATTTCGGGCGGTTTTGATTCGAGCGTATCCAGCTATATGTTGATGCGCCGCGGCTGCCGCGTGCATTACTGCTTCTTTAATCTGGGCGGCGCGGCGCATGAAATTGGCGTTAAACAGGTGGCGCACTATTTGTGGAATCGTTATGGCAGTTCGCACCGGGTGCGATTTATCGCCATTGATTTTGAACCGGTGGTCGGTGAGATCCTGGAGAAAGTCGACGATGGTCAGATGGGCGTGGTGCTTAAACGTATGATGGTGCGTGCGGCGTCGCAGATGGCGGAACGCTATGGAGTGCAGGCGCTGGTGACGGGAGAGGCGCTTGGTCAGGTTTCCAGCCAGACGCTCACTAATCTGCGTCTGATTGATAACGCGTCCGATACGCTGATTTTGCGTCCGCTGATTTCCCATGACAAAGAGCACATCATCAAGCAAGCGCGTGAACTGGGTACGGAAGATTTCGCCAAAACGATGCCGGAATATTGCGGCGTGATCTCCAGAAGCCCGACGGTAAAAGCGGTGAAGTCGAAAATTGAAGAGGAAGAAAGCCACTTTGATTTTGCGATCCTGGAGCGGGTCGTCAGCGAAGCCCGCAATATTGATATCCGTGAAATTGCCGAGCAAACCCGGCAGGAAGTGGTTGAAGTGGAAACCGTGGTGGCGTTTGCGCCGACAGATGTGCTGCTGGATATCCGTGCGCCGGATGAACAGGAAGATAAGCCGTTGTCGCTGACGGAGATAGAAGTCAAGGCGCTGCCGTTCTATAAGCTGAGCACGCAGTTCGGCTCTATGGATCAGAATAAAACCTATCTGCTCTATTGCGAGCGCGGCGTGATGAGCCGCTTACAAGCGCTTTATCTGCGTGAGCAAGGGTTCACTAACGTAAAAGTGTATCGCCCGTAAGCGCACCGCCCTGTCCTGATCTTGGGATCAGGGCAGGGACTGCTTTATGAGCGATAAAGCTTCAGACATTTCACCCGATTTTCATACGCCTCAAGTCGCTGTTTAAGTTGCACTTTATTTTTAGAGGCGACACAATGCAGCAACACATTGAGGGCGCTGGCTAAACCACCGGTTGATTCCAGAATCAACCCGGTTTTAGTGGTCATGGTCACGATGTAGGGCGTATTCATATATTTGGCAATGCCATACTCATCGGTAAAAACCACCAGATCGGCGTTATCTTTTATACATTCATTGGCAAAAGCGACCCCGACCTCGGCGTAAGGCGCAATGTCGATTAAAATGACGCAGCAACGCTTTTCATAGCTATCCAGCCATTGCCCCAGCACGCCGCTGTATAAATCCAGAAATTCAACATCCGAGCGGACAAGGGACAAGCGATTGGAGAAATCCTCCGCCATCCCGCGAATGGTCTGAAAACCACAGATAAACACTTTCTCCGCATGGCGGACGCGATCGACAATCTCCTGCCAATGCTGGCTGCAAAGCTGTTCCCAGAATTTAACCAGCGCATCGATCTCTTTATTGAGATGGATGCTCAAGTCATCCGATTGCTGTTCAACCCGTGACAGCAATGTGGTGTTCAGCAATGACTGAACCCGGACGTCATCACGCAGATCTTCTTTCAGACCCTGTAATCCTTTATAGCCCAGGCGTCGCAGAAAGCGGCTGACGGTATTGGGGCTAACGCCACTTTTTTGGGCAAGGGTTGCACCATTTTCAAACGCAATCCCTTCCAGATTGGCCTGGATATAGGCCCACAGGGTGCGTTCCGCCGGGGTTAGCTTGCCATCCAGACTTTCTATTCTTTCTGTAATCATACGTCCACCCGGTTGATCTTCTGACATCAAAATACCTTTTGATATTATTTTGGTAAATAAATACCATTAAATGCTTTGTAATGGCATAAAGATTGCAGTCTGTTGAGCGAAGACATAAATATGTCATAAATTTCGCTGGTAGCAAAGATGAAGCCTGTCACACATCATGTTTCTATCAGCCGTTCAATCCGGCGTCTGTCTTATCAGGGATGGTTTATTTGTCTGATATCTCAAGGCAGTCGCCACTCAGACGGAGAGTCAATATGTCTATTCGTGTTGCAAAAACCGCTAAGCGTATCTGTTTATCTGTGCTGGCATCCGCCATGCTGACCAGTCTGTCGGCATACGCTGATGGTGAGTTACGACTGTATAACTGGGGAGATTATATTAATCCGGCGGTATTGACGGCGTTTACCCAGGAAACCGGCATCAAGGTGAAACTGGATACGTATGGCAATAATGAAGAGATGCTGGCCAAGATTCAGGCGGGCGCCAGTGGTTACGATATCGTCTTTCCTTCGGTTCATATGCAGGATGTTATGGCAACGCTCAAGTTGCTGGAAAAAACGGATATCAATCAGGTCGCAGACTTCAGCAATATTGATCCGCAGTTTTTGCGCGCCAAAACAGACCCCAAAGGGGAATATTGTCTGCCGTATGCCTGGGGCAGCGTCGGCATTTTCTATAATAAAAACAAGGTAGATAAACCCATCACGTCCTGGCGTGATTTTTTTGCCGAAGCGGAGCGCGGCAAAAAGGTCATTATGCTTGATGATATGCGCGAAACGCTTAGCGTTGGGCTTATCGTCAATAATAAATCGGTCAATACCCACAGCAGCGATGATTTAAAACTGGCGGCTGACTGGCTGACGGCGAAAAAGCCGCTGATATCAGCCTTCACTTATGAAAGTATTCCGTTAGTTCAGTCCGGCGATGTCGCTGCCGCGCATTATTTTGTCGGCGCGCTGATGTACGTCTCTCAGGATCCCGATAATCTCGCCTATGTTATTCCCGAAGAGGGAGCCACCATGTATCAGGAAAATATGTGTGTGCTAAAAAATGCGCCAAATAAAGAGAATGCTAAAAAATTCATGCAATTCTTTCTGAAACCGGAAATTGCGGCAATGAACACGGCTCAGCAAATGAATGGCATACCCAATCGTAAAGCGATTGATTTATTACCGGCAAGTTTAAAAAACAATCCGGCGGCCAACCCGTCGGCGGAAGTCAGAGATCGGCTGCAAATATTTGAGGATCTGGGTCCCTATTTGCGCCAGTACGATCGTGTCTGGACCCGGTTCCGCAGCGCGAATTAATGTAGCTCTTTATTTTTTACTTACCCACGCCGGAGTAATTATGAATGATAGCCATAACTTCCGTTCGGTTGTTACGTTGGATAATGCCGTCAAATACTATCAGACGCCGGAAGGGGGGAATGTCAAAGCCCTGGACGGCATTAATTTGCAAGTGCGGGATAATGAATTTGTCACATTGCTGGGGCCGTCCGGGTGTGGAAAAACCACGTTGCTCAGAGTTATCAGTGGATTTGAGTCGCTGGACAGTGGTGAATTGCAAATACTGGGAAACAAGGCTAATGATATTCCCGCCCACCGGCGGCCGGTAAATACCGTATTTCAGAGTTATGCTTTATTTCCGCATCTGAATATTGCCGATAATGTGGGCTACGGGTTGGATGTGCAGGGCGTGCTGCGGAGTGAGCGCAATCGCCGGGTGGCCGAAACGCTTGAGATGGTGGGGATGCTGGGTATGGAAAAGCGCAAGCCCTCGCAACTCTCCGGCGGTCAGCAGCAGCGAGTGGCGCTGGCCAGGGCGATAGTCAACCGGCCGACATTGTTATTGTTAGATGAACCTCTGTCGGCATTAGATCGTCATCTGCGGCAAAATATGCAGCTTGAGCTTAAGCGACTGCAAACTGAACTGAAAATCTCTTTTATTTTCGTCACCCATGATCAGGAAGAAGCCCTGACCATGTCAGATCGCATTATTGTGCTGAACGGCGGAAAAATTCAGCAAAACGGCGATCCGACGGCGATTTATGATCAACCCGCAAATCGCTTTGTGGCTGGTTTTATTGGCGAAAGCAATCTGATCGATGTCTGTATTACTGATATCGCGCCGGATCATTTGGTATTAACCAGTCTGGCTGGCGATGTTTTTAACGCCAGGGTGAAAGCCGGCGTTGTCTATAAACGGGGCGCGCGCTGGCAGTTATTGTTGCGGCCGCAACATTTTCTTTTGCAAAAACCCAATGACGATAATGTTCAATACGCCAGAATTGACGGTATTATTCGGCAAGTCATCTTCATGGGAAAAGACATTGAGGTCATTTTTGATTCAGGAAAAAATGAATCGCTTAAGGTATTAATTGGTAATCGTTCATTGACGACAGAGCACGCATTCAAATCTGGCGATACCATTACGCTCTGGTATGACATCGCTTCCTGTCATTTATTACCTTGTCAGGAGGATGCGAATGTTTAACCTGGCTTTCATGCATAAAGTGAGATTGATCGGGTTATTATCACCGATCACGCTACTGCTGGGCGGATTCTTTTTAATACCGCTGGCTATCATGATCCTGTTTAGTTTGCTAACCCCTGGACTGTATGGCGGCGTGGAATGGAATTTCTATTCCGATAATTATGGCCGGATATTAGGCTGGGCTGATGGTCAATTTGAAGCGTTCGATATTCTGTATCTGGAGATCATTGTTACCTCAATACGCATTGCGTTAACCAGTGTCGTTATTTCTTTGCTTATCTGTTACCCCATCGCTTTCTGGGTAAGCAGCAAGCCGGTAAAGGTGCGTAATTTTTTGTTATTTCTGATTACACTGCCTTTTTTCGCCAGCCTGGTTGTCCGGCTGTATGCGTGGGTGCTTATTCTACGGCCAACCGGATTTCTTAATAATTTTTTACAGCGTATTGGGTTTGCCGAGCAACCGCTTAATCTTATTTATACAGAGACCGCCGTATTAATCGGTATGATTTATATCTATATTCCTTTTATGTTTTTGCCGGTTTATGCCAGTGTGGAAAAGATTGATCGGAGTTTGATTTATGCCTCTTATGATCTGGGCGCCAATTACTGGCAAACCTTCTGGCGCATCACTTTCCCATTAACGTTGCCCGGTATTATTGCCGGTTCGGTGATGGTTTTTATTCCGGTATTAGGCAATTTTATTGTTCCCTCATTACTTGGCGGCGCCAAAGTCATTATGGTCGGCAGTCTGATCGAGCAGCAATTCTTGTCCGCCCGCAACTGGCCTTTTGGCTCTGCCATATCAATGTTGTTAATGTTAATGGTGTTATGCGTACTGATACTCAATTTTTACCTCACTCAGCATCGTTCTGGTATTGATTAGGTCAGTCAGATTAAATAGGGTAACGTATGAAAAAGCATATCTTTACTCGCTGGATGAAGTGGTCGCTGGATCTTTATGGTCTTGCCTTTTTTATTTTTCTTTATTGTCCAATTTTATTGATTGTGATCTATTCATTTAACGCTAACCCTATCAATATGATGATTTGGCAGGGATTCAGTTTTGACTGGTATTTGTCATTGTTTGGTTTTGACAATAAATTAAATGAAAGTGCGTTATATATCGATTCGACCAATCAATTACTGCAGGCGCTGAAAAATAGTCTGGTTATTTCACTAAGCACCACCATCATATCGACGATCATCGGCACGACAACCGCCTTGGCGCTGGCACGATATCGCTTTAGACTACAAGGCTTTTATCGGTTGCTGTTATATATGCCGATGATGATGCCGGATATCGTTCTGGGGATCGCATTATTGATATTTTTTGTTAATGTCGGGATTACGTTGGGGAAAATATCCATTATTATCGGCCATTGTACATTCTTGTGCAGTTACGTTTTTCTCATTGTCAGCGCACGGCTAGCGGGCATGGACTCCCGGTTGGAGGAGGCGTCGGCGGATTTGGGCGCGACGAGATGGATAACGTTCAGACGAATTACATTACCAATGATTCTGCCCAGTGTGATTGGCGGCGCATTGCTGGCTTTTATTATTTCGCTGGATGATCTGGTTATTACTTATTTTATTTCCGGCGTCGACGCCACTACGCTGCCGGTACAGATATACGGCATGATCAGGCGGGGAATAAAACCGGAAATCAATGTGATTGCGACGTTATTAATTCTTGGCTCTTTATTTATCGCGGCTGTCGGGCTCTATATAAGAAGCCGGCGTGTACAGGATTAAAGGAAATAGTTATGTCTAAACCAAGAGCGCGTCAGTTGGGATTAAAATTCGCAGGCCAGACGGGAACCCATAATGCGATTACCGATGTGCCGGGGGTGTTGGTTGGCTACCAGACCATAAATGGTACCAGCCAGACTGGAAAACAAATTAAAACGGGTGTTAGCGCCATTTTACCGCGTGGTCATCAAACTGAGCCGCAGCCGGTTTGGGCAGGCTATCATGCGCTCAATGGTAATGGCGAAATGACCGGCACCCACTGGATAAAGGATGGCGGTTATTTTGTCGGCCCCATTTGTCTGACCAATACGCATTCCACGGGCACAGTGCATCAGGCCGCCGTGCGCTGGATGATTGAGCGTTACCATGATGTCTGGGAGCAGCATCATATCTGGGCGATGCCGGTCGTTGCCGAAACCTATGATGGCGTTATCAACGATATCAATGGATTGCATGTGACCGTTGATGATGCTCTTGCCGCGTTGAATTCCGCGCATGACGGGCCGGTGGCGGAAGGAAATGTGGGCGGCGGTAATGGTATGATTTGTTATGGATTTAAAGGTGGAACCGGAACAGCTTCGCGCTGTTTTTATATCGGGGATGAAAAATATATGTTAGGCGCTTTAGTGCAGGCGAATTACGGCCAGCGCTCGTGGTTTAATCTGTTTGGTGTTCCACTGGGTAAAATGATTGATGACGAACCGCCGGAGGCACTGACGCGAGAACGTGGTTCGATCATTGTGATACTGGCGACCGATGCGCCGATGATGCCGCATCAGTTACAGCGTCTGGCCAGACGTGCCGGGCTGGGGATCTCGCAATCGGGTAGCCCCGGCGGGAATAACTCCGGGGATATCTTTCTGGCGTTTAGCACCGCGAATGCCGCGCCGCTGCCTCAGCTTTCAGCGGCCCATCAATCTTTCCACTATGTAAATGATGAGTGCTTCGACGAGATTTATCTGGCGGCGGTGGAAAGCACGCATGAAGCGATTGTCAATGCTATGTTGGCTGCGGAAGACACCGCGATGCAGAAACCAAAGGGGATCTGTAAGGCGCTTGATCCCCGGGCGCTTTATCGGCTGTTGAAAGCGGCGAACCCTGCCGTGGTTTGTTAAAGGGAGAAGTACGCTTCGGTATTGCCTGGATGGATCGGAAAGGCGGCCGATCAATCCCGATAGTTGTAAATACCGGGCGGCAGTACCAGTTGCGCGGCGACTTCTGCCGCTTTTTCCTTGCCCAGCAACAGGTCGATCAGTTTCAGGGCAAAATCCATGCTGGTTCCCGGCCCTTGGGTGGTTAAGAGATTGACCCGCGGATCGTAAACCACCCGTTTTTCCATCCATTTTTCGGCGGCGATCTTATCTTTTAAATCCGGGAAACCGGTCATATTGCCGATCGGGAAAAGCTGATGGTATTCAAGCACCAGCGCGGGCGTCGCACACATCGCCGCCACAATTTTTCCATCCTGATTGGCCTGACGAATACACTCCACCAAAATTGGACTATCACGAAAACATTCGGCCCCTTTTAGCCCGCCGGGTAACACCAGCGCGTCAAAATGACGATCCGCCACTTTTACCAATGGCGCATCCGCCAGTAATCGCACGCCGCGGGAACAGGCGATTTCCAGGTTACCGTCATTGGCAACGCTGGCAAGCGTGACCTGAATTCCCGCTCTGACCAGCAGGTCGATAGTCGTGACGGCTTCGATTTCTTCACTACCAGGAGCCAGACATACCAGCACCGATGCGCTCATATTAATTTTCCTTACGCTTGATTTGTTCAAAGAGGCGGCTGTTTTCGGGCAGTGTCAGGCCGTGGACGCGAGCTCGGCGCAATAGATAACCGGTAATGTAGTCAATTTCGGTATGACGCTGCCCGATAATGTCTTGCAGCATTGATGACGTATTGGCTGCCGTATTCTGAATAATTTGGCCAATATAGATTTGCAAACTGTCGCGCGATGTATGGAATCCTTCGCGATCCATCACATCGGCAATTTCCTGACAAAGCGTTTGGATCTGCGCTGAATAAGCCTGTAATTCACCATTGGTGCAATGGTAGATGGCGGTCAACGGATTGATGACGCAGTTCGCGGCCAGTTTAAGCCAACACGTCGCCGTGATGTTATTGTGCCAGGCGACGTCAGGTAATGCCTGGTGCAGAATCTCGGCAAACTGGCTTTGCTGTTCGCCATTCTTCATTGAGCCGATATGGGTGGTGCCGGCGGCCACATGCACCACCGTGGTGGCATCGCGCCGCGCCGCGTGAGTGGTAATACCGACAATCAACGGTTGCTGGTGCGCGGGCAATTCTTCAAGCGTACCCATACCGTTATGCAACAGCAAAATGGTGCAATGCGGATTGAGTTGCGGCAGCAATGCGGCGACGGCATTGGAAACCTGCCAGGCTTTCAGCGTTACCAGCAAGAGTTCGCTATGCGCCAGATGATCCGGATCGTTCGCCGTCAGGTTCAGATTACAGTGATGACCATTCAGCATGGTCACATTGACGGAGCAAAAAGGTTGCGGGATACGCAGCCACCCCTGAACGTCGTGTCCCTGTTGATTCAGGGCGGCAAGCCATAACTGACCGAGGGCGCCGCAACCAAGAACGGTTATTTTCATTGGACTCTCCCTTTGTAATTGATACGGGAACGGTCGTTCTCATGCCGGTCATGCGCACACGGTGCGTTTTCCAATATCAGAGGCTACGGGCAAATCAGGGTAACAGAGTAAAATCTGAGCGCAATAAATCTGATCGCGGTGCGCATTTTATTTATACATTTTGTTTATGCATTTTGTTTGTAACAACAGAGCGGTTATTATGCTCGCCGGATCAAACTTGTCAGGAGAACAATTATGCCATCTTTCGATATTGTTTCGGAAATTGATATGCAGGAAGTCCGCAATGCGGTGGAAAATGCGACACGAGAGCTCAGCACCCGTTGGGATTTCCGAAATGTTCCGGCCAGCTTTGAACTGAATGAAAAATCACAGAGTATCAAGGCAGCCAGCGAGTCGGATTTTCAGGTGCAGCAATTGATCGATATCTTGCGTGAGAAGCTGATGAAGCGCGGCATTGAAGGCGGATCGCTGGAAGTGCCTGAAGAAATGGATCATAGTGGGAAAACCTACAGCGTTGAGGCGAAACTGAAGCAGGGCATTGAAAGCTCGCTGGCGAAAAAGATTGTGAAACTGATTAAAGACAGCAAGCTGAAAGTGCAGGCGCAGATTCAGGGTGAACAGATCCGCGTGACGGGGAAATCTCGTGACGATTTGCAAGGCGCAATGGCGTTGGTACGCGGCGCCGATCTTGGCCAGCCGTTCCAGTTCACCAATTTTCGCGATTAACTGATTTTGAGGTCAGCGTAAGCTGGCCTGTTTGATTTACTGAAGGCTGTTGCTTTGCAACGTTAAAAATCGCTCCCGGCGATTTTTTATAACGGGTTGACCAGTTGTTCCAGTTGTTTTCTGCTGGTTTTTTTATTGTCGATTTTGACGTAAGCGCTGTACTCATCAGGTACGATGACCACTTCGGCCACGCCCGGTTGAGTACGCATTTTCTGCTCAAGTCCGCGATCTCTTAATGCCAGATCGGAAAGCGTAATTCTGAGGCTGCTCAGGTAGGGCGGTTCCTGCATGGTAAATCCGATCAGTAGCCAGATGGCGGCAATCACGGCACCCGCGATAAATACCCAAGACGCCCCGTACAGTTCGAAAATTCCTCCACCCAGACTGCCGCCTAGCGCAACGCCAAGAAATTGCGTGGTCGAGTAGACGCCCATCGCCGTACCTTTATAGCCCGCAGGGGATTCTTTGCTGATGAGTGAGGGCAGCAGAGCCTCCATCACATTGAAGGCCAGAAAGAACAACTGCACCCCAAAAATAATCTGCCAGAGATGGCTTCCCGCCTGCCATAACACCAATTCAGCCGCGATAAGGACGACGATGCAACCGACAAAAACCTGCTTCATCCGCCGTTTTAATTCGGCATAAATGATAAACGGCACGACCCCGGCGAATGAGATCAGCATGGTAACCAGATAGACTTTCCAGTGATCCTGCGCGGGCAAGCCTGCTTGTTCAAGCACCCGTGGCAGGGCAACGAAACTGGACATCAGCAAGGTATGCAAACACATAATGCCGAAGTTCAGTTTTAGCAACCGGCTATTAGCCATCACCTTATGAAAACCGCCCTGAACAATGGCCGATTCCCGATTGAGGATATGCGCCGGCGCTGCGGGGATCATGGTGAGCGTGATGACGATCCCCAGCAGAGCCAGCACCGCGATACCCCAGAAAAGCGCCTGCAAGCCAAATGCATGGGTGACGATAGGGCCGACAACCATGGCGATGGCGAAGGTGACGCCAAAGCTGACGCCTATAAACGCCATGGCTTTGGTGCGGTTCTGTTCGCGAGTCAGATCGGAAAGCAAGGCCATGACAGCCGCCGAAATCGCGCCCGACCCCTGCAAAGCCCGACCAAGAATAATCCCCCAGATTGAATCACTGAGGGCGGCAATAATGCTGCCCAGCGCGAAAATCAGCAATCCCCCGACGATTAACGGTTTTCTGCCCACCCGATCCGACAACAGCCCGAACGGGATCTGAAACACCGCCTGCATCAGACCATAGATGCCGATCGCGATACCGATAAGCGCTTCACTGGCGCCTTGCAGCGCCATGCCATAGGTGGTCAGAACCGGCAGCA
This sequence comes from Brenneria salicis ATCC 15712 = DSM 30166, assembly GCF_003315515.1. GTDB lineage: Bacteria > Pseudomonadota > Gammaproteobacteria > Enterobacterales > Enterobacteriaceae > Brenneria > Brenneria salicis. The sequence continues at coordinate 236,677 of NZ_QNRY01000001.1, read as the reverse complement.
CCATAAACATGCCGAGCATGCGTAGCGAAAATACCGTTCCCAAACCCCATGTGGCGCGCAACTCGCCTGACGTCATCTTGTTATCGTTCATTCATACCTCTGGAAAACTGTCGGCGCTATTCTAGTTCTTTATTCGGCACGCCGTAAACGATATCCCTTTCATCGTTCAATTGGCGAGTCTATTGGCTTCATTATCCGGCCAACGGCATTAGAATGGCGGGTTATAGTCTTGCAGGGGCTGGCGCAAACCATTTGCGACTTATTCAGCGGCGATTAAGACGACGAATATTGGTTAGAACATCATCGGGTTGGCGATGGTCGGGTCGACTGGATGGCGTTTCTTTTACAATTTCTTCCAGTCAGATTCCAGAGAATGAGGGTACTTAACCATTTCCCAGGCTTGATTATTCATTTCTGGCGCTTTCCCCGTTATATATATTCGCGCTGCTTTTATGACACTGGATTCGACACCATAGAGTGAGTCAAATTTTTTTTTATCTGCTTCGATATTAAAGTTATACAATTTATTCTGTTGCCCATCGATGACAATACCGCCGCCGCTGTGGTGTACGAAATTCATACAGTGGCTAAAGTTTCTGTTTTTTAATGGTACGGCGATGATGGCCCTTTCTCCCTGTTTAATATTGGAGAAAAGTAATGTGGAAACAGCTGATTGCGAGGTAACGGCATGCTGTTGCATCATAGCGATGTCCTCGTCCAGTTTTCCCGACTCTGCTTTATCTGCTACATAGAATGTATTGTAATTATTGCTAACCATCGCATAGATATTCAAATCAACCGCTTTACTGCAATAAATACAATTACGATTAAAGGAAAAATTACCATCCTTCATAAAAGTCGTAAGATTAGTCAATATTTTCCATGTTTTATGTGGATTGACGTGTTTTGCTATATAGCCAAATCCTTCCAATATGCTGCATTTGGCTTCAGATTCAAATTTTGCCGATAGGTGCGCATGCTCGGTTAAGCCAGCTTTAAAGTCAGGCTTATCAAGTATATTGTTATATAATGTCGAAACATAACTTGAAGAGGCTAATGATATTTCTTCGAAGCGTCCTGAGTCTTGATAAGTTGAAATGCCTTTCATTAATTCTCTCCGTTGTTTTCCTTACACGTAGCAAAGGGCCACGCTTATTTTCTCTGAGTGGCCCCGGCGTAAAATAAGTTCCCGACAGCAGATGATCGGCTATCGCTTAGTTAGGTGATATAGCAAGGCGGGAAAATGTGCACAGAAATAAAAAATCGCCGGGAGCGATTTTTAACGCCGCTTGCGGCGGCCCGAAGGGGGGCGGGCAGGGATAGCCCGCAATAAAAAACAGGCGGTGGGCCGCCTGTTTTCAGCATGAAGATCGTAAAGGCAATGTCTGTTAGCGCAAATAGGTCAGCAATGCTTCCTGTGCTGGCGCGATGGAATCAACGGACATCATCACACTCAGCGAGGTGATGGCGACAATGGAAAACACAAACAGTTTTTTGGCCCAGATCCGATCATCATTGGCATTTTTATAGCCAGACAATGCCATTCCCAGCCACCATACGCTGACGGCGGCGGCGACAACAAGATATTTATAACCCGCATAGCCGCCCAGAGACAGCATCAACGTGGCAATCATAAACGCCAGGATATAGAGCGTAATATGATTTTTCGCCACAGAAATCCCTTTCACCACCGGTAAAACCGGGATATTGGCGGCCTGATAATCCTTGAAGCGGAAAATGGCAATCGCGTAGGAGTGGGGCATTTGCCACAGGCTGAAAATCAGCAACAGGATCAGGGCGCCCGCATCGAACTGGTTACTGACGGCGCAATAACCGATAACCGGCGGCGCGGCGCCTGACAGACTGCCAATCAGCGTGCCGTAAACAGAATGACGCTTCATATACAGACTATAAACACCGACATAAACCACAAATCCCATTACCGCCAGCCACATGGCCAGCGGGTTGGCCGCGGTGTACAGCAGCGTGAAGCCTGCAATACCCAACAATGAAGCGTAAACCAGCGTTACCTTCAGTGAAATAAGTCCCTTAACCAGAACACGATTTCTGGTTCTCTCCATTTTTTTGTCGATATCGCGGTCAATGACGTTGTTAAACACGCAACCAGACGCAACAACCAGCGATACCCCAACGAGGGTGGCGAGAAACAGGGGATAATCAATGCTGCCTTGGGCAGCAAGGAGAAATCCGCCGATTACAGAAATTAGATTACCGAAAATAATTCCTGGTTTAGTGACTTGCAGGTATTGCTTAATCATCTTTTACGGCTCGGTTACTGGAGCATCATGTTCTGGTGCGCATTCATCATAATCCAGATGGAGCCCACCACGACAATTGCGATAATCAGGACGGTAAACGCCAGGGCTACCACATTCCACTGTTGTTCCGACGAGGTATTCAGATGCAGGAAGTACACCAGGTGCACCACTATCTGAATAACCGCGCATCCCAGAACCGTGAGCAGGATAACGCCTGGTGAAGCTGAACCAGCCATTACCAGGCCGAAAGGGATGACGGTCAGAATAACGGACAGAACAAAGCCAATCAGATAGGATTTTACGCTACCGTGGCTGGCGCCTGCATGATCGGTTGTTGAAGGAATCATTACATCGCCCCCATCAGATAAACAACGGTGAAGACACAAATCCAGACCACGTCAAGGAAGTGCCAGAACAGGCTCAGACACATCAGACGGGTTCTGTTAACGGCGGTCAGGCCACGTTTGGCTACCAGAATCATCATGATGACCAGCCAGATCAGACCAGCGGTAACGTGGATGCCGTGCGTACCGACCAAGGCAAAGAAGGCGGACAGGAAAGCGCTGCGATCCGGGCCGTAGCCTTCGGCGATCAGGTGATGGAATTCATAGATTTCCATCGCGATGAACGCCAGACCGAACAGGAAGGTCAGACCCAACCAGGTATTGACCTGAGATTTGTTGCCCTTGTTCATGGCGATCATCGCCATGCCGTAGGTAATACTGCTGAACAGCAGGAAGAACGTTTCCACCAGCACAAAGGACAGGTCGAAAATGTCCTTGCCTGCCGGTCCGCCCGCCGTTCCGTTAACCAACACCGCATAGGTTGCGAACAAAGACGCAAACAGGATGCAGTCGCTCATCAGGTAGATCCAGAAGCCGAATACCTTGGTGTCGCCTGCGTCATGGTGCCCATGCTCGGCATGGGCGTTTTGGTTAGTCAGAGTTTCAGTTGACATTTTTCAGACCTGCTTTGCTGAGTTGATCAAAATTCTGATTCTCAATTTGTTCAATTTCTTTAACCGGGACGTAGTAATCAACATCCTGATTAAAGCTGTGCACAATCCAGGTCACAATCATGCCGGCAAACCCGATGATCGCCATCCACCAGATGTGCCAGATCATGGCAAAACCGAACACCAGACTGAATGCGGAGATAATCACACCGGCGCCGGTGTTTTTCGGCATGTGGATTTCTTCATAACCAGCAGGTTTCTTGTAGGCTTCGCCTTTCTCTTTGGCATCCCAGAAGGCATCGCGATCATCAACGTGCGGTACGGTGGCGAAGTTATAGAATGGCGCCGGAGAGGAGGTTGACCACTCCAGTGTACGGCCACCCCAAGGATCGCCCGTCAGCTCGCGGTTCTGATGACGATCGCGGATACTGACATAGAACTGAATGACCTGGCACAGAATCCCTAGGGCAATCAGCGCGGCGCCCATCGAGGCCACCAAGAGCAACGGATGGAATTCCGGGTTGATTTGTTGGCTCAGACGACGAGTCATGCCCATGAAACCCAGCGCGTACAGCGGCATAAAGGCCACAAAGAAACCGATGATCCAGAACCAGAACGCACGCTTGCCCCAGGTTTCGTTCAGAGTGAAGCCAAACGCTTTCGGGAACCAGTAAGTGATACCGGCAAAGCATCCGAACACCACGCCGCCGATGATCACGTTGTGGAAGTGAGCAATCAGGAACAGGCTGTTATGCAGCACGAAGTTAGCGCCGGGAACCGCCAACAACACGCCGGTCATCCCACCGATGGAGAAGGTGATGATGAAACCAATGGTCCACAGCATGGTGGAATGTAACTGAATGCGCCCCTGATACATGGTGAACAGCCAGTTGAAAATTTTAACCCCGGTCGGGATTGAAATAATCATGGTGGCGATCCCAAAGAAAGCGTTTACGTTCGCCCCGGAGCCCATGGTAAAGAAGTGGTGCAGCCAAACCACGAACGACAGAACGGTAATCGCGATCGTCGCCCACACCAGGGAAGTGTAGCCAAACAGCCGTTTCTTACAGAAGGTGGCGACCACTTCCGAATAGATACCAAATACCGGCAACACCAGAATATAAACCTCAGGGTGACCCCAGGCCCATATCAGGTTGATGTACATCATCATGTTGCCGCCCATATCATTGGTAAAGAAATGGGTGCCGAGGTAACGGTCAAGCGTCAACAGCGCAATCGTCACCGTCAGGATCGGGAACGCGGCAATAATCAGCACGTTGGTGCACAATGCAGTCCAGGTAAAGACCGGCATTTTCATCAGCGTCATGCCAGGCGCGCGCATTTTCATAATCGTGGAGAAGAAGTTGACCCCCGTCAGCGTGGTGCCCAGACCGGATATCTGTAAGCTCCATATCCAGTAATCGACCCCGACGCCGGGACTGTACTCCTTACCGGAAAGCGGCGGATAAGCCACCCAGCCGGTCTGAGCAAACTCACCCACGCCCAGCGAGACGTTGATCAGAACCACGCCAGCCACAAACAGCCAGAAACTCAGGGAGTTCAGGAACGGGAAGGCTACGTCGCGCGCGCCGATTTGCAACGGCACCGCCAGGTTCATCAAACCCACCACAAACGGCGTTGCTACGAAGAAAATCATGATAACGCCGTGGGCGGTAAAGATTTGATCGTAGTGGTGGGCGTTAAGGAAGCCTTCTTGTCCGGCCGAGGCAAGCGCCTGTTGACCGCGCATCATGATGGCATCGGCAAAACCACGCACCATCATCACCAACGCGACGATGATATACATGATGCCGATTTTCTTGTGATCCACGGAGGTGAACCATTCAGACCATAACCATTTCCACTTGCCGAAATAGGTTATTGCCGCCAGCAGCGCCAGGCCGCCGACAATGATCGCCGCCACGGTGACCATGATGATGGGTTCATGATACGGAACCGCATCGAGTGTAAGTTTTCCGAACATCGTATTATCCCTCGGCTCCTTGGTGCGAGCTATGCTCGCTCATGTTTATACTCTCATTGTGCTGCATGTTTTGGTCTTGCTTCATGCCTTCACTATGATGTTGCATGATCATGCCGTTGCCTGTGAATTTGATAATAATATTCCTGAACAAATCCGGTTGAACACTGGAGAAGTATTCCACGGGATGATATTCACTCGGCTGAGCCAGTTTGTTGAATTCATCCATGCTGTTAAGTGTCTTGGAAGACGCACGGATGTTGGCAACCCACTGGTCGAATTCCTGCTGGCTTGGCGTAGCAATGGCGGTAAATTTCATGCCGGAGAAGCCTCTTCCGCTATACCCCCCGGAAATACCGTCATATTTTCCCGGCTCATTGGCAATCAGGTGTAACTTGGTCTGCATACCGGCCATAGCGTAAATCTGTCCGCCAAGACGAGGAATGAAGAACGAGTTCATTACCGAGTCAGAAGTGATTTTGAACGCCACTGGCGTGTTGGCTGGGAAAGCGAGTTCATTAACGCTGGCGATGCCCAGATCCGGGTAAACAAACAGCCATTTCCAGTCGAGCGAAATGACTTCGACGTTAATCGGCTTGACGTCGGATTCCAACGGCTTGTAAGGATCAAGCGCATGGGTTGTTTTCCAGGTAATGACGCCGAGGATAACGATAATGATGATGGGCACGGTCCAGACAACCGCTTCTATCTTGTTGGAGTGTGACCAGTTTGGTGTGTAATTCGCCTTGTCGTTGGAAGCACGGAACTTCCAGGCAAAGGCAATCGTCATAATGATGACGGGGATGACGACGATCAACATCAGCCCAAGGGCCGTCAGTATCAACGATCGTTGCTCTAACCCGACCTGTCCTTTGGGGTTCATCAGTGCCATATCGCAACCGCTGAGCAAAATAGCGGAGGCAAATAAAGACAACATCCCAAAAATTCTATTGTATTTCCTGAGTCTCATCTAGCGACCTCAATAGCAAGGGCTCTATTGTCATTTCACGCGAGCGGGCATTTTACGGGAAGGTTACTGTACTGTAAACATGATTAAGAGTATGTCAGCCTGTTGTTGCTGTTTTTTGCCCTTATTATCACAACGGTAACATGAAAATAAAAATGATTATAAAAAACAGAGGATTAAGCCGACACGCTGATAAAAAGTATGGATGGATAATAAAAAATTACCACTGTATGCGAGATTATTTTCTGTTCGCTGGTATTTTCCGCTGTGAAACGCTTATGCGCCATAAAGCAGAGTAGTGCAAAAAAATATTCTTCGCAGGGTAAAAAATTTTTTTTCGTCCGATTATGAAGAAAAACTTAATTTAATAAGTGGATAAAAGTGCGGATTCGACTTGTTATCCACTTATCTGCATAACCTGCGTTCACCGCTTATCCGCGAAGGGGGATCGCAGCGCGAGATAGTCCAACAGACTGCCTGACAGAATGCCAAGCAGCGCCAGCCCGCCACCGGCGCTCAGTAAATACTCCGCCATCCGCGCCTGCGACGTCCATCCCAATGCATTAGTGATTAACAGCATCAACCACAATCCCAGCAGGATTGACCCGATAGCGAGCACGCGCAGCGCCGCCTTGTAGCAATAAGGAAAAGCGCTGCGTAGCTGGAAACTATCGGTTTTCTGCGTGTAGTCCAGCGTATTGCGGCATATCAGCAGCAGGAAAAGGCCGGGCAGCGCGGCAATAATCGAGAAGAGATAGAACCACGCCCAACCATAGGATTCGACAAACCAACCCGCTATCGGGCCTACATATACGCGTCCCACGGCGGAAAGGGCGGAAAGCAGGGCGAATTGAGTGGCGGAAAATGATTTATTGCACAGCGTCATCAATAATGCCACAAAAGCGGCGGTTCCCATCCCGCCGCACAGATTTTCCAGAAACACGGCGCTGCCCATGGTGAATAGGTTCTTATCGGTTATTGCCAGCAGCCAGTATCCCGCGTTGGATACCGCCTGAAGGATGCCGAACAGCATTAAGGCGCTGAACAGTTTCAGGCGCTGCATCAGCAAGCCGCCGTATAAGGCGCCGACAATAGTGGCGAATAGCCCCAGCGTTTTATTGACCAAACCGACGTCGCCGGCGTTAAAACCGGCGCCGCGGATCAGAAACGTGGTGGTCAGGCTGATGGCAAAGGCGTCGCCGAGTTTATACAGCACAATCAGCAGCAGAATGAGCCAGGCGTTGTTACGTGCGAAAAAGTCGCGCAACGGGGCGACGATCGCCTGTTCCAGGGAGCGCGGCGCCGGCTGGGTATTATTCGGTTCCGGCGCCAACAGCGTCGAGATCACGCCCATCAGCATTAATCCGGCCATAAGCCAGTAGGTTGCCTGCCAGCCTAACAACCTGTCGGCAATCCATAACGCCAGACCGCCGGAAACCAGCATCGCCAGACGATAGCCGAGCACCGATGTGGCGGCCCCGGCGCCGCGTTCTTGCGGCGCCAGCAGGTCCGTTTTATAAGCGTCGAAAACAATGTCCTGCGAGGCTGAAAAGAAGGCGACCATGACCGCCAGCGCCGCCAGCAACCACAGATCGCGGGCGGGATTCATCAACCCCATACAGACAATGGCGACTATAAGCAACAGTTGGCACAGCAGCAGCCATCCGCGTCGGCGTCCCAGAAATGGCGGCGTATAACGATCCATCACCGGCGACCAGAGGAATTTGAATACATAGGCTTGACCGACCAGGGAGAAAAAACCGATGGTCTTCAAATCCACATTTTCCACGGTCATCCAGGCTTGCAGCGTGCCGGAAGTGAGCGCCAGCGGTAAACCGGAGGCGAAGCCAAGCAATAGCAGAAAACGCGAATTACGTTGGCTGAACAGATTGATGACACCACTAAACATGGAGAGTCCTTTCCTTTGCGCTGCGAGGCAAGCCTGTGCGCAACGGAAGCGGATTAAAGTAATTAACGAGCGTTAGTCTTGATAAAGTCACTGACGCTGGTGTCCTGCGCCATGTCGTTAATGACATCGCCTAACACCGTGTTGACCGCATTGGTGATTTTTTCATTGGTCGCTGTGAAGGCGCCCTGAACGTTATAGGCCGCACGATAGTTTTTCACCTGCTTGTTGCCATTTGCCGCCTGAGAGACGATAGAAATATCGGCTTTGGTGGTGATGTTATAGCGCAGGTTGCCTTCAGAGACATCGGCATACAGATGATTAACGATGATTTGTAGCGCAACCGGACCGCCGGCGCCAATCATATAGCCGCGCGCCGTCATTTGTTTTTCCAGCGCCTCCTGCAACAGGAAACGCAGATCGCGTGACGGGGTTAGCGTGATCAATTGTCCTTCGCGGTTCACTTTGGCCAACGCTTGATCAGCACGTTGATCCGCGCCGTTAATACTGATAGTGACGCCCATCAGGGTCGGATCCTGTGAAGGAAGCGTGATGTTAGGCGTAATGTTCAAGGTGTTGCTTTTGGCGGCGCATCCGGCAAGCAGGATGACGGCAAGAAGAGGGAAAAATAATTTTTTTAACATTCGTCTTTTCTCAGTGATGATTGGAGTGGTGAGCCGGTAAAAATTACTGATATCATATCATCGCCACCGCCTGGGAAAAGAGCAGAGCACCGGTAAATTGTTCTGAAATTTGTCTTTTCCGCGCCATTGCGTTGGCAAGCTGGTTTTTTATCACATCAGTGCCGCCGGGGATACGGCATGGCATTGTTATTTATTATCTGTTGCCTGCGGTGTTAAAGCATAACGGTTTGAAAACAGTTAAAATCGAAGGGAATCGGAAGCGCGGTAAATGACAGAGGGCGTTTAGCTGAGACTAAACTTTTCCAAAGCCGAAAGGGTAGCCGTATGATGCATAAAACGTTAGAAGAAAAGTTGCGTGTGGCGTTTGAGCCTGTGCACCTGGAAGTCACTGATGAAAGCTATCGTCATAACGTAACGGCGGGATCGGAAAGCCACTTCAAGGTGGTGATGGTCAGCGATCGTTTTGTCGGGGAGCGGATGTTAGGGCGTCATCGGGCTATTTATCGCGTCCTGGCGGCGGAACTGGCTGGGTCGGTGCACGCGCTGGCGCTGCATACTTACACGGCGCAGGAATGGAGCGGTTTGCAGAATGCAGTGCCTTCATCTCCTCCTTGCGGCGGCGCGGGCACCATGTCATTGCGCGCCTGTATAACCCGTTCCGGTCTGTTTCGGAACGGGTTATAGATAAAAGTGCGAATAGCTTGCTGTAATAGTCAATCCGCCGTCCTCGACTCATCCTATCTATACCGCTATAATGCCGCGTCTATTTTTCCAGAATGTATTCGGGACGCTTCTGACTACAGGGAACAGGGTCTGGTAAGACACCGACGTCCCGGTTTTGTGAGGCTTTTTTCACTTGTGTCGACTGTCACTCATGTCGAGCATGTTTGGAGCAGGCTTTGCTGTGGTGAGAATAGTTTTGGGGTTGACCGAGCACTGTGATTTTTTGAGGTAACAAGATGCAAGTTTCTGTGGAAACCACTCAAGGCCTTGGGCGCCGTGTAACGATTACCGTTGCTGCTGACAGCATCGAGAGCGCGGTTAAGAGCGAACTGGTCAACGTGGCCAAAAAAGTACGTATTGACGGCTTTCGTAAAGGCAAAGTGCCGATGACGGTTGTTGCTCAGCGTTGTGGCGCCTCTGTGCGTCAGGATGTGCTGGGCGATTTGATGCAACGTAACTTCGTTGACGCCATCATCAAAGAAAAGATTAACCCGGTTGGTGCGCCGAACTATGTTCCGGGCGAATACAAACAGGGGGAAGACTTCACTTACTCCGTTGAGTTTGAAGTGTACCCGGAAGTGGAGCTGAAAGGTCTGGATGCGATTGAAGTTGAAAAACCAGTTGTTGAAGTGACTGAAGCTGATGTTGATACCATGCTGGAAACGCTGCGTAAACAACAGGCAACCTGGAAAGAAACTGATCGTGCCGCTGCCGCTGAAGACCGCGTCACCATCGATTTCATCGGTTCTATCGACGGTGAAGAGTTCGAAGGCGGCAAGGCCACCGATTTCGTACTGGCAATGGGTCAGAACCGCATGATCCCTGGCTTTGAAAACGGTGTGGTCGGCCATAAGGCTGGTGAAGAATTCACCATCGACGTTAACTTCCCGGAAGATTATCACGCTGAAAATCTGAAAGGTAAGGCGGCTCAGTTCGCTATCGTGCTGAAGAAAGTTGAAGAGCGTGAACTGCCGGAACTGACTGAAGACTTCATCAAGCGTTTCGGTGTGGCTGATGGTTCTCAGGAAGGCCTGCGTGCTGAAGTGCGCAAAAACATGGAGCGTGAACTGAAAGGCGCGATCCGTAACCGCATCAAGACTCAGGTTCTGGACGGCCTGGTTAACGCGAATGAGATCGACGTTCCAGCCGCACTGATTGAAAGCGAAATTGATGTGCTGCGTCGTCAGGCGGCACAGCGCTTTGGCGGTAACGAAAAACAGGCCTTGGAACTGCCGCGCGAACTGTTCGAAGAGCAGGCAAAACGCCGCGTCGTTGTTGGTTTGCTGCTGGGTGAAGTGATCAGCGCCAATGAGTTGAAAGCCGATGATGCGCGCGTCAACTCGTTGATCGAAGAAATGGCTTCCGCTTACGAAGATCCGCAGGAAGTTATCGAGTTCTACAGCAAAAACAAAGAAATGATGAACAACATGCGTAATGTCGCACTGGAAGAGCAAGCGGTGGAAACCGTGCTTGCCAAAGCGAAAGTGGTTGAAAAATCAGTCAGCTTCAACGAACTGATGAATCAGACCGCGACCGCATAAGTCCATTACGTCTCTCTGCTGTTGCCAGCGCCGGAAGAGTCTATTTTCCGGCTATAAAGCCCGTAGCCTGATGGCGCGGGCTTTTTTTCTGTTTGAACTCCATCATGGATTAGTTGTTTTCTTTGAACAGGATAAGTTGACTTGCACTATATTAAAGAATGGCGGCTGGGTTATTGCTGATAACTCTTTAATATAAAACAATGGGTAGTGTAAGCTTGAAAAGCGATGCATTAACCCCCAAATAATCGCAATAACAGCGGGCGCATGATGGCGCAGCGGTATAATCCTAATCCTGCCGCCATGCTGATGAGTGACGCCAGTGCGTGAGCATGGTCATTACCCTTTATCTCAAGTAGAATCGGGCAGGAATGGCGCCGGACGCCTTTTATCTAGGAGACGTGAATGTCATACAGTGGCGAACAAGAAAAACAAGCACCTCATATGGCTTTAGTGCCGATGGTGGTTGAACAAACCTCACGTGGGGAGCGTTCTTACGATATTTATTCCCGCCTGCTGAAAGAACGGATAATCTTTCTGACCGGTCAGGTCGAAGATCATATGGCGAATCTGGTAGTGGCGCAGATGCTGTTCCTTGAAGCCGAAAACCCGGAAAAAGATATTTTCCTGTACATTAACTCGCCAGGCGGCGTCATTACTGCGGGCATGTCCATTTATGACACAATGCAGTTCATCAAGCCTGATGTCAGCACTATTTGTATGGGACAAGCATGTTCCATGGGATCGTTCCTGCTGGCCGCCGGCGCAAAAGGCAAACGTATCTGCCTGCCGAATTCGCGGGTGATGATCCATCAGCCGCTGGGCGGGTTTCAGGGGCAGGCCACGGATATTGAAATTCATGCCAAAGAAATACTGAAAGTAAAAGCCAGAATGAATGAACTATTGGCGAAACATACAGGTCAGTCTATTGATGTGATAGAGAGAGACACCGAGCGTGACCGTTTCCTCTCTGCCAATGAAGCAGTAGACTATGGTCTGGTGGACTCTGTATTCACGCATCGTGAATAATACTCTGCTATGTTGATTGTCTATAGTGGCAAAAATCAGTGTAAGGCCGATAGTCTGTGATGCGATGTTTTTTGCGCGTATTGGCTATAAAATATCGGCGTTCGCTGTAGCGATATCGCTGTGGTTGGCCTGCGGGCAAAAGACTAAAAAGAGGTTTACTGATGACAGATAAGCGCAAAGACGGTTCAGGAAAGTTGCTGTACTGCTCTTTCTGCGGCAAAAGCCAGCATGAAGTACGCAAGCTGATTGCCGGGCCGTCAGTGTATATCTGCGATGAATGTGTTGACTTGTGTAACGACATTATTCGCGAAGAAATTAAAGAAGTTGCGCCGCATCGTGAGCGTAGCGCGTTGCCGACGCCACATGAAATCCGCCGTCATCTTGATGATTACGTCATCGGACAGGAACAGGCCAAGAAAGTGCTGTCCGTTGCGGTATACAACCACTACAAGCGGTTACGCAACGGCGACAGCAGCAACGGCATTGAACTGGGCAAAAGCAACATCCTGCTGATTGGCCCGACGGGTAGCGGTAAAACCCTGCTGGCTGAAACACTGGCTCGTTTCCTGGATGTGCCATTTACCATGGCCGATGCGACAACGTTGACTGAAGCCGGTTATGTGGGTGAGGACGTTGAAAACATCATCCAGAAACTGCTGCAAAAATGTGATTACGATGTGCAGAAAGCACAACGCGGTATTGTCTATATCGATGAAATCGACAAGATTTCACGCAAATCCGACAATCCGTCCATCACACGCGACGTGTCGGGCGAAGGTGTGCAGCAAGCCTTGCTGAAACTGATCGAAGGCACGATCGCCGCCGTTCCGCCGCAAGGCGGGCGTAAACATCCCCAGCAGGAGTTCTTGCAGGTCGATACCTCCAAGATCCTCTTTATTTGCGGCGGGGCGTTTGCCGGTCTGGATAAGGTGATTGAGCAGCGTACCGATACTGGCCGCGGCATCGGTTTTGGCGCCACGGTGAAAGGTTCGGCGGAAAAAACCACCGAGGGGGAACTGCTGGGCCAGGTTGAACCGGGTGATTTGATCAAATTTGGTTTGATTCCTGAGTTTATTGGCCGTTTGCCGGTGGTCGCCACGCTCAGGGAACTGAACGAAGAAGAGCTGATTCAGATTCTGCGTGAGCCGAAAAACGCCCTGACCAAACAGTATCAGGCGCTGTTTAACCTGGAAGGCGTTGAACTGGAGTTCCGTGACGAAGCGCTGACGGCAATCGCGAAGAAAGCCATGGCGCGTAAAACCGGCGCTCGCGGTCTGCGTTCGATTGTCGAAGCGGCCTTGCTGGATACCATGTACGACCTGCCATCACTGGAGAGCGTTGATAAGGTTGTCATTGATGAATCAGTGATTGACGGCCAATCCGAACCGCTTCTGATTTACGGCAAGCCTGAAGCTCAGCAGGCGTCCGGCGAATAATTAGCCAAAACAGACGTTTTGAAAGATAAAAATGGGGGATTTTATCCCCCATTCGCTTTTACGCGTATTCTGGTCGTTGAATGTAAGATATTTATCCCCATATACTCGAATACCTATTTGGTGAAACCCGTGAAGATCGTGTTTCACGTGATTCCCTTAACCTGGCGGAAACGAAACTAAGAGAGAGCTCTATGAACCCTGAGCGTTCCGAACGCATAGAAATCCCCGTATTGCCGCTGCGCGATGTGGTGGTTTATCCGCACATGGTCATTCCGTTGTTTGTTGGTCGGGAGAAGTCGATTCGGTGCCTTGAAGCCGCAATGGATCATGATAAAAAGATCATGCTGGTGGCACAGAAAGAAGCCTCAACGGATGAGCCAAGTATTAACGATCTTTTCTCGGTAGGGACGGTAGCCTCGATTCTTCAAATGCTGAAACTGCCGGACGGCACGGTCAAAGTGCTGGTCGAAGGGTTGCAGCGCGCGCGCATTACGACATTGTCCGACAGCGGTGAGCACTTTGCTGCTCAGGCGGAATACCTGGACTCCCCGGCGATTGAGGAGCGTGAGCAGGAAGTTCTGATGCGCACGGCAATCAATCAGTTTGAGGGATATATCAAACTGAATAAAAAGATCCCGCCCGAAGTCCTGACCTCTCTAAACAGCATTGATGACGCCGCGCGTCTGGCTGATACCATCGCGGCGCACATGCCTTTGAAATTGGCGGATAAGCAGTCTGTACTCGAAATGTCCGATATCACGGAGCGTCTTGAGTATCTGATGGCGATGATGGAGTCTGAAATCGATCTGTTGCAGGTCGAAAAACGCATCCGTGGCCGCGTTAAGAAGCAGATGGAAAAAAGTCAGCGCGAGTACTATCTGAATGAGCAAATGAAAGCGATTCAGAAAGAACTTGGCGAGATGGACGATGCGCCAGATGAACATGAAGCGTTAAAGCGCAAGATTGAAGCGGCGAAAATGCCGAAAGAAGCGCGTGAAAAAACCGAAGCGGAACTGCAAAAGCTTAAAATGATGTCGCCGATGTCGGCAGAAGCGACTGTGGTGCGCAGCTACATCGACTGGATGGTGCAGGTGCCGTGGAATGCGCGCAGCAAAGTGAAGAAAGATTTGCTCAAAGCGCAGGAAATGCTTGATACCGACCATTATGGCCTTGAGCGCGTTAAGGAACGCATTCTGGAATATCTGGCCGTACAAAGCCGCGTCAGCAAGATCAAAGGGCCAATCCTGTGTCTGGTCGGGCCGCCGGGGGTAGGTAAAACCTCATTAGGACAGTCCATCGCCAAAGCCACCGGACGTCAGTATGTGCGTATGGCGTTGGGCGGGGTGCGCGATGAGGCCGAGATTCGTGGTCACCGCCGTACTTACATTGGTTCCATGCCGGGCAAACTGATCCAGAAAATGGCGAAAGTCGGAGTGAAAAATCCGCTGTTCTTGTTGGATGAGATCGACAAAATGTCTTCCGACATGCGTGGCGATCCGGCATCGGCTTTGTTGGAAGTGCTTGATCCAGAACAGAATGTGGCGTTTAACGATCACTATCTGGAAGTCGATTACGACCTGTCGGACGTCATGTTCGTTGCGACATCCAACTCGATGAACATTCCAGCGCCGTTGTTGGATCGTATGGAAGTGATTCGTCTGTCCGGCTATACCGAAGACGAAAAGCTGAACATCGCCAAACAGCATCTGTTGCCCAAACAGATTGAACGCAACGCGCTGAAAAAAGGCGAGTTGTCGGTGGATGACAGCGCGATTGTCGGTATTATCCGCTACTATACCCGTGAAGCGGGAGTGCGTAGTCTGGAGCGTGAAATTTCCAAACTGTGTCGTAAGGCGGTGAAAACGTTATTGATGGATAAATCAGTTAAACATATCCAGATAGCGGGCGATAATCTGAAAGATTTTCTCGGTGTGCAACGTTTTGATTATGGCCGGGCGGACGATGAAAACCGCGTTGGTCAGGTGACCGGATTGGCCTGGACGGAAGTGGGCGGCGATCTGCTTACCATCGAAACGGCCTGCGTTCCGGGTAAAGGCAAACTGACCTACACCGGTTCGCTGGGTGAAGTGATGCAGGAGTCTATCCAGGCCGCGCTCACCGTGGTTCGCGCCAGAGCGGAGAAATTGGGTATCAATGCGGATTTCTATGAAAAACGCGATATTCACGTTCACGTGCCGGAAGGGGCGACGCCAAAAGACGGGCCAAGTGCCGGTATAGCAATGTGTACCGCGCTGGTATCCTGTTTGACCGGCAACCCGGTACGGGCTGACGTAGCGATGACCGGCGAAATCACGTTACGTGGTTTGGTGCTGCCCATCGGCGGTCTGAAAGAGAAACTGCTGGCTGCTCATCGCGGCGGTATCAAAACGGTATTGATCCCGGATGATAACAAACGTGATCTTGAAGAAATTCCGCAGAACGTGATTGCCGATCTGGATATTCATCCTGTGAAGCGTATCGAAGAAGTTCTGGCATTAGCGTTGCAGAATGCGCCTTATGGCATGCAGGTGGTTTCCACCCCGAAAGCAAAGGCCAAGGCAAAATAGTGACCTATCGCATAAACCCTTGAGAAAATCAGAGTTGGTAAGTCAAATCATGCTTGCCAGCTTTTTTTTGTACCGCTAACTTAGAGCACTGTTGGTTTTAGCTGTAACTTGCTAAGGTCTGACAGGATTGATATAAAGCTACGTGTCGCGTCTTGGGATATTCAGCGCGATGAGAGAATGCCAGAGGGGATGAGAGAGTGAACAAGTCACAATTGATCGACAAAATTGCCGCAGATGCTGACATTTCCAAAGCGGCGGCAGGGCGTGTGTTAGATGCAATTATTGGTTCCGTTACCGAATCTCTGAAAGACGGGGATGATGTTGCTTTGGTTGGTTTTGGTACGTTCTCAGTGCGTGAACGCGCTGCTCGTACCGGTCGTAACCCGCAAACTGGTAAAGAAATCAGTATTCCCGCAGCGAAAGTACCGGGTTTCCGTGCCGGTAAGACGCTGAAAGACGCCGTTAACTGATTATTGCGTCACAGGTTTGGCAGACATCACTTCATACCGCCAAACATTACCTGACGCAGAGATATTGGTAGGGTAAGATACGAGGCGCATCATTTTATGATGTGCCTTTTATTTATAAGGGACTATTCATGCCAACACCCTGCGGGTCGTTGCCAACGCAACGCTAAGAAGCATTCCTGATGTTTTTTACTGGCAATTCAAGTGCCGGACAACAGCTTAAGTGTGTCCTGGTCTGGTTTCCCGGCTAAGGCAATCGCAAGGCGCAAGGATGCATGGCCTCGGCCAGCGCAGGGAGTTTTATCCATTCTACAGCGGAGTATTGTCACATTATGATGGACAATTTACGCGCGGCCGCTAACAACGTCGTGCTCAAAATTATTCTTGCTTTGATCATTGCATCATTCGTTTTAACCGGCGTTGGTGATTATCTTATTGGTGGTTCCGGGGACTATGCGGCAAAGGTTAATGGACAGGAAATTAGCCGTTCCCAGTTGGAGCAAGCGGTACAGAACGAGCGCAATCGTCAGCAGGAAGCATTGGGCGAGAATTTCTCTATTCTGGCGAGCAATGACGGTTATATGCAGAACTTGCGCAAGCAGGCTCTTGCTCAATTGATTGACGAAGCATTGCTGGACCAATATGCCAATAAACTTGGGCTGAATATCAGTGATGAACAGATCAAGCAGGCGATTTTCGCAGTCCCTGCGTTTCAAACCAATAACCGTTTCGATAACGAAAAATATCTGGATCAGATCCGTCGTCTGGGGCTGACGCCGGATATGTATGCCCAAGTGTTGCGTAAACAACTCATGTCGCAGCAACTGATTCGTGGTTTCGGTAATAGTTCGTTCATGCTGCCTCAGGAAATCGACAATCTGGTGAAGCAGGCGGCTCAGGATCGCGTGGTGCGGCAGGCGACGATCGATGTTGAAGCCATCGCCAAAGGGCAGACTGTTGCTGATGAAGAAATTCAGAGTTATTACGACCAGAACAAGAGCCGTTTTATTGCGCCTGAAGCGTTTAAAGTAAGTTATATCACGCTGGATGCGGCGGGGATCATGGATAAAACCACGGTCAATGACAGTGATATCGCCGATTTTTACGAAAAAAATAAAGCCGACTACACGCAGCCAGCACGTAAGAAATTCAGTGTTATTCAGGTGAAAACCGAAACCGACGCACAGGTGGTTCTGGATGAGTTGAAGCAAGGCGCCGATTTTGCGACCGTGGCGAAAGAAAAATCGACTGATGTGATTTCACGTCGCAACGGCGGCGATTTGGGCTGGATGGACGAAAACTCTACGATAGATGAACTCAGGCAGGCTAATCTGGCTGAAAAAGGTCAGATGTCTGCGGCGATAAAATCCTCCGTGGGGTATTTGATTGTGCGTCTGGATGATATTCAGCCGTCACAGATTAAACCGCTGGGTGAAGTTCGAGCGGAGATTACCGCTAAAGTTAAGCAGGAAAAAGCGCTGGATGAGTATTACGCGCTGCAACAGAAGGTCAGCGAGGCGGCAAGCAACGACAACGAGTCTCTGGCTTCTGCCGAAGAAGCCGCTGGCGTCAAGGCCCTGCAAACGGATTGGTTTACTCGCGAGCAGGTTCCTGCTGTATTGAATTTCCAGCCGGTGACTCAGGTGCTCTTTGATGGCGCGCTGCTGGGCGATAACGGCGCTCCGGGCAGTAACTCCGATGTGATCAATGTGGATGGCGATCGTGCTTTCGTTATTCGTATTACTGACCATAAAGCGGAAACCACGCGTCCGTTGGATCAGGTTCGCGATCAGGTGATGCAGACGGTTAAACGTCAGAAAGCGGAACAGCAGGCCCGCGTTGATGCGGAAAAAATTCTGGCCGAACTGAAACAGGGTAAAGATGATGCGCTGAAAGCGGCAAATCTGATCTTTGGCGAGGCCAAAACGATGTCTTCTATTTCTCAAGGCGACGTGATGGCGGAGTCTGTCTTCGCACTGCCTTATCCGGTCAACGATAAGCCGTCTTATGGTATTTCTCAGGATCAGGCGGGCAATGTGGTCCTCGTCGCATTGGATGGTGTGACGCCTCATGCGCTCAACGATCAGCAGAAGGCGCAGTTTGCCAGCCAGATACAGCAAAGTTCGCTGGGTTCTCTGTTTGATGCCTTGCTGACCAGCTTGCGTAGCGAAGCCAAAATCAAGATGGGTAACGCTGCGCAGGAATAGCAATAAGCTCCGCATAAATTTGCAAACTGTTGCAACAACAAAAGGTCGCTTTCGCGGCCTTTTCCACATTTAAATTCTGCTGTTTGCGATAAACCGCGTGCTTCGGCAAGGTAGCCGTGCTGTCAAACACAAGGAGGAAACAGCATGAAGAAATCAGCAATAAAAGCGTTTTGTCTGATAATGGGAATGAGTCTGTCTGGGTTACCGCTACTCGCTCAGGCCGTTGCCAAGGCTGATAATGCGGCGGTGGTAAAACCGGCTTTATCTGGGCAAAAAGCGGAGAAAGCGCAACTGCCGAATGTTGATGAGGATGAAGTAAGTATCAATACGGGAACGGCGACCGAATTAGCTGAGGTGATGAACGGCATAGGTCTTAAGAAAGCCGAAGCTATCGTCAATTATCGCGAACAAAATGGTCCTTTCACGCAGATCGAGCAATTAAAAGAAGTGCCGGGGATTGGCGCCGCGCTGGTGGAGCGTAATCTCTCTCGCTTAAAACTGTGATGCTGTTTGCAACCGGGCGATGAAATGCGATTCGGTTGCGAGCTTTGGCTGGCCTAACGCAAAAGGCCCTGCAGCTTGAAGGTGAGCGACGCGAGTACATGAATGCTATTCGTCATGTGGGATATCGCCGAGGGAAAGGAGGAAGCGGGATATCATTCAGAAGTCTCTGGCTGAGCGCCTTCTGGTTTGTACGGTGTTTGCGTCTTATTGTTGACATCAGGGAAATTCAGGCAAGACGGTCAACGTTCTTGCCTGAACCTCTGACTTAGCCTGATTATTTCAAACCGCTCTTATGCTTTAACGCCAACATAATTTTAGCCGGTTCGTCCTGATATTGTTTCAGCCCGTTAGCGCGTAAATGGCAGGCCGCGCATTGACCGCAACCGTCGCCTTTAATGCCGTTATAGCACGTCAGGGTATGATAGCGGACAGTATCCAACTGTTGATAATAATCCGCCAGCGCCCAGGTTTCTGCTTTATTGAGCCACATCAGCGGCGTTTCAAAGCGAATATCGCGCGCGATGCCAAGCACAATGGCTTGATTCAATGCTTTGATGAACTCATCCCGACAGTCGGGGTAGCCGGAGAAATCGGTTTCACATACACCGGTAATGACGGCTTGCGCGTCAACCTGATAGGCGTAAATGGATGCCAGTGTCAGGAAAAGGATGTTTCTTCCGGGAACAAAGGTGCTGGGTACGCCTTGCGCATTGGCGTCATAGTCAGGAACAGGAATATTTTCCCGCGTCAGACTGCTGGCGGCTAATTCATTGAGCAAACCCACATCGAGAACTTTATGGGCGGCGACGCCCAAAGTCAGCGCAAGCTCTCTGGCGATATCAATTTCTGCCCGATGACGTTGCCCGTAATTGAAAGTTATACAGTGGACTTCATCGTAGTTTTGCAGCGCCTGAATCAGGCAGGTTGTGGAATCTTGTCCACCGCTAAAAACAACAACAGCGCGCTTCATTCTTCATTCACCTTGACGCAGTGTGAACCTCAATCTGTAACGAGGCTATGAGGATAAAGCGGGTATGTTACCTGAAAAACCGTCGCCATTCAGCGATGACGGCGTCTTCTGCGGGAACCTGCTCAGGCCCTAGCCGGTTCCACGGCGAGGGTGTATTCCGCTTTGGTATTAAGCCTATTGAGATAAGGCTTAAGATCACCGATATTTTTTTCGACCCAGGCGCTATTGTAGTAAGTGTCCAGATAGCGCTCGCCGCTATCGCACAACAGGGTGACAATCGCGCCTTGTTTACCTTGAGCGACCATCTGTGTTGCCAGTTGAAGCATTCCCCAGACATTAGTGCCTGTGGATGCGCCGACTTTGCGGCCCAGAATACCTTCCAGCCAGTAGAGTGTGGCGATGCTGGCGGCGTCGGGGACTTTGATCATGCTGTCGATGACCTCAGGAATGAACGACGGTTCCGCCCTTGGACGACCGATCCCTTCGATTCGGCTGCCGCATGCGCCGGTAAGCGAACGATCACGTTGTTGATAGCAGTCGTAGAAAACCGAATTTTCCGGGTCCACGACCACCAGTTGTGTATTAAAGCCTTGATAGCGGATATAACGCCCCAATGTTGCGGATGTGCCGCCGGTGCCTGCACCCATGACAATATAATCTGGCACTGGATTGGGCTCGCGAGACATCTGGCGGTAGATGCTATCGGCGATGTTATTGTTACCGCGCCAGTCGGTGGCTCGCTCTGCGTAGGTAAACTGATCCATATAATGGCCGTTCAGTTCTTTGGCCAATTGCTCGGAGGCGGCATAGATCTGCCCCGCTTGTTCGACAAAGTGACAGCGGCCACCATAAAAGGTGATTTGCTCTATTTTCCGTTTGGCTGTGCAGGCCGGCATAACGGCGATAAAGGGTAATCCCAGCAGACGTGCGAAATAGGCTTCGGAGACGGCGGTGCTGCCGGAGGATGCCTCGATAATCGGCGTGCCTTCGGTGATCCAACCATTGCACAGGCCGTACAGAAATAAAGAACGCGCCAGACGGTGTTCCAGGCTGCCGCTGGGGTGCGTGCTTTCATCTTTTAAATAGAAATAGATACCGGGGTAATTCGGTAATGTCAGACGGATGAGATGCGTATCGGCGGAGCGTTGGAAGTCAGCTTCTATGGCGCTGATGGCCTGTTTTACCCAGCTAGTGTTCATGATGTAAACCCGTTTAAGCGGCGATGGAATTAGCTTAACGAGTTTTCCAGAAAAAAAGATTGCTTTTTTATCTTCTGAATCGTGAAATTAGAGAAAGTTTTTCTACGGAATAAGCTCATGTTAGATAAAATAGATCGTGCTTTGCTGAGTTTGCTGCAAAAGGATTGCACGCTGTCGCTTCAGTCGCTGGCGGAGTCGGTCAATCTTACGTCAACGCCATGCTGGAAACGGTTGAAGCGTCTGGAGGAAGAGGGCTACATCCGGGCGCGCGTCGCCTTGTTGGATAACGAACTATTGGGCCTGGGGCTTACCGCGTTCGTTCTGTTGAAGACACAGCAGCATAACAGTGAATGGTATCAAACGTTTACCCGTGTGGTATCAGAAATGCCCGAAGTCTTGTCTTTCTATCGCATGGCGGGAGAGTATGATTATCTGATGCAGGTTCAGGTCGCTGATATGAAAAGTTATGATGATTTCTATAAACGTTTGGTGAATGGTATTCCCGGCCTGGTTGATGTTACATCCAGTTTTGCCATGGAGCGTATTAAGCACACTACCGCACTGCCTTTATCATTATGATTGATTATCATTCATAAGCTTTCGGTATAATCGTTTTTCTGAGTTTGTAACGACTCCTCTGGATATTGGAATTAAAACTGCGTGAGACTGTTTGCTCAACTAGGCTGGTATTTTCGTCGTGAATGGCGACGTTATGTCGGGGCGGTGGCGTTGCTGATTGTGATCGCCATCCTGCAACTGCTGCCGCCAAAACTGGTCGGCGTCATTGTTGACGGGGTCACTCAGCGTGGTATGTCGACGGCTGAGGTGATGCAGTGGATCGGCGTGATGCTGCTGACGGCTGTCATGGTTTATCTGCTGCGCTATGTCTGGCGCGTGTTGCTATTCGGTGCGTCCTATCAGTTGGCCGTTGAACTACGGGAAGACTTTTACCACCAGTTGAGCCGCCAGCATCCTGCCTTTTACCTTCGTCATCGCACGGGCGATTTGATGGCGCGCGCCACCAATGATGTCGACCGTGTGGTCTTTGCCGCGGGGGAGGGCGTACTCACGCTGGTGGACTCCATGGTGATGGGGTGTGCGGTTCTGATTGTAATGTGTACCCAGATTAGCTGGCAACTGACACTGCTGGCGTTATTGCCCATGCCGGTGATGGCGCTGGTAATCACACATTACGGCACGCAGTTGCACCAGCGTTTCAAAGCGGCTCAGGCGGCGTTTTCGTCTCTTAATGATCAAGCGCAGGAAAGCCTGACCAGTATTCGCATGATTAAATCATTCGGGCTGGAAGACTATCAATCCCGGCGTTTTGCCGATGTTGCGGCGGATGCCGGCGCTAAAAATATGCGCGTCGCAAGGGTTGATGCGCGCTTTGATCCCACCATTTATATCGCCGTGGGCTTGTCGCACCTGTTGGCTATCGGTGGCGGCAGTTGGATGGTTATCAACGGTTCGTTGACGCTGGGGTTGTTGACCAGCTTCGTGATGTATCTTGGTCTGATGATTTGGCCGATGCTGGCGTTGGCATGGATGTTCAATATCGTTGAGCGGGGAAGCGCCGCCTATAGCCGTATTCGGCAGCTTTTGTCGGAAGAACAGGTGGTCGCGGAAGGTTCTGCCTCCCTGCCTGATGGTCGGGGAACGCTGAGCGTCAATATTGATGAATTTCACTATCCTGAAAGCTCACGTCCTGTTTTGGACCATATCCGCTTTACGTTGGCGCCTGGCAGCATGCTTGGGCTCTGCGGCCCGACCGGTTCGGGGAAAAGCACGGTGCTGGCATTGATTCTTCGACATTTTGATATCAAATCAGGCGATATCCAGTATCACAATCTGCCGTTGTCCGCTATCCGGCTGGATGAATGGCGTCATCGTTTTGCCGTCGTCGGACAAACGCCTTTTCTGTTTTCCGATACCGTGGCGAGCAATATTGCGTTAGGGCGACCTGATGCGACGCAGTCGCAGATAGAACAGGCGGCACGGCTCGCCAGCGTGCATGAAGATATTCTGCGGCTTCCCCAGGGATATAACACGGAAGTGGGCGAGCGGGGCGTGATGCTGTCCGGTGGTCAGAAGCAGCGGATTGCCATTGCCCGCGCCCTGTTGCTGGAAGCTGAGATTCTGGTGCTGGATGATGCGCTGTCAGCGGTCGACGGACGGACAGAGCACCAGATTTTGCAGAATCTGAAGCAATGGGGTGAACAGCGCACGTTGATTATCAGTGCGCACCGTCTGTCGGCGCTGACTGACGCCAATGAAATTCTGGTTCTGCAACAAGGGCATGTGGCTCAGCGCGGTCATCATCGTGATCTGGTGACGCAGGCGGGTTGGTATCGCGATATGTATCGCTATCAACAATTGGAGGCTGCGCTGGATGACGCGCCGCAGGCGGAAGGAGCAAAGGATGAATAGCCCTAAACAGCTTTGGCCGACGTTAAAACGACTGCTGGCTTATGGCTCTCCGTGGCGTAAGCCGCTGGCGTTTGGCGTGGTGATGCTTTGGATCGCGGCGGCGGCAGAGGTTTCCGGCCCGGTATTGGTCAGTTATTTCATTGACCATCTGGTGGCTAAAGGCGAATTCCCGCTGGCGATAGCTGCCGGACTCGCCATGGCGTATATCCTGTTGCAGATTTTGGCCGCCGTCCTGCACTATTTTCAGGCTCTGCTGTTCAACCGGATCGCCGTGGGCGTGGTACAGCAGTTGCGAACCGACGTGATGGATGCCGCGTTACGTCAGCCGCTCAGCACGTTTGACACCCAACCGGTGGGCCAATTGATTTCGCGTGTCACGAACGATACCGAAGTCGTGAAAGATCTGTATGTCATGGTTGTTTCGACGGTATTGCGCAGCGCGGCGCTTATCGGCGCCATGATGGTGGCGATGTTCAGTCTGGACTGGCGCATGGCGCTGGTCGCGTTGACCATTTTCCCGGCGGTCATCATCGTTATGATGATTTATCAGCGATACAGTACGCCGATTGTGCGGCGGGTGCGCAGTTATCTGGCGGATATCAATGATGGCTTTAACGAAGTCATCAGCGGTATGAGCGTAATACAGCAATTCAGCCAGCAGGCGCGTTTTGGCGCAAGGCTGGGGGCTGCCAGCCGTGAACATTATCGGGCGCGCATGCAGACGCTACGTCTGGATGGTTTTCTTTTACGTCCGCTGCTCAGCCTGTTTTCTGCCATGGTGTTGTGCGGTTTGCTGCTGCAATTCGGTTTCAGTTCCGTGGGTTCGGTCGGCGTCGGGGTTCTGTATGCATTCATTAACTATCTTGGCCGTCTGAATGAACCGCTCATTGAACTGACCACGCAACAGTCCATGCTGCAACAGGCTGTTGTCGCGGGCGAACGTATATTCGAACTGATGGATGGCGTGAAACAGGATTACGGTCAGGATACGCGTGCGCTGGCTGGCGGCAGCGTCGAGATTGATAACGTTTCATTCTCTTATGACGCGGACCAGACGCGCGTCTTGCAGCATATTTCGTTGACGATCCCCGAACGAGGATTTGTCGCGCTGGTAGGGCATACGGGCAGCGGCAAAAGTACGCTGGCGAATTTGCTGATGGGCTATTATTCGCCCAGTAAGGGAGAAATTCGTCTGGATGGCCGCCCACTGCAAACGTTGTCACATCAGGTATTGCGGCAAAATGTGGCTATGGTGCAGCAGGATCCGGTGGTGCTGGCGGAGTCGATGTATATGAATGTGACGCTGGGACGCGATATCAGCGAGGACGACGTCTGGCGAGTGCTGGATATCGTGCAACTGTCTGAATTGGTACGCTCGTTTCCAGAAGGATTGCATACGCGTATCGGTGAGCAGGGGAATAACCTGTCCACCGGGCAGAAGCAATTGCTGGCTATCGCCCGTGTGCTGGTGCAACCCCCCAGGATTTTGATCCTTGATGAAGCAACAGCGAATATCGATTCAGGAACGGAGCAGGCGATTCAGAAAGCGCTTAAGGTCATTCGTGAACAAACGACGCTGATTGTCATCGCACATCGACTCTCAACCATTGTCGATGCGGATACCATCATGGTGCTTCATCGCGGACAAACCGTCGAGCAGGGAACCCATCAACAGTTACTGCGCCAGCAAGGACGGTATTATCAAATGTACCAGTTGCAATTGGTTGGCGAAGCGCTGGCGACGGCGGAAGGGAATAAGCAATCGCTCCTGGCTTAATAAGCAGCCAATGCACCTGAGCATGTGGGGCAGAACGACTGCCTTCCCATGACTTCGCACCATCACTAGGCATATCCCTTCTGTTTTTTGCCTATATGCACCAAAAAATGGCGCAATGCACTTTTTTGGTGCTTCCATTGCGCCGCTTTTTTGGCTTTTTTTCTCCAGTTGGCGTTTTTTTCAGCTTGTAGTAGACCTTATCAGTGTTCTCTCATTGATCTGAATCAGATAAATCATTTATGGCACATCCTTTGCTTTAATAATCGCGTGTAGATCATTCGAGATGATCGTAATCCGAAAAAAACGTAATTCTAAATAGTGGCGGGCGTAAGTCTGAACTTAATGGTTAGGGGGAAGATGAATGAAACTGGTTACTGTGGTGATAAAACCATTCAAGCTGGAGGATGTGCGTGAAGCATTGTCTTCTGTCGGCATCCAGGGGCTCACCGTCACCGAGGTGAAGGGATTTGGACGCCAGAAAGGACATGCTGAATTGTATCGTGGCGCGGAGTACAGCGTTAACTTTCTACCAAAAGTAAAAATCGATATCGCTATTGCTGATGATCAGCTGGACGAAGTCATTGATGTGATCAGCAAAGCGGCTTATACCGGAAAAATTGGCGACGGCAAGATTTTTGTTTCTGAATTACAAAGGGTTATTCGTATTCGTACTGGTGAAACCGACGAAGCCGCACTTTAACACCTGACTTAGATTCGTAAATAGGGATGGATGAAAATGAAAAAACTTGTCTCCTCATTAGGTCTTGGTGTAGCGACTTTGCTCCCGTCCTGGGCGATGGCAGCCGCTCCAACGATCGATAAAGCAGATAATGCATTTATTATGATTTGTACCGCTCTGGTACTTTTTATGACTATACCTGGCATCGCACTGTTTTATGGTGGTCTGATCCGTTCGAAGAACGTACTTTCCATGATGACTCAGGTTACCGTCGCCTTTGCCATGGTATGTATCCTGTGGGTGGTGTACGGCTATAGCCTGGCATTCAGCGAGGGCAACGCGTTCTTTGGCGATTTCTCCGCGTTTATGCTCAAAGGTATCGGTGTTGAATCGGTAACAGGAACCTTCTATCAGTTTGTGCATGTGGCTTATCAGGCGTCTTTTGCCTGCATCACGGTTGCGCTGATTGTGGGGGCGATTGCTGAACGTATCCGCTTCTCCGCCGTGTTGATTTTCGTCGCACTGTGGCTGACGTTCTCCTATCTGCCGATGACCCATATGGTTTGGGGCGGTGGTTATCTGGCCGCTGATGGCGCGCTGGACTTCGCGGGCGGTACTGTTGTGCATATCAACGCCGCGGTTGCCGGTCTGGTTGGCGCCTATCTGTTGGGCAAACGCGCTGGTTTCGGTAAAGAAGCGTTTAAACCGCACAGTCTGCCGATGGTCTTTATTGGTACGGCGATCCTGTACATCGGCTGGTTCGGCTTTAACGCCGGTTCTGCTGGTGCGGCCAACGGTATTGCGGCGCTGGCTTTCCTGAACACGGTAATTGCCACCGCAGCGGCGATTCTTGCATGGGTTGCTGGCGAGTGGATGGTGCGTGGCAAGCCTTCTCTGCTGGGTGCGTGTTCTGGTTGTATCGCCGGTCTGGTTGCCATTACGCCGGCAGCGGGTACAGTTGGCGTCGGTGGCGCGTTGATCATCGGTCTGGCGGGTGGTATTGCTGGTCTATGGGGATGTACCGTACTGAAAAGATGGCTGCGTGTTGATGACCCGTGCGATGTGTTCGGTGTTCACGGTGTGTGCGGCGTCGTTGGCTGCATCCTGACCGGTGTGTTCACCTCCGCTTCTCTGGGTGGTACAGGCTACGCTGAAGGCGTCACGATGGTTCACCAGGTTTGGGTACAGCTGTTCAGCGTTATTGTTACGTTCGTGTGGTCTGGCGTCGCCGCGTTTATCGCGTTCAAGGTTGCAGATATGGTTGTTGGTCTGCGTGTACCGGAAGAACAAGAGCGCGAAGGTCTGGATGTCAACAGCCATGGCGAAAATGCTTACAACCAGTAAGTGATGCAGTCTGGCTTATCAGTCATGCTGATATAAATGGAACAGGGCGCGAGAATGATCTCGCGCCCTGTTTTTTGTCCTGCCACCAACGAGTTTTTAATGGGGGTGACGGCGGATTACGCCTTCCTGAACACTGGATGCGACCAGTACGCCTGCACGTGTATAAAACTGTCCACGCACAAAACCTCTTGCGCCCGACGCCGAAGTGCTTTCCACGGTATACAACAACCAGTCATCCAGACGGAAAGGACGATGGAACCACATAGAATGATCAATGGTCGCAACCTGCATTCCGGGTTCGAGAAATCCTACGCCGTGAGGTTGCAGGGCCGTTAACAGAAAATTGCAGTCAGACGTGTAACCGAGCAGATACTGGTGGATTCGCGTATCGTCCGGTAACGGGCCATTGGCTTTGCACCACACATGCCGTACTGGTTCTTCGACTTCCCCTTTTAGCGGATTATGAGATTTCACCGGGCGCATCTCAATTGGCCGCGGTCGGGTAAATTTATCTCGAAACTGGGGTGGTAATAAGTGCGCCATGCTTTCTGCAATGTCCTGCTCAGATTTAAGTTTTTCCGGGGGAGTGATGACAGGCATCACGTTTTGATGTTCAAAACCCTGTTCAGGACTCTGGAATGAGGCGGTCATGGAGAAAATCGGTTTGCCATTTTGAATGGCGTTCACCCGACGGGCGCTAAAGCTGTTGCCATCCCGCAGATTCTCTACATCATAGATTATAGGTTTCTGGCTATCGCCAGGCAGGAGAAAATAACTGTGGAATGAGTGGATGCCGCGCTCAATGGGCACGGTTTGTTTCGCCGCACAGAGCGCCTGACCGACGACCTGACCGCCAAACACCTGGCGCAGCCCTAAATCATCACTTTGTCCCCGGAATAATCTTTCCTCAATTTTCTCCAGATTCAGGAGGTCGAGAAGATTTTGTAGTGCCTGGCTCATATTATTCGGCCTCATTAGTTATTGATGATCCAGCCTGAATGTCAGGAATTACTGCGTTTCTTCCTTTCAACAGGTTGAAATGGTTAGGATTTATAAAATCAGGCATTATGAGATAATTTACCATGACATGGATGGTTTATGCGTTTGGTTTAGTTATTAAAATCACCTTTTATGAAAATATCAGAATTTTGCACCATAATTGATGTGTTAAGTGAACCATACTTTTAATGAACGCTGGTTTTTTCTGATGCCAGTAGTCTGACAAGAATAAGAGGAGACTGTCCGAATGAAATTATGGCATACCTTAGGCTGCATCACGTTATCCATGGCGCTGTCAGCGTGCGCCGAAAGGGGCGACTATGGCGTTTCTCCACAAACCGGCGCGCCAGTCACCAGCGCATCGTCTCAATATCCCGCCATTTCCATGCCGGCTGTCAGCGGCACGGTGAATATTCGTCAGCGTATTGCTTTGCCGCCCAATGCGGTTTTAACGGTGACGGTATCCGATGCCTCACTCGCTGATGCGCCTTCAAAAGTCATTGCCCAGCATGTAATGCGCACAGTAGGCAAGCAGGCGCCTTTCCAGTTTTCCTTGCCGTATCAACCGGCTGATATCCAGCCTAACGCGCGTATCCTGCTGAGTGCGGCGATTGCGATAGATAACAGAATCGTCATGGTGACAGAGAATGTGTCGCCGGTTATCTACAACGGCGTGAGTAAAGCCGATCTGATCCTGGTTCCGGTCGCTTCCGTTCCATTACCGACCAAACAGTCCGAGTCGACGCTCGCCCCAACACAACAATCCCAACCTTCGGTGGGGCTACAGCCATCCGTCACGACATCGCCAGAGATGTCGGCGCCATCAGTACAAACCAACTGGTAATCCGCCCGCAGTACGCACTGCGCTACGGTGCGTACTGCCATCTGAAGCGTTGCAGATCGATTCTGCCGTAGCAGTCAAAAACAACCCCTTCGGCTATCAGCGCGGATTTCTGGCGCTGATAGTCGTCGCCAAAAAGCGATATTTCACCTTTACGATTGATCGCCCGGTGCCAGGGAAGTTTGCTGCCATCCGGTAACCGCTTTAACACGCCGCCAACTTGTCTGGAAGCGCGCGGAGAACCTGCCAGCAGCGCGACTTCGCCATACGTTGTAACTCTGCCATAAGGAATAGCCGCTACAATCTGGAATATACGTTGGCGAAAATTGTCATTCTCTCCTGTCATCAAGGTGTTCCTGTCTTCCTGAGTTTGCTGTAGTGCGGAAAATTTCTAGCGCAGAAAAATGTATAGTGACATAGGTGTCTGGGCAAGAAAACAACGGTTGGAAGGTGTTAGCTTGCAATTGACTATCCCATCACCGATAATGCCCTCCGCTCTCTAATGAGATAGCAAATATCTTGTCATTGAGTCGTCAATGGAGGCCCTGTCGGTTCTCCCGCAACATTAACCTGTGGACTCGGTCAGGTCTGGAAGGAAGCAGCCGCAGCAGGAGACGTGTGTGCCGGGATGTAGCTGGCAGGGCCTCCACCCATTTATCTCCCACCCCAATATCATCTTGCATAATAGATTGCTATCTAAACATCCTTAGTTAAATGTTTAAGGGTGATGATGCATGATCTGGCTTTCTTAGTGCTGCAACTAGTCGTGTTCCAATCCGCTCCAGACGAATTGTCAATGATGTAAACCATTAGCCGATGTAAACCCGAACCGGTTTATATCCTATGATCCTATATAAAGAATAATTTTTGTTATTTTCGGAAACTATCAATGTGATTGATAAAAGTTATGCAGGATAAAAAGTTAATATTGTTTATAAAAACATGCGATTCGAATTATTTCTCGCGCAGGGTGTACACTTTGTTACAACTCTTGCTTTATTAATACATAAAAGAACGAAAGAAGACATTGGCCGATAAAAGTATCGGCACAATGTTTTTATATCAACGTTTGTAAACTTTGTGGCTGAGAATTAACGGACGTATTTCCATACAGCGGTGGGGACTTTGTCATAAAGCTTGTTCATCGTCAGTTCTGCCAGACGGTGATCCGCAGCGGAATAGAACATCTCCAGTTCGTCATTGGAGAGTTCATACTTGTTTTTCTCAATAACGCGTTCAAGCGTATCAATGGTCGTGCATTTACGTAAACGCATCAAATAATCGATTTTTTTCATAATGTCCTTTATGCAAACAATGCCTGGTGGTTAATTAATATAAAACAAATTATTGCTTAAGTTTTAGCAGGCGTACAGATGTCCGCTTCTGAGAACATTCCGAATAGTTCAGCTTTAGATTTCTGCCAGCGACGTAGTTCAGCATCATTGATTCCATAGTTGCTAAACAAAACGTAGGTGTCGTCTAAATACTTTTCAACCTGCTGAGAAAGCTCGCTTTCGTTAGGGTATTTTATTTTAAATGTGAGAATAAATGTAGCTATATGCTCAATAAGTTCATTTAATTGGAGATTGATCGCAGATGTAGGGTCATTGACCCAACCGTGACTGCTATCACCTAACGTTGCAATACTTTCGTCGCATAGATTCTCACATAAGAATCTGAGTTGGGCAATATCATAATGTTTCGGTGTGTACTCATCCATATCAATCCTCCGTCAAGCCGTTATTCAGTGTTACTGCGGTTAACACCTGGTAAACAGGTAGACTGACGAAATTCATAAAAGATTTTAGCCATGCTTCTGTATTCATGATGTTGCGATCAAAATCGTTAGGTCTATGATTCTGGCAGTCATAAATTGGGCAACAACGGTTACTGTACCTCCTGATATCAACAAGTTCACTTTCCATTCAAATACTAACATATGGCGTTTAAACCGTGCCATGTTGATACAAATCACGTCATTCTCTTATGACTATAGCAAAAGAGTCAGCAAGATTCGCGGTTAATAGATAAGCTTTTCGCCGCTATTTCCCAGGTTTACCTGTTCAGCATATTGATATGTAAATAGTCAGATAATAATACTCATATTAGATAATTAAATTAATTCGACTATAAACGCAAGATGATAAGGAGATCGCATTCGCGATGAGATTTGGTTATCTTATTGTTTTAGCAGTTTTTATCTGATGAGTTATAAAAATATTCATAACGTGCATAACATAACGGTGATAACTCGATAGGGAAGGGTTAGTCGCTTCTCTTTTCTCCGCCTCGTATTGCGATGAGCCCGCATGTAAATAACTCTTCTTTTACTTGAAGACGTGTCTAAAGCGGTAAAGATGATGGCAATTAAAAAAGGCCGCATTTACGCGGCCCTTTGATATAAGTGAATGGAATCTTAGTGATGCTCTACCTTGGCAGGTTGTTCTGAATCATCAATCTTCTTTCCGAAGCGGCGGCGTACCACCACAAAGAATACCGGAACGAAGAATATCGCCAGAACGGTAGCCGTGATCATCCCGCCCATCACGCCTGTTCCCACCGCGTTCTGCGCCCCTGAGCCCGCGCCGGAACTGATAACCAGGGGAACCACGCCAAGGATAAAGGCCAGTGACGTCATCAGGATGGGACGTAAACGCATCCGTACCGCATCAAGCGTCGCTTCGATAAGCCCTTTGCCTTCTTTTTCCATCAGGTCTTTGGCGAATTCGACTATCAATATGGCGTTCTTCGCCGATAGCCCGATGGTGGTCAGCAGCCCCACTTTGAAGTAAACGTCATTTTCAAGACCGCGCATGTTGGCTGCAATCAATGCCCCGATGATCCCCAGAGGGACAACCAGCATAACGGAGAACGGAATGGACCAGCTTTCATAAAGCGCAGCCAGACACAGGAAGACCACAATAAGCGAGATCGCGTAGATTGCCGGTGCCTGATTACCCGATAGCCGTTCCTGATAAGACATTCCCGTCCATTCGTAGCCAATGCCTTGCGGTAACTTGGTAACGAGTTCTTCCATTAGCGCCATTGCTTCTCCGGTACTTTTTCCTGGCGCGGCTTCACCTTGAATCTGCATTGAAGGTTGGCCATTGTAACGTTCCAGACGTGGCGAGCCATATTCCCAATGACTATTGGTGAAGGCCGAGAAGGGCACCATCTGTCCGCTACCGCCGCGTATGTACCAGTTCTTGATATCATCCGGCAGCATACGGAAAGGCGCATCCGCCTGCACATACACTTTTTTCACACGGCCACGATCGACGAAGTCATTCACATAGCTGCCGCCGAGCGCCGTCGCCAGCGTCGAGTTTATGTCGGACAGGGAGACGCCAAGCGCTTGCGCTTTTTCCTGATCGATATCAAGACGGAATTGCGGCGTATCTTCCATGCCGTTAGGACGCACCTTCACCAGCATGTCAGGACGTTGTGCGGCCATGCCCAGCAGTTGGTTACGCGCTTCGGTCAATTTTTGGTGTCCCAGATTGGCCTGATCGATCAACTGGAAGTCAAAGCCGGTGGCGGTACCCAGTTCGACAATCGCCGGCACGTTAGCGGCCACCACAATAGCCTCTTTGATCTGGCTGAACGCAGCGTTTGCGCGTTGAGCGATGGCGTTGACTTTATTTTCAGTCCCGCTACGTTCGCTCCAGTCCTTCAGGCTGACGAACGCCAGCCCCGCATTTTGTCCCCGACCTGAGAAGCCAAACCCGTTGATGGCAAAGACGGAACGAACGGTGTCTTTCTCATATTCCATATAGTACTGGGTCAGGGTATCGAGCACTTTTTGCGTGTTTTCCTGCGTGGCGCCGGCGGGTAATTGCACGATGTTAAGCAGAACGCCCTGATCTTCATCCGGCAGGAATGAGCTGGGCAGGCGCAGGAACAGGAAAGCCAGTCCCACCACTATCAGCAGATAAACGACCAGATAGCGCCCCGTGCTGCGCAGAATGTTGGCCACGCTATCGGTATAGTGGTTCGTGCTCTTTTCAAACAGGTTATTAAACCAACCGAAGAAACCTTTCTTCTCCCCGTGGTCGCCTTTAGCGATCGGTTTTAATAAGGTCGCGCACAGAGCCGGAGTCAAAATCAGCGCCACTAATACCGACAGCACCATTGCAGATACGATGGTTATCGAGAATTGTCGGTAAATGGCCCCGGTGGAACCACCTGTGAACGCCATCGGCACAAACACGGCGGAGAGCACCAGGGCAATACCCACCAGCGCGCCCTGAATCTGTTCCATGGAGCGTTTTGTCGCTTCTTTCGGCGGCAAGCCGTCCTCCGCCATGACGCGCTCGACGTTTTCTACCACCACGATGGCGTCATCCACCAGAAGCCCGATCGCCAGCACCATCGCAAACATGGTTAACGTGTTAATGGAGTAACCAAACGCTGACAGAATGGCGAAAGTCCCCAACAGAACAACCGGCACGGCTATCGTGGGGATCAGCGTGGCGCGGAAGTTCTGCAAGAACAGATACATCACCAGGAATACCAGAACGATAGCTTCTATCAGTGTTTTTACCACTTCGTTAATCGAGATTTGTACGAAGGGGGTAGTGTCATAGGGATAAACCACTTTTAACCCGTCAGGGAAGAACTCCTCCAGCTTGGACAGTTCATTTTTTACCGCGGTTGAGGTATCCAGCGCGTTTGCGCCAGTAGCCAGTTTGATACCAATCCCCGCAGCCGGCTGGCCGTTGAAGCGGGCGATAATGTCATAGCTTTCGGCGCCGAGTTCGACTCGCGCCACATCTCTTAGCCGAACCTGTGAACCATCAGTATTCACCTTTAGCAGAATTTTGGCGAATTCTTCCGGCGAGCTCAGACGGGTCTGTGCAATGATTGATGAGTTCAGTTGCTGACCTGGCACCGGCGGCGCCCCACCCAACTGACCTGCGGCAATCTGGTTGTTCTGTACCGTGATTGCCGAAGTGACATCGCTCGTTGTCAGCTGATAGTTGTTCAGTTTATTCGGGTCCAGCCAGATACGCATCGCGTATTGCGCTCCAAACAACTGGGCGTCACCCACGCCGGAGGTTCGGCTGATTGGATCTTTGACATTAGCTGCGACATAGTCGGCGATATCTTCCTGGGATAATTTGCCGTCTTCACTAATAAAGGCGGCAACCATCAGGAAGCTGCTGCTGGATTTTTGGACGTTCACCCCTTGTTGTTGAACTTCCTGCGGCAGCAAAGGCATCGCCAATTGCAATTTGTTCTGTACCTGAACCTGCGCAATATCCGCATCGGTGCCGGCATCAAAGGTCAGAGTAATCTGGACGGTACCTGACGAATCGCTACTTGACGACATGTACATCAGATTATCGATACCGTTCATGTTTTGTTCAATAACCTGCGTCACGGAGTCTTGCAACGTCGATGCGTCGGCCCCAGAATAAGTTGCCGTCACTTCAATCGCTGGCGGCGCGATCGTCGGATATTGGGCAATAGGCAATTTTACAATTGCCAGCATCCCCGTCAGCATCACCATAATGGCGAGAACCCATGCAAAAATGGGTC
The DNA here is from genome assembly GCF_003315515.1 of Brenneria salicis ATCC 15712 = DSM 30166. Taxonomy (GTDB): domain Bacteria; phylum Pseudomonadota; class Gammaproteobacteria; order Enterobacterales; family Enterobacteriaceae; genus Brenneria; species Brenneria salicis. The sequence goes on along the minus strand of NZ_QNRY01000001.1, from coordinate 201,694 downwards.
GATCAATAAAAAACTTAGCCATGAATTACCGGCTCCTGTTAAGACTTCGCGGGTTCAGTTGCTGATTGCTGCGTCTGCTCACTGCCTTGAGCCACTTCTTTTGCCTGCACTTGCACGCCCGGCCTGATTTTTTGCAGACCGGTGACAATCACGCGATCACCTTCTTTCAGGCCTTCCGCCACCAACCATTTATCACCAATTGCTTTGGTGGTTTTAAGGGCGCGCACTTCGACTTTATCGCCTTCTCCGACCACCATCGCCGTCGCTTGGCCACGGGGATCGCGGGTAACCCCTTGTTGCGGAACCAACAGCGCATTGGTGTTTACGCCGGCTTCAAGCCGTGCACGGACAAACATGCCGGGAAGCAGGTTGTGTTGCGGGTTAGGAAGGATGGCACGCAAGGTGATGGAACCCGTAGTTTCATCAACGGTAACATCAGAAAACTCCAGCGTCCCCGGCAGGCTGTATTCTGAACCGTCCTCCAGCAGCAGGCGAATGGTTGCTTTACCTTCGCTCTGTTTCAGCGCGCCGCTTTCCAAATCTTTTTTCAGTTGCAGAAAATCATTACTGGATTGCGTGACATCTACATAAATCGGATCAAGCTGCTGTACGGTGGTTAATGCGTTGGTTTGACCGGTGGAAACCAGCGCGCCCTCAGTGACCGTGGATTTACCAATCCGGCCTGATATCGGCGAAATGACTTTGGTATAAGCGAGATTGATTTGCGCCGTATCTACCGTCGCTTTTGCCGCTTGCACGGCGGCATCAGCCTGACGGGAGGTTGCAACCGCCTGATCGTAATCTTGTTTGCTGATGTAATTCGTTCCCAGCAACGGCTTATAACGATTAACAGTCAGACGGGCGATTTCGGCGCTGGCCTGTGCCTGTGCCAGTGAGCCTTTAGCGCTGTTATAATTGGCTTGATAAGTCGCGGGATCGATCTGATACAATGAATCGCCGGCTTGCACGTCACTTCCTTCGACAAAGTTACGTTTCAGGATAATTCCGCCAACCTGAGGACGAACTTCCGCAATGCGGTAAGCATTGGTGCGGCCAGGCAAATCAGTCGTGACATTCAAAGGTTGGGTTTTCAGTGTTACAATACCGACTTCCGGCGCCTGCTGGCTTCCTTCCCCTTGTTGATTTCCACTATCATCACATCCTGCGAGAATTAAGCCGCCAGAAAGCATCAGAACTGCCGCCAGAGGCTTCAGCCCTCTGTTTTTGTTCATAGATAAACCTCAAGTGTCCGATTTGAAATTGACCAATGGATCACAAGCTTAAAACCCATTGCTGCGATAATTTTCTATTGATGCTATGTTACATACATACTCGAATGTATGTAAATCACACTTTCTTTCAAAGACAGCGATATGGCACGAAAAACCAAACAACAAGCTCAGGAAACCCGACAGCAAATCATTGATGCAGCGTTGAGAGTATTCTCAGAGCACGGTGTTTCTGCCACGTCACTGGCTGACATCGCCGCTGCTGCTGGGGTTACCCGTGGTGCGATTTACTGGCACTTCAAAAACAAAGCTGAGTTATTCGATGAAATCTGGACACTGGCAGAATCAAAAATTAATGATTTTGAAATAGATTATCAGACAAAATTTCCTGATGATCCACTCCATGTGATGCGTGAATTAATGATTTTTATGCTTCGCTTGACCGTCAGTGACACCCAGTGGCGCTCGATGATGGAAATCATCTTTCATAAATGCGAGTTTGTTGGCGAAATGTTGCAATCGCATAATGCGCGCAAGGCATTGTATCTTTCCTGCTATATCGATATTGAAGATAATCTGGTACGGTGCATCCGTATGGGCATGTTGCCAGCGGATATTCATCCCCGCCGCGCCGCTATCGCCTTGCGCGCTTATTTCTCAGGCATTATGGAAAATTGGTTGTTCATGCCTGAGAGTTTCAATCTTGAACAGGAAGCGCCTGCGTTGACCGATGCATTTATTGATATGCTCTGTTCCAGCATGGCGCTTCGTCAAACCACGGTGTGAGCCTAGATCCGGTAAGTCTTAGCTCCCGCTGGTTTTTTCTTCCCGCTTTGCTTTCTTTTGAAAATCTGCCCGTACAATTTCCAGTGCGGTTAGCGCAATTTTAGGTTCGATTTTGTTATATTCCAATAACACAATCAGATCGACTGCCAGTTTGACCTCTGGCGGGGCGTTTTCCAGTGACATGCGAATTTCCCTCAATCTTATTCTGCATGGGTTTGCAGATATAGCAGAAAGGACGCGGGTTTTACAGGCCTTGCTCGTGGCGCTCGATCAAGCGTTCCAGCCGGGTGAGGGCCTGACGGCAGCGAGATAACCGGCCTTCCAGCGCAGCCAGTTCTTTTTGCAATCTTTGTTGTTCATTGAGCCGTGTTTGCCGACTTAACAGACTTTCTTTGTCATGGATCATGGCCAGCAGGCGGCGTTCGTAATCCTGATGTTCCGCCAGTTTGTGATAATGATCCTCTGTTGCGGTTGTTGCAGGCTGTTCCCGGCGCCGTAAGGATTGTGTCGCCAATTCGCGTTGCAGCGCGGTAATTTGCCTGACCAGTTTTTCGGTCATGAACGCGACCCGCTCTGTGCGTTGTTCCGCCACCAGATGTCGGATCAGATGCAAATTCTCACCGACTTCCGCAAAGTAATCTTTCAGGCGCGTACCATAGCTGCTGAATAACTGGCGATCGAAACGCGACTGAGAAACGGATTTGTCCGCCATCGGCTCAATTTCTTTTGCCAGCATCGCTATCTGCTGTTCAAGAGCCAGCAGCAGTTGGTGAGTGTTCACATGATTCCCCTACGCCGGGCAGATAGCCCAGCTTGCCTGCAATGATCGGCTGGTACAAGTTATTGTGGTTATTCTGCGTGAGTATATCTTAACTAACCCGCCGGAAAAGTTGGTGATAAAGTGTGATTGTCGTAGCCGATGTTTTTAGAGCGCAAGGGTGAATATGTATCGTGTGGCGTTGATAATAGTGGGGTGGATTGCCGTCATTCTGGCAACGCTTGGCGTTGTGCTGCCCTTGCTGCCTACAACGCCGTTTCTATTGTTGGCGGCGTGGTGTTTTGCCCGTTCGTCGCCGCGCTTTCATTATTGGCTGCTTTACCGCTCGTGGTTCGGCGGTTATTTACGTCATTGGCAGCAATACCGGGCGTTGCCGCCGGGGGCGAAATGGAAGGCGATTATCGTCATTTTATGCACGTTTGCGCTCTCGCTCTGGCTGGTTAAAATGAATTGGGTAAGAATATTGATCCTGGTTATTCTGGTAATTTTACTGACTTTTATGCTTCGTCTACCGGTTATTGATCCGAAACAACAAAAAATTTCTGAAAGAAATTTTTAATGGCGCTTAGCGTCAGCCCGTCACAAAAACATGCTGGCGAAGCGCCGTATGGTTGCTTTTATCTGCCAGTTTGACTAGATTTGACCGTTTTCGTGCGCAGGCCGCCATTTCCTTTTTTTGCCATTGCATGGGTCATCCGAAGATGAAGCGCAGGAAGACGGGGTGGGCAGGCATAGTATGATTGGAACGTTTTATCAGGCACCGAGATGATGACAGCGCAGCAGCCCGAATTGATTAAAAACAGTATCAAAAGCATTCCCGACTATCCAAAACCGGGAATTCTTTTCCGTGATGTAACCAGCCTGTTGGAAGATCCCACTGCGTATGCCGCCAGCATTGAGATGCTGACTAATCGCTACCGTGCTGCGGGGATTACAAAAGTCGTGGGAACGGAAGCGCGCGGGTTTCTGTTTGGCGCGCCTGTGGCGCTCGCGTTGGGTGTTGGGTTCGTTCCTGTTCGCAAACCGGGAAAATTGCCGCGTCCGGCCATCAACGAGAGCTACGAACTGGAATACGGCACTGACAAGCTGGAAATTCACTGTGATGCCATTAATTCCACGGATAACGTACTGGTTATTGATGATCTGCTGGCAACCGGCGGAACGATTGAAGCGACGGTTAAACTGATCCGTCGGTTAGGCGGCAAGGTTACCGACGCCGCTTTCGTCATTAATCTGTTCGATCTGGGGGGCGCGCAACGTCTGGAAGCGATGGGCGTAAACTGCTATAGCCTGGTTGACTTCCCCGGACATTAATCATAACAGCCTCGCCGATAGCGGCGCGGCTGTGTTAGCATGATCTCCTCAATAACTCAACTGCTGCGGTATTGATGAGCTATCAGGTTCTTGCCCGTAAGTGGCGCCCTCAAACCTTTGCCAATGTCGTTGGTCAGGAGCATGTCCTGACCGCGCTGGCCAATGGCCTTTCTTTAGGCAGAATTCATCATGCCTATTTGTTTTCCGGCACGCGCGGCGTGGGGAAAACCACTATCGCGCGTTTGCTGGCAAAGGGGCTGAATTGCGAGCAGGGCGTCACGGCGACCCCTTGCGGACAATGCGAGAATTGCCGTGAAATCGAGCAGGGCCGTTTTGTCGATTTAATCGAGATTGACGCGGCTTCACGCACCAAGGTCGAAGATACCCGCGAACTATTGGACAATGTGCAATATGCGCCGGCTTGCGGGCGCTTCAAGGTCTACCTGATCGATGAAGTGCATATGTTGTCGCGGCACAGCTTCAATGCGTTGCTGAAAACGCTGGAAGAACCGCCGCCGCACGTCAAATTCCTGCTGGCTACCACCGATCCGCAAAAGCTGCCTGTGACGATTTTATCGCGCTGCCTGCAATTCCATCTGAAAGCGCTGGATGTCGAACAGATTCGGGCGCATCTGGAGCAAGTGCTGGAAGCCGAACAACTGGCAAGCGAACCCAGAGCATTGCAATTGCTGGCGCGCGCCGCCGACGGCAGCCTGCGTGATGCGCTGAGCCTGACCGATCAGGCGATCGCCATGGGGCAAGGGCAGGTGACGACCGGGGCGGTCAGCCAGATGCTGCGTACATTGGATGATGAGCAACCGCTGGCGATTATCGAAGCGTTGGTGAAAGCCGATGGCGCGCAGGTGATGTCCTTGCTCGATCATGCAGCAGAGCGCGGGGTTGACTGGGAAGCGTTGCTGGTGGAAACCCTGACGTTGCTGCATCGTATTGCTATGGTGCAACTGCTGCCGAGCGCGTTGAGCCAGGATTACGCGCAGGTTGAAGCTCGCTTGCGAGATTTGGCCCGCACGCTGCCGCCAGCGGATGTGCAGCTTTACTACCAAACGTTGCTGATTGGCCGCAAAGAATTGCCTTATGCCCCGGCCCCCCGCATGGGGGTAGAAATGGCGTTACTGCGAGCGCTGGCGTTTCATCCGCAACAGATAATCGAGGCGCCTGCTTTAGCGGCCACGGTAAAGCCAGCAAAGGCCGCGCCGCAGGGTAATCAGTCTGAGAATAATCTGTCTCAAAATGATCTGCCTCAGAATAATTATTTTCAAGGCAATGCGTTGCAAAATAATCCGTTGCACGCCCCAGCGCCGCCGGATAATGGGTTTGCGCCGCCGCCTTATCCATCAGATTCCGTACCGCCTGACGATGCGGTTTTCATCCCGCCGGTGCTGGCGGAACATGACCCTGTCCCCCCGAACTCTGAAAGCCCGGCCGACGGCAATCTGTCTGACGCGACATCGCAACTGTTGCAGGCGCGTAGCCAGCTATTGCGCAAGCAGAGAGCGACGCCGCCAAAAAAGGCTGAACCGGCGGCGTCTGATAAAACGCGGCCGGCAACCGCGGCACTTGAGCGTTTAGCTTCGGTGACCGAGCGCGGCACGCAACGGCAAAACGAGAAAAATTTGGCCTCTGCCGCGCCTAAAAAGCCAGAAGCCTATCGTTGGCGCGCGCAAAATAAAGCGGAGCATGTAAAAGCGGACGTCACCACGCCGAAAGCGCTGCGTTCGGCCTTGGAGCATGAAAAAACGCCGGAACTGGCGGCTCGTCTGGCGGAAGAATCGTTGCAACGTGATGAGTGGGCGGCGGAAATTCATCGCCTGACGTTACCAAAACTGGTACAACAACTGGCGTTAAATGCATTTAGGGAAATCCCGGAGACAGGTAAAATACATCTGCATCTGCGTTCTTCCCAGCGTCACCTAAACTCATTGGCGGCGCAGCAAACGCTGGCCGATGCCTTGAGCGCACACTACGGACATCCGATAGAACTGTTGGTGACCGAAGATGATAATCCGGCGGTGCTGACGCCGCTGGAGTGGCGTCAGGTTATTTATGAAGAAAAGCTGGCGCAGGCGCGCCAGTCGATTCTGGCTGATAATACGATTCAAACGCTGCGGCGTTTCTTTGATGCGGAACTGGACGAAGAGAGTATCCGCCCTGTTTAACCGCTGCGAGTGCGCAGCCCGAAGCGATAGAGAGAAAACTATGTTTGGTAAAGGTGGAATTGGCAATCTGATGAAGCAAGCCCAGCAGATGCAGGAAAAAATGCAGCAGATGCAGGAAGAGATTGCCAATCTGGAAGTCACGGGAGAATCGGGCGCGGGTCTGGTGAAGATGACTATCAATGGCGCGCACAACTGTCGTCGCGTTGAGATCGATCAAAGCTTGTTGGAAGACGACAAAGAAATGCTCGAAGATCTGGTCGCGGCGGCATTCAACGATGCGGCTCGTCGTATCGCTGAAACGCAGAAAGAAAAAATGGCCTCTGTTTCCAGCGGAATGCAGTTGCCGCCAGGCTTTAAGATGCCGTTCTGATGCAAACCAGTCCGCTGCTTGAAGCGCTGATGGAGGCGTTGCGCTGCTTGCCGGGCGTTGGGCCGAAATCGGCGCAACGCATGGCTTTTCATCTTTTACAGCGTAACCGAAGCGGGGGGATGCGTCTGGCGCAGTCGCTGACCCGCGCGATGTCTGAAATCGGCCATTGCGCCGATTGCCGTACCTTCACCGAACAGGACATGTGCACCATTTGTGCAAACCCGCGCCGTCGACAAAATGGTCAGATTTGCGTGGTGGAAAGTCCGGCGGATATTCATGCCGTCGAACAGACCGGGCAGTTCGCCGGACGTTACTTTGTGCTGATGGGACATTTGTCGCCGCTTGATGGCATTGGGCCGGATGATATTGGTCTGGGCCGACTGGAAGAGCGGCTGCAAAGCGAATCGATCAATGAAGTCATTCTGGCCACCAATCCGACGGTGGAAGGTGATGCGACGGCCAACTACATAGCTGAACTGTGCGCGCAGCACGGTGTGATGGCAAGCCGCATCGCGCACGGCGTGCCGGTCGGAGGCGAGTTGGAAATGGTGGATGGCACCACGCTTTCCCATTCGCTTGCCGGTCGTCAGCCTTTCCGGTTTTAAAGCCAACCGGCGGTCGGCGTTGCGGCTGGCTGCCGGTTGAATACGCTATTTCTCCGCGTGTTTAGCATTGTCTTGCTTCTTCTGCCCTTGAAATTATCATGGCTTATCCCCATCTCTATGCTCATCGTCATCAGCCTGAATAATATTAGGATTGAGGTAAGCAACAATGAGTATGAAAGGCCAAGAAACCCGTGGATTCCAGTCCGAAGTAAAGCAACTGCTGCATTTGATGATCCATTCGCTGTATTCCAACAAAGAAATCTTCCTGCGTGAATTGATCTCCAACGCTTCCGATGCAGCAGATAAATTACGTTTTCGCGCACTGTCAGCCCCCGAACTGTATGCCGGCGACGGTGACTTGCGCGTGCGCGTTTCGACCAATAAAGAAAAACGCACTCTGACGATTTCCGACAACGGCATTGGTATGAGCCGTGATGAGGTGATTGACAATCTGGGCACCATCGCCAAATCCGGTACTAAAGCCTTTTTGGAATCAATGGGTTCCGATCAGGTTAAAGACAGCCAACTGATCGGTCAGTTCGGCGTCGGCTTTTATTCCGCCTTTATCGTGGCGGATAAAGTGACGGTGCGCACGCGTGCGGCTGGCGCGGCTGCCGATCAGGGCGTGTTCTGGGAATCGGCGGGCGAGGGAGACTATACCATCGCCGATATCGTCAAAGACGATCGCGGTACTGAAATTACGTTGCACCTGCGTGAAGGGGAAGATGAGTTTCTTGATGACTGGCGCGTGCGTTCCATCATCAGCAAATACTCCGACCATATTGCGTTGCCGGTAGAGATCGAGACGCGCACGGAAAGTGAAGAGGAAGGCGGCGAGGCAACCGTCAGTTGGGAGAAGATCAACAAGGCGCGAGCCCTGTGGACGCGCAGCAAATCTGAAGTCAGCGACGAAGAATATAACGAGTTCTACAAGCACATTGCTCACGATTTTACTGATCCGCTAAGCTGGAGCCACAACCGTGTCGAAGGCAAGCAGGAGTATACCAGCCTGCTGTATATTCCCTCCCGTGCGCCGTGGGATATGTGGAACCGCGACCACAAACACGGTTTGAAACTGTATGTGCAGCGCGTATTTATCATGGATGACGCCGAGCAGTTCATGCCGAACTATCTGCGTTTTGTGCGCGGTCTGATTGATTCCAATGATTTACCGCTCAACGTTTCCCGTGAAATTTTGCAGGATAGCCGCGTCACCCAGAATCTGCGAAATGCCCTGACCAAACGCGTGTTGCAGATGCTGGAAAAACTGGCGAAAGACGATGCCGAAAAATATCAGACCCTCTGGCAGCAGTTCGGCCTGGTATTGAAAGAAGGCCCAGCTGAAGATGGCGGCAACCGTGAAGCGATCGCGAAACTGTTGCGCTTCGCGACAACACAATCCGATAGCTCGGCACAGACGGTGTCGCTGGAAGAGTATGTTGGCCGTATGGTTGAAGGTCAGGAAAAAATTTATTACATCACGGCGGATAGCTATGCCGCCGCGAAGAGCAGCCCGCACCTGGAACTTTTCCGCAAGAAAGGCATTGAGGTACTGCTGCTGTCTGATCGTATCGACGAATGGATGATGAGCTATCTGACCGAGTTCGATGGCAAGTCATTCCAGTCGGTCAGTAAGGCGGATGAAGCGCTGGATAAGCTGGCGGATGAAGAAAACGATGCGCAGAAAGAAGCGGAAAAAGCGCTGGAGCCTTTTGTCGATCGCGTGAAAACGCTGTTGGGTGAGCGGGTGAAAGACGTGCGTCTGACGCACCGTCTGACGGATACGCCGGCGATTGTGGTCACTGACGCTAATGAGATGAGTACGCAGATGGCGAAACTGTTTGCCGCTGCTGGTCAACAGGCCCCGGAAGTGAAATACATTTTTGAACTTAACCCGGAACATCCGCTGGTTAAGCGCGCTGCCGATGTCAGTGATGAAGCCGGATTCGCCGAATGGGTGGAACTGCTGCTTGATCAGGCTTTATTGGCGGAACGCGGTGCGCTGGACGATCCTAACCAATTCATCCGTCGCATGAACCAGTTGCTGACGGCTTGATGCTCCCCGACCCCGGACTACCGGGGTCTTAACACGCCGCTTGCGGCTACCTGTCTTCTCCCGCATTACCTCACTGAACAGGCCTTATTCGTCTACACTCATCGATATCGCCATCGCGCTATTAAGATTTGCCAACTTTTTCACCTGTTGGCGACAAGCTGAAGCGAGTCCGTTCCTTGAGGATAACCGCCTGGAATGGTATGGTTTAGCGCTTTTCAAATTTATTTTATAAATACTATATAGCAAGGGGATTTACGCAATGCGTATTATTCTGCTGGGCGCTCCGGGCGCAGGCAAAGGTACTCAGGCTCAATTCATCATGGAAAAATATGGGATCCCGCAGATTTCCACCGGTGACATGTTGCGTGCCGCGGTAAAAGCAGGTTCTGAACTGGGTAAGCAAGCTAAAGAAATCATGGATGCCGGTAAACTGGTTACCGATGAATTGGTCATTGCGCTGGTTAAAGAACGTATCGCCCAGGATGATTGCCGTAACGGTTTTCTGCTGGATGGCTTTCCACGGACCATCCCGCAGGCTGATGCCATGAAAGAGGCTGGCATCAATGTGGATTATGTAATCGAATTTGCTGTTCCTGATGAACTGATTGTCGATCGTATTGTTGGCCGTCGCGTTCACGCGGCGTCAGGCCGTGTTTATCATGTGAAATTCAATCTGCCGAAAGTTGAAGGCAAAGACGACGTCACCGGTGAAGATCTGACGACGCGTAAAGACGATCAGGAAGAAACCGTGCGTAAACGTCTGGTGGAATATCATCAGCAAACCGCGCCGCTGGTGGCTTACTACCAGAAAGAAGCCGAAGCGGGCAATACCCGTTATTTTAAAGTGGAAGGCACGCGCAAAGTTGATGAAGTCCGCGCTGAACTGGAAACCATCCTGGGCTGATTTCGCAACGATACTCAACATTTCCGATGCCGGACAACGTCTGGCATTTTTTATGGCGGACAAGTCCGTCAGCCGTCCGCTTTGTTCGCTTTCCTCTATTGATGACATTGGTTTTAGCCATGCTATCTACCCGTATTTGTTTGTTTTTTTCGCTACAATAAAGATTCTGATATGTCGCATAGCGGGCTGAACGTATAGATAGTCGGCTGGCCTTAAGGGGAAGGTATGAGATTAGAGAAACTCGGCGTTCTAATGGTGAATTTAGGTACGCCCGATGCACCAACGCCGCAGGCGGTAAAGCGCTATCTGGCCGAGTTCCTGAGCGACAGACGTGTGGTGGATACTTCTCGTCTGTTATGGTGGCCGCTGCTGCGCGGCGTCATTCTGCCTTTCCGTTCTCCGCGTGTGGCAAAACTCTACCAGTCCGTCTGGATGGCGGGGGGATCGCCGTTGCTGGTGATTAGCCGCCGCCAGCAACAGGCGCTGGCGGCGCGTCTGCCTGAGGTCCCTGTTGAATTGGGGATGAGTTATGGTTCGCCCAGCCTGCATTCGGCGCTGGATAAACTGCTATCGCAGGGTGTTACGCAACTGGTGGTGATACCGATGTATCCTCAGTATTCCTGTTCGACCACGGCTGCGGTTTGGGATGGTCTGGCGACACTGTTACGCCGTTATCGACAATTACCCGCGATTCGTTTCATTCGCGATTATGCTGAGCACCCTGCCTATATTGCCGCGTTGCAGCATCGGGTGGAACAGGCCTTTGCCGAACATGGCGAGCCAGATCGACTGGTGCTCTCCTACCACGGTATTCCTAAGCGTTACGCTGCTGAAGGGGATGATTATCCGCTGCGTTGCCGTGCGACGACCGATGCGTTGATCGCCGCGTTAGGTTTGCCTGAAGAAAAAGTGATGATGACTTTTCAATCACGTTTCGGGCGCGAGCCGTGGCTGACGCCTTATACGGATGAAACCTTGCAGGGGTTACCGGCGCAAGGCGTTAAACACATTCAGATCATGTGTCCCGGCTTTGCCGCGGACTGTCTGGAAACGCTGGAAGAGATTCAGGAACAGAACCGGGAGATATTTCTGCATGCGGGCGGCGCAGCATTTCACTATATTCCCGCGCTGAACGATGATCCGTTACACATTGATATGCTTGAGCAATTGGTCGCCAAAGCAGAGTAAGCTCAAAAACAAGGCGGGGACAGTCCCGCCTTGTTTTTGGTGAAAAATTGATTACGCTTTTCGATAATCAGATCGGATATTCCTGTGGCGTTGTCGGTTGTTCATCCAGTTTCAGCAATGTGATCATGCTATTGGCGATTTCACGTTCGCCCATCACAACCTGATCGGCGCCGTGCTCTGTAATATAGCTGACTTCATCGTCATAATGCGCACGCGCAATAATCTCCAGATCCGGCCTTTTTTCCCTGGCGGCCGCCACGATCTCTCCCGCTTCATAGCCGTTGGGAATGGTGAGCAGCAGCCAGCGAGCACAGTCCAGTCGGGCGATTTCCATGATTTCAGGTTTCGTCGCATTACCGAGAACGGCCTTGATGCCTTGCTCACGCAGCGCATCGACGCGCGCCCTGGAATTCTCAATCACCACGACCGGAAAGCCAGCCTGATGCAGTTTGGCGCCAATCAGACTGCCGACGCGACCATAGCCGACCAGCAGCGCATGGTTGCACAAATCGACAGGGATCTGTTTTTCTTCCTCAATCGCTTCTTCCACAATCTGTTCTTCAATGGTTTCATTTTTTTCCAGATAGCGTTCAAGCAGCGCAAAAATCAACGGGTTGAGCATGATGGAGAGGATTGCTCCGGCCAGCACCAGACTGCGTCCTTCCTCCGACAGCAGACCAAGCGCGATGCCGAGACCGGCGAGAATAAAAGCAAACTCGCCGATTTGCGCCAGGCTCGCGGAAATCGTCAACGCGGTGCGTTTTGAGTGACCAAATAGCCGTACCAGCATAAAGGCCGCCGCCGACTTGCCGAACACAATGATCGCCAGCGTAATCAATACCGCAATCGGGTCGTTGATCAGGATCATCGGGTCGAACAGCATACCGACGGAGACAAAGAACAGCACCGCGAAAGCATCACGCAGGGGCAGCGTATCGTGCGCCGCCCGCTGACTGAGTTCCGATTCATTCAGCACCACGCCGGCGAAGAACGCGCCCAACGCAAAAGAGACATCAAACAATTTCACCGCGCCGAAAGCGATACCCAGTGCCATGGCAAGCACTGCCAGCGTAAACAGTTCGCGGGAACCGGTACTGGCGCTTCTCGCCAGTACCCAGGGAACCAGACGACGTCCGACGACAATCATCAGGGTAATAAAGGCAACGACTTTACCGATGGTCCAGCCCAGATCGCGCAGCAGTTTACCGGTATCAGCATTTTCCGAACCGACCATGTCGCCAAATGCGGGCAACAGAACCAGCGTCAGCACCATGGCCAGATCTTCGACAATCAGCCAGCCGATGGCGATTTGACCGCGCTGGCTGTCAACTAACTGCCGCTCTTCCAGCGCCCGCAACAGGACAACGGTACTGGCGGTGGAAAGACAGAGACCGAACACCAGACCGTTTGCCAGACTCCAGCCCAGGATGGCGGAAAGCCCCATGCCCAGCAGCGTGGCGACGACGATCTGCGCGATGGCGCCGGGGATGGCGATGGATTTTACCGCCATCAGATCTTTCAGGGAGAAGTGTAAACCGACGCCGAACATCAAAAGAATAACGCCTAACTCGGCCAACTCCGGCGCCAGCGAGGTATCAGCGACAAATCCTGGCGTAAACGGCCCGACCAGCACACCGGCAACCAGATAGCCAACAAGAGGAGAGATGCGCAGGCGGTTTGCCAGAAGACCAAGAAGGAAGGCAAGTACCAGTCCTGCGGAAATAGTTGAAATTAGAGGTGTTGCAGCATGCATCCCGACTCCTTGTGCCATGAGGTGAAACGTGAATGAGCGGATTTATTCTTTTTTCTCTGACGTCACAACCGAAACATGATGAGAACAGATTGAATGACTTCCTATCCATCGGAATTCCCTGCTTGCGCAAAGGCAGATAAATTCGTAGGTTTTGTCTGACGTCAAGGCCAGCAACAGCGGCAATATATAAATTCTATTGTATATAGAGAAATCTTGCTTGGTAAAAAATGGTTTTTTATGAAAAATGTTAGCTTACCCGTCTATTCATAATGTAACACAGATTTAGACACGGTTTCTTCTGATAAGCATTGATAAACATGCGTAATTATTACCATAAAGCGCGTATCTTGGTGAACATCCTGCGCTGTTTTTTCACTTACTCGATAAAACCGCGTCATCGGTGAGCCGAAAGCCAGAGAAAATGGCGAATAACCGTCATGAAAATGGATTATTCTGATGAACCCGCCATATTAGGAAGAATTCATGACAACGAAAGACACTGCGACTGCGGATCATCTAAATTGGATCTGAGAATCGGTTGAGAAATACCGTTATCATGGCCTTTTCGCCGCTTCCCAGCGGACTGGGGCTGTCTGTGCTAGTCTGATGGGCCGGATTCTTTTATCCATCTCTGTTGGGTATTTAAAAAATAAAGGGAGATTTTTCATGCGTTTTTCAATAAAAGCTCTGGGCTGTGCGGTTGCGGTATCGCTGGCGCTAACGTCCGTGGGAGCAATGGCCTGGGAAAAAGATAAAACGTATGCCATCACGGTATTGCATACCAACGATCACCACGGGCATTTCTGGCAGAACGAGTATGGCGAGTATGGGCTGGCGGCGCAGAAAACCCTGGTGGAGCAAATTCGTCAGGAGGTCGCCGGCAAGGGCGGTAGTGTCCTGTTGCTCTCCGGCGGCGATATTAATACCGGGGTGCCTGAGTCGGATTTACAGGATGCGGAACCTGATTTTCGTGGTATGAGCATGGTTGGCTATGATGCGATGGTGCTAGGTAATCACGAATTTGATAATCCGCTTTCCGTGCTGCGTCAGCAGCAGAAATGGGCCAATTTTCCGTTGCTTTCCGCCAACATTTATCAAAAGAGCACCAATAAGCGTCTGTTCGAGCCTTATGCCTTGTTTGATAAACAAGGGGTGAAAATTGCGGTTATCGGCCTGACAACCGACGATACCGCCAAACTGGGCAATCCTGAGTTTTTTACGGATATCGAATTTCGTCAGCCAGCGACCGAGGCCCGACAGGTGGTGGAGCAACTGCGTCGGGCGGAAAAACCGGATGTGATCATTGCCGCGACGCACATGGGACATTATGACGACGGTAATCACGGTTCCAACGCGCCGGGTGATGTTGAAATGGCACGCAGCCTGCCTGCGGGCTATCTGGACATGATTGTCGGCGGTCATTCACAAGATCCGGTTTGTATGGCCGGCGAAAATAAAAAACAGGCGAACTATGTGCCGGGTACGCCGTGTGCCCCGGATCGTCAAAACGGCACCTGGATTGTTCAGGCGCATGAGTGGGGTAAATATGTCGGCCGTGCGGATTTTACCTTTCGTAATGGTGAATTGAAACTGGAGCATTACCAGCTTGTTCCGATCAACCTGAAGAAAAACGTTGAGACGGCGGACGGCAAAACCGAGCGGGTTTTCTACACGCAGGAAATCGAGCAGGACCCCGCGATGTTGAAAATGCTGACGCCGTTCCAGGAGAAGGGCCAGACGCAACTGGACGTGAAAATCGGCAGCGTCAAAGGAAAACTGGAAGGCGATCGCAGTCAGGTTCGTTTCCACCAGACCAATCTGGCGCGGGTATTGTTGTCGGCGCAGCTTGAACGCGCCAACGCGGACTTTGCGGTCATGAGTGGCGGCGGCGTGCGTGATTCCATTGAATCCGGTGATATCACCTATAAAAATGTGCTGAAAGTCCAGCCTTTTGCCAACACCCTGGTTTATGTGGATATGCAAGGCAGCGAAATCGAAAAATATCTGGCCGTTGTCGCCAATAAACAGGTCGATTCCGGCGCCTATGCGCAGTTCCTTAACGTCAGCCTGATTGCCGATGGCAAAGGCGTACAAAATGTTAAAATTAAAGGCGAGCCATTACGGGCGGATAAAGTTTATCGCATGGCTACGCTGAATTTTTACGCGATGGGCGGGGATGGCTATCCGCGTATTGATAGCTTACCCAGCTACGTAAATACCGGTTTTGTCGATGCCGAAGTGTTGAAACAGTATATCCAGAAGCATTCCCCACTGGATGCGCAAGCCTATGCGCCGAAAGGTGAGATTGTTTATAAGTAACTTATAGGAATAGCGGTTTTTGCCTCTGTGATGATGGCAAAAACCGCTGTTTTTACTTCCGTCAAAATTCTTCTTAAAACAATGTATAATCTGAGCTATTTAAACGGCAATGGTTATCCATTCTTTACCCCGGTCATCGTTGTACATGTCGGTCATTGATTGGTTCTTATGTCCAAGCAGGACTTTCATATCAACGCCTTGTTTCCGGTATAGCCGCTCGGATAAAGATCATTTTTCATTCAGATTCGTCTTATGTCCGTTCCTGTCATTAATTGGCTGGCAGTGCAGATAGAATTGCATTTAAAAACGTAAATAAAAATGTTGATATGGTAAGCATAAATGATTACTTTAATCCCATATTCAACAGAATGGAGGAATGGTGAAGCAAAGCGAGTTCAGGCGGTGGCTTGAATCTCAAGGAGTCGAGGTTTCAAACGGTACTAACCATCTGAAACTGAGATACAACGGGAGGCGAAGCGTAATGCCAAGACATCCCGGCGCTGAGATAAAGGAACCGCTAAGAAAGGCAATTCTTAAGCAACTTGGCCTGAAATAACAAACCAGCCCTTCGGGGCTGGTACTCGCGGAGATTCATCATATCGATATGCGATATCCAGTAAATTTAGAGTTAGACCCGGATTCAGGCGGCTATGTGGTTTCGTTCCCGGATATACCGGAGGCCCTAACTCAGGGCGACACGCGAGAAGAAGCGCTGGCGATGGCCCTTGATGCGCTGATGACATCCTTTGATTTCTACTTTGAGGATAACCAGCGAGTACCGTTGCCGGGAGAAGTTACCGGTGATTATGTTGAGGTGCCATCCAGCGTCGCGGCGAAAGTCATCATGCTGAATGTCTTTATCGATTCCGGTTTAACTCAGGTTGAACTGGCGTCGCGTATGGGGATTAAAAAACAGGAAGTAACTCGGCTATTTGATCTGCATCACTCCACAAAAATCGACACCATCCAGAAGGCGATCGCGGCGTTAGGCAAACGCCTGGAACTGATCGCCGCGTAAATGCGTTAACCCAAATCACTATACGCTAAGCAACTTAACGCATAAGAAACCTCAAGGCTCTGCTACGACAGAGCTTTTTCTTTTCCCGTTAATCACACCGCGCTACGGTAAAGCAGGAGGTGAGATTATGCGTCTGAACAAAATCATAACTATTATTTCATAAGGACCGTCAGGAACCAGTTCTGGTTAAATGTTAAAAAAAGTAGCTCAATCCGGCATGCAATTTCTGATGGCGTTGGCGCGCAAAATTGATGCCGCCATCGACTTCGAATTTATCCGCGACAAGCAATCCATCTCAATTGCCCGATAATGACCGACCAGCCATTTATCCATGCGATTGATTAAAATGATGTTATTGGGTTACCTCTTCGGTATTCCTTTCAAGCGCCGTCTGGTGAAAGAAACTTTGCTCAACGTCGTCAGTCGCTGGTTTCTGCGTATGGGCCTCATGGATTTAGTTCACAAATAAATGTTCAAGTCCATCCAGCCGTTGACGATATAGCCGTCGCGCTTCCAGCGCTTCTTCCAGTGAGATCGGCACAAAACGCACGCGATAATTGGGCTGCAACTGCCCGATGATATCCAAATCGGCACTGATCACCGTTCCCAGCGTCATATAACCGCCGCCGGATACCGCATCACGCAATAGGACAATCGGTTCCAGTCCGCCGGGGACCTGTATCGAACCAATCGGATAACAGGCATCCACGATGTTGGAGGGATCCGAGCCCGCGCCAAACGGCGGCGTGCGCGGCTGGAAAACCAGCGGATTGCCGCCTTTCAGCCGGTAGCCGATACGGTCCGCCTCCGTTCCCACTGACCAGCTATCGGCAAAAAATTGTTCTATCGCGTCCGGGGTCACACGATGAATGTACAAGCCAGGCACCATGCGCAACGATACCTCCTTGCTAAGCACCGGCAGATAATCAGCAGGGATGCTGATCCCCGGTTTGACTGTGGTGCTCGGAATTCCGATCGGCAGCACGTCATTCGCTTCCAGCCGACGCCCCTGATGGCCGCCCAGCGCGCCCAATGAATAAGTGGAGCGGCTGCCCAATGCGGCAGGTACGGCGATACCGCCAGCCACGGCCAGATAACTGCGGCACCCCGCGGCGGCATAACCAAAACGCAGGATCTGTCCGGCCTTGACGCTGAAAGCGGCATGCATGGGCATTTCCATCCCATCCAGTTGCGGTTTCATGCTCGCGCCGCAGAGCGCCACCCACCCTTTATCCGTGAATTCCAGTTCCGGCCCCAGTAACGTAATTTCAAGCACAGCGGCTGATTGTGGGTTGCCTACCAGCAGATTCGCCATCCGCAGAGAATATTGATCCAGGCCGCCGGAGGGGGGTATGCCGAGATGATAATAGCCTTCGCGTCCCGTATCCTGCACGGAAGTCGCCAGTCCGGGTTTGAGGACATTAATCTGCATAGAGCACCTCCTGTAGATAGTGTTTATACCCGTAGGGATCGGCGACAAATTTATCCAGTTCGAATGTTACGGGCCGGATGCGCAGATCAAAGGTTCCGGCCTCAACCGCCTGGATATCGCGGTCATAGCGTTGCGGGTCGATGGGTTTAAACTGCACGATGTCGCCGGTACGGAAAAACACCAGCGATTCCTGAAGATAGTCCAGGCGCTGTTGCGGATCATAGATAGGGGCGGGCGTGACGCCAAATAGCTGGTAACCGCCCGCGCCGCGCACCGAATAGATACAGCCGAAACACCCGCCATGCCCTAGCGACAGGCGCGGCGTGTCGGTGCGCGGGCGCAGATATTTGGGCACCTGAATCTGTTTTTCCTGTCCGGCCATCTGGAACATAAACGGTAAACCGGCGACAAAACCGACCATCGACACAAACCACGGCGTCCCGCTATGAGCACCGATAAAAGCGTCGATATCCTGATAACCATTGATGCTGGCGGCGTATTCCAGATCGGTCGCATCGGGCGCCTGATGGCGATCGCGAAAGCGCATCAGTGTTTCCCGCGTCCACGGGTCGTTGTATAGCACCGGAATTTCGATGATGCGCGTCTCAAGCCGATTCACGCTTTGCGCCTGGCTTTCCGCCAGTTGCACGGCTTCGAGCAGCGCTTGCGGCGCAACGATATCGGGATTAAAGCGGATCTGAAACGATGCATTAGCCAGGCAGATGTCCAGGATGCCGGGGATCGCCCGTTGTTCAACCGCGTGGGTGATGGCCAGGCCGCGGAAGAAGGCCGTCAGCGACATAGCTTGATCAATTTCGGCGAAAAGATGCTCATCACCGCCAAAACTGTAACGAATGGCAGAGTTTTCCATTTCAGGCCTCCCGGCAAAGCGGTGTTTTGGTTTGCGTGCGTTCTTGCAGCCAATTTTCCAGCGCCGTGGTATCAAACTCGCCGGCTTGCAGACGCGGGTCCGCGATTAGCCACTGGTGCAGCGATTGGGTGGTGGTGACGCCGGTCAGACGCAACTGGCCTAAGGCTTGTTCGGCTCGCGCCAGCATTTGTCGGCGATCGTGGCCGTGCACCACCAGTTTTGCCAGCAGGGAATCGTAATAGGGCGGGATACGATAGCCGCTGAATAGATGGCTATCAATACGGATCCCATCGCCCTGCGGCCACACCAGTATGTCGACTACGCCGGGGCAAGGAAAAAAGTTGCGCGCCGGGTCTTCGGCATTGATGCGCATCTCGCAGGCGCTGCCGCTGAGCGCAATATCTTGCTGACGCAGCGTGAGCTTTTCGCCTTGTGCGATGCGTAGCATCCATTGCACCAGATCGACGCCGGTGACCATCTCGGTTACCGGATGCTCGACCTGAATGCGGGTATTCATTTCAATGAAGTAGAATTGGCCGGTATCCGCGTCAAACAGGTATTCCAGCGTGCCCGCCCCGCGATAGCCTAGCTGTTGCGCCAGTTGCAGCGCACTCTGGCAAATGGCGTCGCGCTGCGTGGGAGAAAGGGCAGGCGATGGCGCTTCCTCAAATATCTTCTGACGTCGACGTTGCAGCGAGCACTCCCGCTCATACAGATGCACGACCTGCTCGCCGTCGCCCAGTATTTGCACCTCAATGTGCCGGGCATGTTGAATAAAACGTTCCAGATAGACATCGCCGCAACCAAATGCGGCATTGGACTCGTTTTGCGCAATGGGGAAATCACGCGCCAGTTCCGTCTCATTGGCGACAACGCGGATGCCGCGGCCACCGCCGCCAGCCGCCGCTTTAATCAACAGCGGATAACCAATCTCTTGCGCGCAACGCACGGCTTCATCAATATTACCCAACGCGGCGGCGGAGCCTGGCACCACGGGAACGCCAGCCGCCTGCGCGGTGCATCTGGCAACCGCTTTGTCTCCCATCATGCGGATGGTTTGCGCAGTCGGGCCGATAAACATCAAACCGGCCTGTTCGACCGCCTGTGCAAAGTCGGCATTTTCAGACAGAAAACCGTATCCCGGATGAATCGCGTTGGCGCCGCAGTGTTGGGCTCCCTGGAGTAGCGCATCAGCATTCAGATAACTTTGATCCGCGCGGGCCGTACCAAGAATATAGACTTCATCGGCAAGACGGGCGGGCAGAGAATCCGTATCCGCCTCACTGCACGCCGCCACCGTCGGGATCCCCAGACTTTTGGCCGCGTGGATAATACGAACGGCGATTTCACCACGATTGGCGATAAGTAGTTTTGTTATTGTTCTTTTCATCTCTCCCTCCTCAGAAAAACGTTCTTGTTGTATTTATGTCGGCGTTTTTATGATGGCGATGACTTGCCCGGGTTCGACAGCATCGCCGTTATTGATGTGAAAAGAAATTAATTGTCCGGCCTGTTCCGCATAAACTTCGGTGAATTGCTTCATGACTTCAATTAACCCAATGACGGTATTTTCAGTAACAATATCGTTTTCCTCAATAAACGCGGCTGCATCCGGTGCGGGTTGCCGATAAAAAATACCGGGTAAAGGAGAACATACCTCATATTCTTTCATCTAAAACACTCCTTGAGTTATTAATTTTTGGGATAAGAAATTATTCTGGCAGGCGGGGTAACATGAATATCCGCATCATCAAGTTGTTCGCGTGTGGCTTTAATTAATGCCAGCGCCCCTGGCGTATCACTGTGTATACAGACCGAATCAAACGCCACGGGAATATCGTCGCCTTCAACGGTGCGGACTTTTCCCTCCCGACAGGCGCGTAATACTTTCTGCGCCACGTGTTCGGGGTCGAGTTGACCGGTCTGACGAACAAACACAATCGATCCGTTGCGGTCATAATCCCGGTCGCCATAAAACTCGCAAACCACCGGATGTTGTAGTTTTTGCGCCGCTTGCCATACATGGGAGCCATGCATGCAGTACAGCAATAAATCGGGGGCCAGCGTATGCAGTGTTTGCACAAATAAGTGTGCGGCGGCCTGATCTCGCGCCAGATGCATATACAGCGCGCCGTGCGGTTTGATATGTTGCAGCGGTAATTGATGCAGGGTGGCGAATTCACGCAATGCGCCTAATTGATAAATAATGTCATTGATGATCTCTTGCGGCTGAATATTAATGTGCCGCCTGCCGAACCCCACTAAATCACGAAAACCAGGGTGCGCGCCAATCGCTACGCCATGATATTTCGCCCATTCAATGGTCTGGTTCATGGTATTGGGATCGCCGGCGTGAAAACCGGTGGCGATATTCGCGGAGCTTATATAAGACATCATTTCTTTATCGATGTTATCGCCTATCGCCCACGGCCCGAAATTCTCACCCATATCGGAATTCAGATCGATTTCATATTTCATAATTATTTCTTATTTGTGATGGCTTTGTTTAAAAATAATATAAAGTGAATTTTTTCCATTCGGAAAGACGTATTTTTAGATGGCTGAATATCTGAAAAACAGAACGCTGAAACAAATAAGAGAAAGAGATGATTACATTACGTCAAGTCCGGTATTTCGTCGCCACCGCCGAAATGGGACAAATATCTCAGGCCGCCATTCATTTGAATATTTCACAATCGGCGGTGACCACGGCGATCCAGGAACTGGAAAATATGCTGGGGAAACCGTTGTTTATTCGTTCGGTTCACGGGATGACGTTGACCGAAAACGGCAGCTATTTTCTCAATCACGCCTATTCCATTCTACGCAGCGTTGATGATGCGATGATGATGCCGCTCACGGATAACCGCATCAACGGCGCATTGAATGTAGCGGCGAGTTACACGGTAATGGGCTATTTTCTGCCGTTTCACCTGCAACGCCTGTCCTATGGTTTTCCGCACATCACCATCAATCTCAATGAACGTGAACGCAGCGATATCGAACAGGGCTTGATCGATCGCGCCTTTGATATCTCGCTGGTATTGACGGATAACCTGACTCACCCGGAAATTGTTGCCGAGAAGCTGTTTAATTCCGAGCGACGTTTATGGCTGCCGAGCCGTCATCCGCTGTGTGAAAAGTCGGAAGTGAGTCTGGCGGATGTTGAGAAAGAGCCCTTTATTATGCTCACGGTTGATGAAGCGGATCACAGCGCCATGCGCTACTGGGATCTGAGCGGACACCGGCCGCGCGCCATGCTGCACACCAGTTCGGTGGAGGCGGTGCGCAGCATGGTGGCGAACGGACTGGGCGTGGCGATTTTATCGGATCTGGTTTATCGTCCGTGGTCGCTGGAAGGACGGCGTATCGAAACCCGCGCCTTGAAAGATGTCGTGCATCCGATGTGCGTCGGCCTGGCCTGGCACCGCGATGCGGCGTTTACCCCGGCGATGCAGGCTTTCCGTGAGTATTTCCGCAATGCGTTTCTGACTCCCCAACTGAATGTTTCACGGCGTTAACGCTGATATTACCGTCACCGCGTTGGCATGACATTTTCCGCTAACCACTCACCGGGCGATTTTAACCGCTTAGCGCGTTATTCTGCCGCCCAGCCAAATACCCGCCACGCACGCACGCGCGATACCGTAATGTGCCGTCATTATTTTCCTTATCCGAAATCCGCGGCAACCTATGTTGCCGCATTAAAGCGTTACCAGGGTTTACTTTTCTATCGCTAGCAAAATCAAACAATTACAATTTGAAATTGAAGGATGTCTTATGAAGAGCAGTACCTTTCTTAAACACATCCCCTGGATGATCCTGGGGGTCATCGGGGCTGCCTGCCTCGGCGTGGTCGCACTGCGCCGCGGCGAGCATGTCAGTGCATTATGGATTATCGTCGCTTCCGTCGCCGTCTATCTGGTGGCCTATCGATACTACAGTCTGTATATCGCGCAGAAGGTCATGAGGTTGGATGCGACCAGAGCGACGCCGGCGGTGGTGAATAACGACGGCCTCAACTATGTGCCGACCAACCGTAATGTGTTGTTTGGACACCACTTCGCGGCTATCGCCGGTGCGGGGCCGCTGGTGGGGCCGGTTCTGGCGGCGCAGATCGGCTACTTGCCGGGTACGCTTTGGTTGCTGGGTGGCGTGGTGCTGGCGGGCGCGGTACAGGATTTCATGGTGCTGTTCCTGTCCACGCGTCGTAACGGCGCGTCGCTGGGTGAAATGGTCAAGAAAGAACTGGGTCCGGTGCCGGGCACCATCGCCTTGTTCGGCTGTTTCCTGATCATGATTATTATTTTGGCGGTGCTGGCGTTGATTGTGGTAAAAGCGCTGGCGGAAAGTCCGTGGGGCGTGTTCACCGTCTGTTCTACCGTGCCGATTGCCCTGTTTATGGGGATCTACATGCGTTATATCCGCCCTGGTCGTGTGGGCGAGGTATCGGTGATCGGTATCGTGTTGCTGGTATTGTCCATCTGGTTTGGCGGTATTGTGGCGCACGACCCGTTCTGGGGCCCGGCGCTGACCTTTAAAGACACCACCATTACCTTCACGCTGATCGGTTATGCATTTATCTCCGCCTTGCTGCCGGTATGGTTGATTCTGGCGCCGCGTGACTATCTGGCGACGTTCCTGAAAATCGGGGTGATTGTCGGTCTGGCGATCGGCATCGTGATCCTGAACCCGGATCTGAAAATGCCAGCGGTGACGCAATTTGTGGATGGCACCGGTCCGGTATGGAAAGGCACGCTGTTCCCGTTCCTGTTTATTACGATTGCCTGTGGCGCGGTATCCGGCTTCCACGCGCTGATCTCTTCCGGCACCACGCCTAAATTGCTGGCTAACGAAATGGATGCGCGTTTCATTGGTTACGGCGCGATGCTGATGGAATCGTTCGTGGCGGTCATGGCGCTGGTTGCGGCTTCCATTATCGAACCCGGCCTGTATTTTGCGATGAATACCCCGCCTGCGGCGCTGGGCATTACCATGCCTGATCTGCACAGACTGGGTACGGCTGACGCGCCGATGATCCTGGCGCAGTTGCAGGACGTATCGACACAAGCCGCAGCAGTAGTGAGTTCCTGGGGCTTCGTGATCTCTCCTGATCAGATCCTGCAAACGGCGAAAGATATCGGTGAACCTTCCGTCCTCAACCGTGCAGGCGGCGCACCGACGCTGGCGGTAGGTATCGCCTACGTATTCCACCAGATCATTCCGGGCGCGGACATGGGCTTCTGGTATCACTTCGGTATTCTGTTTGAGGCGCTGTTCATTTTGACCGCGCTGGATGCGGGAACGCGCGCCGGTCGCTTTATGTTGCAGGATCTGCTGGGCAACTTCGTACCGTTCCTGAAGAAAACCGACACTCTGGTGGCGGGTATGATCGGTACGGCGGGCTGCGTCGGATTGTGGGGTTACCTGCTGTATCAGGGCGTTGTGGATCCGCTGGGCGGCGTGAAGAGTTTGTGGCCGCTGTTCGGCATCTCCAACCAGATGCTGGCTGCGGTGGCGCTGGTGCTGGGAACGGTGATCCTGATCAAGATGAAACGCACGCAGTACATCTGGGTGACGTTGCTGCCGGCTATCTGGTTGCTGATTTGCACCACCTGGGCGCTGGGTCTGAAACTGTTCAGCGATAATCCGCAGTTGGAAGGCTTCTTCTATATGGCCAACATGTTCAAAGGCAAGATTGCCGAAGGCGGCGCGGATTTGAGCGCGCAGCAGATTGCCAACATGAACCATATCGTCACAAACAACTATACCAACGCCGGTTTGAGCATCCTGTTCCTGATTGTGGTATACAGCATTATTGCTTACGGCATCAAAGCCGCGCTGGAAGCCCGTAAGATCGATAAGCGTACCGATCAGGAAACGCCGTATATCCCGGTTCCTGAAGGCGGCGTGAAAGTTTCTTCCGGTCACTAAGCGTTGCCGCCCCGTCGGATTTTGCGAGACGGCTAACATGGCCGGATCGCAAAAGATGACGGGTATGCCTACCCTGTATAATGTATAAACGTTATACAGGGTATTTTTATATCGCGGTCGTCGCTGGTGGCCGTTCGGAGGTAATGATGTTTGGTAATCTGGGAAAGGCGGGAAAGTATTTGGGCCAGGCGGCGCGAATGCTGGTGGGTATGCCGGACTACGACACCTATGTTCAGCATATGCAAACCAATCATCCTGATAAACCGATGATGACTTACGAAGAATTTTTCCGCGAGCGCCAGCAGGCGCGTTACGGCGGCGATGGCAAAGGCGGTATGCGTTGCTGTTAACGAATCGGAACCTGTTATGACTCAACCACTTTATGTCACCATTCTGACCGGCTTTCTGGGCGCGGGCAAAACCACTTTATTACGACACATTCTGAACGCCGATCACGGCTACAACATTGCGGTGATTGAAAACGAATTCGGCGAAGTACCGATCGACAACGTGCTGATTGGCGAACGGGCGAGCCAGATCACGACGCTGAGCAACGGCTGTATTTGCTGTACGCA
Organism: Brenneria salicis ATCC 15712 = DSM 30166; assembly: GCF_003315515.1. Taxonomy (GTDB): domain Bacteria; phylum Pseudomonadota; class Gammaproteobacteria; order Enterobacterales; family Enterobacteriaceae; genus Brenneria; species Brenneria salicis. Next base: position 176,385 of record NZ_QNRY01000001.1, on the reverse strand, counting down.
ATCCAATGCGTTGGCGGATGCGCTGCTTGATTTGCTCGATGGCGTGGATAACGGCACCCTGAATTTCGATCACGTCATTATTGAATGTACCGGCATGGCCGACCCCGGCCCGGTGGCGCAGACATTCTTCTCCCATGAGGTGATTTGCGAACGCTTTGTGCTGGACGGCATTATCACGCTGGTGGATGCGGTACATGCCCAGCAACAGCTTGATCAGTTCACTATCGCTCAGTCGCAGATAGGCTATGCCGATCGCATATTGTTAACCAAGACCGATGTGGCGGGCGAAGACGACGCGTTGATGCAGCGTCTTCAACGCATCAATGCCAGAGCGCCGATTTACCCGGTGATACACGGCGATATTGATTTGAGCGTGCTGTTCAATATCGACGGTTTTATCCTCAACGACAGGCTGGCGGTAAAAACGCCGGTGTTTCGCTTTATCGCGCCTGCTCAAAACAACGTTCAGTCGATTGTGGTCAGTCTGGATCAACCGGTTGAATTATCCGCGGTATCGGATGTGATGGAAAACCTGTTGCTACAGTTTTCCGATAATCTGCTGCGTTATAAAGGCATTCTGGCGATTAAGGATGATAGCCGCCGCCTATTGTTTCAGGGGGTTCAGCGTTTATATAGCGCCGACTGGGACAGAGAATGGCAAGCTGACGAAGTCCGGCAAAGCGTGTTGGTTTTCATCGGGCTGGATCTGTCTGAGCAGGAAATCCGCGCAGCCTTTGCCCGACTGACGGCATGAATCATCTTATCAGGCTGGCCGTCAGGTCGGCCTGATTTTGACCGGTAATAAAAGCGGCGCCGATCGTCTGCGTCTGATTTATATTATCCGCGCATCCGCTTTTTTTTCGGTAGCTTAATCGTGTTTGGCAATATCGGCGAAGGTGGCGTGCAGCAACCGGGCCAAATCATCGGCAGCCAACTCGATATCCAGCCCGCGTTTACCGCCGGAAATATAAATGGTGCGGAACTGGCGCGCCGGTTCATCAATCACGGTCGGCAACCGTTTTTTCTGTCCCAACGGGCTGATGCCGCCCACCAGATAACCCGTAACCCGCTGTGCAATGACCGGATCGGCCATATCCGCTTTTTTCGCCGACAGCGCACGGGCGACTTTCTTTAAATCCAACATACCGGCGACCGGCGTTACCGCCACCGCCAGATTTTTAGCGTCGCCATTCAGCGAAACCAGCAGCGTTTTATAAACCTGCCCTTTATTTAGCCCCAGTTTTTTGGCGGCTTCTTCACCGAAGTTGGTTTCTTCACTATCGTGGTGATAGCTGTGCAGCGTAAAAGCGATGCTGTTTTTCTCAAGTAGTTTTACTGCCGGTGTCATGATTCAAGTGTCCTTGCGGGCGACGTTGCGCTCAATTTGCCTGTAATAATGTCGGTAGGTTGTCATCACCATATAAATGCAGCGCGCCTACGGCAACCACATAGTTACCGGGCGGTAGCGCCTGAAGCTGCTGCTGCCAGCGACGGTTGCGCTGGTTCATCAATAAATCGGTCATCTCATTGCTGAAAGCGGCTGGCATGTCAGGCGGAAGTTTGCCGGGCTTGCGCTCCAGCCACCAGCCAATCATGGTTTGCAACAGACGGGCATTGATGTGCCAGTGTTTAATCGTATCTTCCAGCAACCGCAGCCCACCCTGCGGCAACTGTTGCAGCAACGCGATCTGGGTATCTTGCCCCTCAAGCTCAATGATGGGCAGTCCCTGAGATTTTGCCGCCGTAATCAGTTGATAATCAATACCGTAATCCGGTCTGAGCCCCAGCCTCTGGGCCTGATAAGCTTGTAACATCAAGGCGACCTGCCAGGCGGGAAGCGCATCAATGCTGTCCTCACTGACAGCCAGCGATGCGCAGATTTGTCGTAACTGATGATAGTTGGCCGGGCTCAGTCGCTGTGACAGCGGAAGCTCGGTTTCAGTCTGTGTGAAAGGCGAGCCGATATCAGAAATATCGGCTTCGACAATCAGGGCCGTGGCATGCTGTAGCTGTTGCAACAGTTCATCGGGTAACGGCGCCATATCCAGACTGCCCATATGGATACTGCCAACCAGATGAAACAGGCGTTGATTGGCGAGTTGAACATCAATCGCGGGATAGGCGTAAGTCAGAGGCGAAATAAACCCAAGAAAAGTCGCTATTCTACGCAGCAGTTGCCCCATAAATCCGGTCTCCAGAAGTGAGGCAACCATGCTAAACGCCAGACGGCAGACAATACAAGCGATTCATCTACCGGTCTTTGGGTTTGAAGCGCAGCAACCGGTTGGCGTTACTGACGACGGTAATCGAGGACAATGCCATCGCCGCGCCAGCAATCACCGGGCTTAATAGCGTACCAGTGAGGGGATAGAGCACGCCTGCCGCGATCGGAATACCCAGCGTGTTATACATGAAAGCCCCAAGCAGGTTCTGTTTCATGTTGCTCAGCGTGGCGCGGGAAAGCGCCAGCGCATCGGCCACACCGTGCAGGCTGTGACGCATCAACGTAATAGCCGCGGTTTCGATCGCGATATCGCTGCCGCCGCCCATCGCGATCCCTACGTCGGCCTGTGCCAGCGCCGGTGCGTCATTAATGCCGTCGCCAATCATGGCAACGCGCTTTCCCTGTGCTTGCAGATGTTTGATGGCGTCGGCTTTACCGTCCGGCAGCACGCCGGCGATCACCTGATCGATCCCCGCTTCTTCGGCGATGGCGTTTGCCGTCAACGGGTTATCGCCCGTCAGCATCACCAACTGGTAACCTTGCCGATGCAGACGTCGCAATGCGGTAACGCTATCCTGACGCATGGGGTCCTGAATGGAAAACAACGCGACAATATGACCGTCCGCCGCCAGCAGCACGGGCGTAATACCGCGCCGCGCCTGCGCATTAATCAGGGCCTCTCCGGTTTCTGTATCAATCTGGCGTTGTTCCAGCAGCGCCGGATTGCCGAGCAACAGCGGAACCTGTGCGATTGCTCCGCTGACGCCCAGTCCTCTCAAGGTGCGGAATTGCTCAACGCTGGCTAATGTCAACCCTTCGGCCCGTTCGACCAGCGCTTTAGCCAACGGATGATGAGATCTTTGTTCCAGCGATGCCGCCCAGATTAGCGCCTGTTGTTCGCTTATCGCGCCAAACGTGTGGATATCGACGACGCGTGGCTGACCTTCCGTGAGCGTGCCGGTTTTATCGAATACCAGAACGTCCAGTTTGCTGGCCTGTTGCAGCGCATCGGCATCCCGCACCAGTACGCCCAGTTCGGCGGCGCGCCCGACGCCGGAAATGATCGACATCGGTGTGGCCAGCCCCAGCGCGCATGGGCAGGCAATGATCAGCACTGTGGTGGCGATGACCAATGTGTAGACGATTTGCGGCGCCGGGCCGACGAAATACCAGATTGTGCCGCTGATGATGGCAATCAAAACGACTACGGGAACAAACACGGCGGAAATACGATCCGCCAGTTGGCCGATCGCGGGTTTGCTGCTCTGTGCCTGTCTGACCAGGCGGATAATGCGCGACAGCGTGGTTTGGTTGCCGATAGCCTCCGCCCGGAATAATGCGCTGCCATCCTGTACCAGCGTACCAGCGTGCACCGCATCGCCTGGCGCTTTTTGCCGGGGCAGGGGTTCGCCGGTCAACATGGCTTCATCGACCCACAATTCTCCTTGCAGAATTTCGCCGTCAACAGGGATGCGATCGCCGGTGGTCAGCCGCAACGTCATGCCGGTTTGCACGTCGGTCAGCGGCAGGGTTTTTTCGCCGTCCGGCGTCACCACACGGGCGGTGGGCGGGGTGAGATCCAGCAGCCTTTCCAGCGCGTGTGAAGAGCGCAGCCGGGCGCGCTGTTCCAGCGCATGACCGAGATTAATCAGACCGATAATCATGGCGCTGGCTTCATAGTAAAGATGCCGTGCCGCCATAGGAAACATATCCGGCCACAGATTGACGGTAATGGAATAGAGCCAGGCCGCGCCGGTGCCGAGCGCCACCAACGTATCCATTGTCGCGCCGCCATTTTTCAGGCTGCGCCAGGCATTGCGATAAAAATGTCCGCCCGCGAAAATCATCACCGCCAGCGTCAGCAGACCAATCACCAGCCACGGCGTGCGGCTTTCCGGCGTCAAGGTCATGCTGCCGCCGAGCAGGCCCCAGAGCATCAGCGGTACACCTAACAATAGCCCTAACGCGGCCTGCCATTGAAAGCGGCGGATAGTTTGCTGCGCCGTTGCTTGCTGACGCGCCCGCCGTTTATCTTCATCCTGAATGATCTCCGCGCCGTAGCCCGCCTGTTCCACCGCCGTAATCAAAGCAGCATGCGCGGCGTGTCCGCTGACCAGCGCGCTGCGTTCCGCCAGATTGACGCGCGCCTGCGTGACGCCTGCAACGCGTTGCAACGCATTTTGAACGCGATTAACGCAACTGGCGCAACTCATGCCTTGAAGCAGCAGTTGCACCGTGTCGTCATTCTGGTTATCCGTGGTGGGGTTTGCCGGAAGAGGGGACTGGGCCGCTGGCAGCGCTTCCGGCGTGATCGCTACCTGTGCCAGCGGCTCAGTTTTTGGGTGAGCGGACTCCGCTACGCTTGCCTGATAACCGGCCTGCTCAATGCTGCTAATGAGCGCCTGAACGTCCGCCTCGCCGGTGACGGTGGCGCTGTCGAGCGTGACCTCGGCCTGTTCGACAGCGGGCAGCGCCTCCAGCGTTGTTTTTACGCGTTGTACGCAATGTCCGCAGGTGAGTCCCTGCAATGACAATACGGTGGTGTGCGACATAATCGTTTTCTCCTGTGAGTTCAGCCGAGGTTAATGCCAGGATTCAGCTTGTCTTCTTATCGGATGCAGAAAAGAGCAAGTTGTAAACAATAGGCGGCCTTGACCTGTTGTTGGGTTTCTGTGACACATTGAACAGGTTAAACCTTCCATCAAGGGGAGGGTCAAGGTTTTATTTTTCTGGCAACAGGAAACGTTAAAATCAGCGTTCACACAATGATACTCTGTGCTTTGCATCACACTTTCGCCACTCAATTCATCATCAAGGGCGGGAGCATGATCGCATTGCCGTGCGCCCTGGGGCATTCTGATAGAGGCGGACTTACGTTCTTCCACCAAGGGGGGAGATGATGAATATTAGCGATGTGGCTAAAAAAACCGGTCTTACCAGTAAGACGATTCGCTTCTATGAAGAGAAATCATTAATGACGGCGCCGCTACGTTCTGAAAATGGCTATCGTAGCTATAACGCCCATCATATCGAAGAGTTGACGTTACTGCGTCAGGCGCGGCAAGTAGGATTCAATCTTGATGAGTGTCGTGAACTGGTGGCGCTGTTTAACGATCCGCAGCGCCATAGTGCGGATGTGAAAGCGCGCACGATGAACAAGGTGCGGGAAATAGAAGCGCATATTGAAGAGTTGAAGGCGATGCGCCTGCATTTACTGGCATTAGCGGAGCAGTGTCCGGGCGATAGCGGCGCCGATTGCCCAATCATTAACAATCTGGCGGGATGTTGCCACACAGAGGCAACGCGTCCCGCCGATGATACCGCCTGAGATTAAGGTTTCACTTCGCGCACGTAAAGCGTGATGCCTTCAACGGCAATCACTTCAATATGCGTCCCGGCAACCAGATCCTGTTGTGACGCGACTCGCCAGGTGCTATCGCCGATTCTGGCCCGCCCTAAACCATCCACGATGGGCTCGCTCAACGTCGCGCGCAAACCAATTAGTTGTTGTCCACGTTGATTTAGCGCGTTCTGTGGTTGCGCAAGCGTTCTCTTGCGCAACCAGTACCACCAGAGCAGGGCGGTGATGATCGTCAGCACGGCAAAGGCGATGCCTTGCCACGGCCACGAAAACGGCATGGCCCACACCAACAGTCCGACCAGTATCGCCGAGACGCCGCTCCACAGCAGATAGCCGCTGGCTCCCAACATTTCGGCAGCCAGTAACAGACCGCCGAGAGACAGCCAGAACCAGTGCGCATTTTCCATCACCAGTTCGATTTCCATTATTGGCCCCGGCTCTCTTTGCTGTCTTTGAGCAATTCGGTGATACCGCCGATAGCCCCCATCAGATTACTGGCTTCCAGCGGCATCATGATGACCTTACTGTTGTTGGATGAACCAATCTGTTGCAGGGCATCGGTATATTTCTGAGCGACAAAATAGTTAATCGCTTGAATATTACCGGCGGCAATCGCTTCTGATACCATTTTTGTGGCCTGCGCTTCCGCTTCCGCAGCGCGCTCACGCGCTTCCGCCTCTAAAAAGGCGGACTGTCGTTCGCCTTCCGCTTTCAGGATCTGCGACTGTTTTTCTCCTTCGGCCCGCAAAATGGCGTCCTGACGCACGCCCTCGGCTTCAAGGATCTCGGCGCGCTTGTTACGCTCCGCTTTCATCTGGGCATTCATCGCCGCAATCAGTTCGGCAGGCGGACGTACATCGCGGATTTCAATGCGGGTGATTTTAACGCCCCACGGATTGGTGGCTTCATCGACGATATGCAGCAAGCGGCTGTTGATGCTGTCACGCTGAGAAAGCATCTCGTCGAGTTCCATCGAACCCAGCACGGTTCGAAAATTGGTCATGGTCAGGTTGACGATGGCCTGTTCCAGATTGCTGACTTCATACGCGGCGCGCGCAGGATCGATAACCTGAATAAAACACACCGCATCAATGGCGACATTGGCGTTATCGCGTGAAATCACCTCCTGGGACGGGATATCCAATACCTGTTCCATCATATTTATTTTCCGGCCAATACGATCCATGAAAGGGATCACCAGATTAAGTCCGGGCATCAGCGTTTTGGTATAACGGCCAAAGCTCTCGACGGTCCATTGATAGCCCTGCGGTACGATCTTGACGCCGGACCAGACGATAATCAGCGCCACGAAGATAACAACGGGAATAAATGTCAGCATGCTTACTTTCCTTTTTGATCTTTGGCATGCTTTAGTTTAAGGGATTAAGCACGCTATAGAGAGTATTTTTACCTGATATTATGCGTTCAAGCAGAAAGTTATAAGATTGCTGCCGGTTGTCAAACCACCGTTGCTTTATAGGTATTGGTTCAATAACTCACTTTTTCTGTCATCACCTTCTGTAACCATCATAACCCTCTTTTAATGATTCCCAGTTTGCAATCAGGGTATCCGTTGCGGCCAGCAGATTATGGTGTGGACCCGCGTGTTCATGATTCAGTTTGCCTTTTTTCAACTGCTTGAGGATGGCATCGGCATTTTCGGTTGCCTTAAACGTTTGATTGTTGAGCTCGATGGCATCGGTGGCGAATTTCTGAATAAGCGGATCGGCGGAGTTGGCTGCACGTTTGGTGGTCAGCAGCGATAGTGAGTGCTGTAACTCGCGTAATGTATCCAGGTTATTGTTGATTTTATCGATAGTGCCTTGGGCTTTGGTCTTTGAGGAAGATGAGGCGCTTGCGGAAGCGTGGGAGGAGGTCAGGGAGTTTATACTAATATGTGGAATTTTCATTGTATATCATCCTTTTGATCGGTAACTGAAAAACGCCTGATGCGAATGACATTCAGGCAGAAATGTAACAAGTGTTAGTGAGTGGCAAAAAACAGTCAGTAGTTCACGACAAAAGCAGGATTTATCTAAGCGGATGGGAGAAGGCGCGCCGGGGGCAGGCGCCGGGGTTACATATCCAGTTCGATATCGCTCAACGGCATACAGCAACAGGGCAGAATTTCGTCTTGCCGAATACAGGCCAGCGGCGTCTGGCGATAAGCCACGCGGCCTTTGAGCAGACGCAAACGGCAGGAGCCGCAATAACCGGAACGGCACTGGTACTCAACGCTCACCTGATGCGACTCCAGTACATCCAGCAATGAACGTCCTTTATCGGGGCAGGCAAGCTGCGTACCTGACGGGCGCAGTGTGATAGTGGCGTTATTCATGGTTAAAGCTGGAAGTCACTCAGATCGTCGGCATTCATTTCAGAATCAATCTGACCAACCAGGTAAGAACTGACCTCGACTTCCTGCGGCGCGACCTGAACGTTATCGGAAACCAGCCAGGCGTTAATCCACGGGATCGGGTTGGTGCGTATTTCAAACGGCAGCGCCAGACCAACGGCCTGCATGCGGATGTTGGTGATGTATTCCACATATTGGCACAGAATATCTTTGTTAAGGCCGATCATGGAGCCATCACGGAACAGATATTCCGCCCACTCTTTTTCCTGTTGTGCGGCGAGCACGAACAGATCATAGCACTCCTGCTGGCACTCTTCGGCGATTTTCGCCATATCCGGGTCATCGTGTCCCGCGCGCATCAGGTTGAGCATATGCTGGGTGCCGGTCAGGTGCAGTGCTTCATCGCGGGCAATCAGTTTGATGATTTTCGCGTTGCCTTCCATCAATTCACGTTCGGCAAAAGCGAATGAACAGGCAAAGCTGACATAGAAACGGATCGCTTCGAGGGCGTTAACGCTCATCAGGCACAGGTACAGCTTCTTTTTCAACGCATACAGATCAACGGTAATCGTTTTGCCGTTCACCTGATGCGTGCCCTCGCCCAGCAGATGATAATAGCTGGTCATTTCGATGAGCGAATCATAGTAGGAGGAAATATCTTTGGCGCGTTTAAGAATTTCTTCATTGGTCACGATATCGTCAAACACCAGTGACGGATCGTTAACGATGTTGCGGATAATGTGGGTGTAGGAACGTGAGTGGATGGTTTCGGAGAACGCCCAGGTTTCCACCCAGGTTTCCAGTTCAGGAATGGAAATCAGCGGCAGCAGGGCGACGTTCGGGCTGCGGCCCTGAATGGAATCCAGCAACGTCTGATATTTCAGGTTACTGATAAAAATGTGTTTTTCATGTTCCGGCAACGCCTGGTAGTCAATACGATCGCGGGAAACGTCAACTTCTTCCGGGCGCCAGAAGAAGGAGAGTTGTTTTTCAATCAGCTTTTCGAAAATTTCATATTTCTGCTGATCGTAACGGGCGACGTTAACCGACTGACCGAAGAACATCGGTTCAAGCAACTGGTCGTTTTTATTCTGTGAAAATGTGGTATAGGCCATGGTATCTCCAAAAAAATGCCCGGAGCATTTTTTAACGCCGCTTGCGGCGCGTAAGGGCGGGTAGGGATTACCCGCCATGCCCGCCATAAAAGTATGAAAGCTGCGGCGCACCCTTCATTAAAAGCTTAAATCTTACACGCGCCGCCTTCGCAGCCGTCATCCTGCGGTTCGGCGAGCAGGTCGTCCTGCGCGTCTTCCGCCCCATCACGGGTGTTCTGGTAGTAGAGCGTTTTTACGCCGAACTTATACGCGGTCAGCAAATCTTTCAGCAACTGTTTCATCGGCACTTTTCCTGACGGGAAGCGTGACGGATCATAGTTGGTATTGGACGAAATAGCCTGATCGACAAATTTCTGCATCACGCCGACCAGTTGCAAATAACCATCGTTATTTGGCATTTCCCACAGCAATTCGTAAGCGTCTTTCAGCCTTTCATACTCCGGCACCACCTGACGCAGGATACCGTCTTTTGACGCCTTGACGCTGATGTGGCCGCGCGGCGGTTCGATGCCGTTGGTGGCGTTGGAAATTTGCGAAGACGTTTCGGACGGCATCAATGCCGACAGCGTCGAGTTGCGCAGACCGAATTCCTGAATGTCTTTACGCAGCGTTTCCCAGTCATAATGCAGCGGTTCATTACAAATCGCGTCAAGATCGCGCTTGTAGGTGTCGATCGGCAGAATGCCGTGAGAGTAGGTGGTTTCATTAAACCACGGGCAGGCGCCTTGTTCGCGGGCCAGCACGTTGGAGGCTTTCAACAGATAGTATTGAATAGCTTCAAAGGTGCGATGAGTCAGGTTGTTCGCGCTGCCGTCGGAATAACGCACGCCATTCTTCGCCAGATAATAAGCGAAGTTAATCACGCCGATACCCAGCGTGCGGCGTCCCATTGCGCCACGCTGGGCCGCCGGGATCGGATAGTCCTGATAATCCAGCAAGGCATCAAGCGCGCGAACGGCGAGCGTCGCCAGTTCTTCCAGATCGTCCAGACTTTCGATAGCGCCGAGGTTGAACGCGGACAGCGTACACAGGGCGATTTCACCGTTTTCGTCATTGACGTCATTCAACGGCTTGGTCGGCAGCGCAATCTCCAGACACAGGTTGGACTGGCGAACCGGCGCGATTTGCGCATCAAACGGGCTATGCGTATTGCAATGATCCACGTTCTGAATATAGATACGACCGGTTGATGCGCGCTCTTGCATCATCAGTGAGAACAGTTCGACCGCTTTGATCCGTTGTTTGCGGATACTGTCATCCTGCTCGTATTGCACATACAGACGTTCAAATTCATCCTGATCGGCAAAGAAAGCGTCATACAAACCCGGTACGTCGGACGGACTGAATAGCGTGATGTCTCCGCCTTTGACCAGACGTTGATACATCAATTTGTTTAACTGTACGCCGTAGTCGAGGTGACGAACGCGGTTACCTTCAACGCCACGGTTGTTTTTCAGCACCAGCAGGCTTTCCACCTCCAGATGCCACAGCGGATAGAACAGCGTTGCCGCACCACCGCGCACGCCGCCCTGAGAACAGGACTTCACGGCGGTCTGGAAATGTTTATAAAACGGAATACAACCGGTATGGAACGCTTCCCCGCCGCGGATCGGGCTGCCGAGCGCCCGGATACCGCCCGCGTTGATGCCGATGCCCGCACGCTGAGATACGTATTTCACGATAGCGCTGGAAGTGGCGTTGATGGAATCCAGGCTATCGCCGCATTCGATCAGTACGCAGGAACTGAATTGTCGGGTCGGGGTGCGCACGCCCGCCATGATAGGGGTCGGCAGCGAAATCTTGAACGTGGAAATCGCGTCGTAGAAGCGTCTGATGTAACCCAGACGCGTTTCTTTGGCATAGCCGGAGAACAGGCAGGCGGCGACCAGAATATACAGGAACTGGGCGCTTTCGTAGATATCGCCGGTCACGCGGTTCTGAACCAGATATTTCCCTTCAAGCTGTTTAACCGCGGCATAAGAGAAGTTCATATCACGCCAGTGATCGATGAAGGCATCCATTTCGGCGAACTCTTCCGCACTATAGTCCGCCAGCAAATGCTTGTCGTATTTGCCCATATCGACCATTTTGGCGACGTGATCGAACAGTGCAGGCGGCTCAAACTGACCATAGGCTTTTTTGCGCAGGTGGAAGATGGCCAGACGCGCCGCCAGATATTGGTAATCCGGGCTTTCACGAGAAATCAGATCGGCTGCCGCCTTGATGATGGTTTCATGGATATCAGAGGTTTTGATGCCGTCATAAAATTGAATATGGGAACGTAACTCGACCTGAGAAACAGAGACATTGTGCAAACCTTCCGCGGCCCAGGTGATGACGCGATGGATTTTATCCAGATTGATTTTTTCTTTGGCGCCATCGCGTTTAGTAACGAGCAAGCTCTGGTTCATGAGAAGTCACACCTATCGATTTTTACCCCATTATTGGCGCATGCGAAAAATGGCGCGCCGGACACAGTTGTGTCTTTTTGCTACCAGCAAACACTATATGTAGGGGTGTTGGTTTGGTTTGACAACAAGATAATGAGAAAGAACGGTTATTGCAAGTGAACAAAAGCAGGGGAATTTGTGGATAACTTAGGGAGGAAATGTTATTGAATCGCTAACTGCCTGTTTGCTCTGGCCCTCTGGTGTTGTCAACCGGTGAGGAAGAAAAAACGAAATAATTAATCGACTGCCGTTTTATTGTTCGCGCCGAAAATGATGTTATTGATCAAATCATAACGCGGGAAAATAAACTCGGAATTATCTGAATGTCAGGTATGCATTTCTCCTGTTCCCGCGCCTGATTTTACTATCCCCGCGCAGGCAGGGATCATCGGGTTGCAATAGCGCTTTTCGCGAATAGCGGTGGGTTAGACCTCATGCCGGGTGTGCAGCATATAGTTCACATCTACATTCCCGCCAAGCTTGAAGTGATCCGTCAGCGGGTTGTAATGCAGTCCGGTGATATGTTTCTCACGTAGCGGGGTGCAATCAACCCACGCGATGAGTTCCGCCGGACGGATGAATTTTTTGATGTCGTGCGTGCCGCGCGGCAGTATCTTTAGAATGTATTCCGCGCCAATCACCGCCATCAGCCAGGCTTTGGCATTGCGGTTAATGGTGGAGAAGAAAACATGACCGCCCGGTTTGACCAGTCTGGCGCAAGCCTGAACCACCGACTGCGGATCGGGCACATGTTCCAGCATTTCCATGCAAGTGACGACATCGTATTGGCCCTGATGCGTCTGGGCATGAGACTCCACGGTTTCCTGGATATAATTCACCGTCATACCGCTTTCCAGCGCGTGCAAACGTGCGACCTGCAAGGGTTCGGCGCCCATGTCCAGGCCGGTCACCTCGGCGCCTTCACGCGCCATACTTTCGGCCAGAATGCCGCCGCCGCAACCGACATCCAGCACTTTCTTGCCAAACAACCCTTCCGAGCGCTGAGCAATATAGCCCAGCCGCAAGGGATTGATACGGTGCAACGGTTTGAATTCGCCTTCCAGGTCCCACCAGCGGGAAGCAATCGCCTCGAATTTAGCGATTTCCTGCTGGTCGACGTTTTGGGTTTGATTTTCAGCGTTCATGTCAATCATGACCTTTGTTATCTTCGATTACACGCGAGTATATAGATACCGCTCACGATGTTGTAGCGCTCGATGTCGCGATCATCAATGGGGTAATGGCATGCCTGAGCGCGCGTCGCTGGTTTCTTGCGTGCGGGGAGTTTCCCCCGAATCGGCGGTTTGTGATATACTTTTTCACCTTTTGAACTCGGGTAGATGCATAAATAGAGGGATAGCGGCTCCATGAGCGACCTTGCCAGAGAAATCACACCGGTCAACATTGAAGAAGAGCTAAAAAGCTCGTATCTGGACTATGCCATGTCCGTTATTGTCGGACGTGCGTTGCCGGATGTTCGTGATGGACTAAAACCAGTACACCGTCGCGTACTGTTCGCGATGAGTGTATTGGGGAACGACTGGAACAAACCTTATAAAAAATCAGCCCGCGTCGTCGGGGATGTGATCGGTAAATATCACCCGCACGGCGACTCCGCCGTTTACGAAACCATCGTGCGTATGGCGCAGCCGTTTTCGCTGCGTTACATGCTGGTTGACGGGCAGGGCAATTTTGGTTCGATTGACGGCGACTCCGCCGCGGCCATGCGTTATACCGAAATACGCATGTCGAAAATCGCCCATGAACTGCTGGCCGATCTGGAAAAAGATACGGTTGATTATGTGCCGAACTATGATGGCACGGAGCAGATCCCTGACGTCATGCCAACCCGTATTCCCAACCTGCTGGTTAACGGATCTTCCGGTATCGCGGTCGGGATGGCGACCAATATTCCGCCTCATAACCTCACCGAAGTGGTGGACGGCTGTCTGGCCTATATTGACGACGAAAACATCAGCCTTGAAGGTCTGATGGAACACATTAAAGGGCCGGACTTCCCGACCGCCGCCATCATCAATGGCCGACGCGGCATTGAAGAAGCGTACCGCACCGGACGCGGCAAGATTTACATTCGCGCGCGCGCTGAAGTGGAAGCCGATGCTAAAACCGGGCGCGAAACCATTATCGTGCATGAAATCCCCTATCAGGTGAACAAAGCGCGCCTGATTGAGAAGATTGCCGAACTGGTAAAAGATAAGCGTATTGACGGCATCAGCGCGTTACGCGATGAATCCGATAAAGACGGTATGCGTATCGTTATTGAGATCAAGCGCGACGCGGTGGGTGAAGTGGTGCTGAATAACCTCTACTCCCAGACGCAATTGCAGACCTCTTTCGGCATCAACATGGTGGCGCTGCATCAGGGCCAGCCGAAGATCATGCCGCTGAAAGATATTCTGGCCGCCTTTGTGCGTCACCGCCGTGAAGTGGTGACGCGCCGCACCATTTTTGAACTGCGCAAAGCCCGTGATCGCGCCCACATTCTGGAAGGTCTGGCGATCGCGCTGGCGAATATCGATCCGATTATCGAACTGATCCGCCGTGCGCCGTCACCGGCGGAAGCGAAAACCGGGTTGCTTGCCCAACCCTGGGAACTGGGTACGGTGGCGACCATGCTGGAGCGTGCGGGTGATGACGCCGCGCGTCCTGAGTGGCTGGAGCCGGAATTCGGTATCCGCGATGGCCGTTATTATCTGACCGAGCAGCAGGCGCAGGCGATTCTGGATCTGCGTTTGCAGAAACTGACCGGCCTTGAGCATGAAAAACTGCTGGATGAGTACAAAGATCTGCTGACGCAAATCGCCGAATTGCTTTATATCCTCACCAGCCCGGAACGTTTGATGGAAGTCATTCGTGAAGAACTGGAAGTGATTAAAACGCAATACAGCGATGAGCGTCGTACTGAGATCACCGCGAATACCGCCGATATCAATATCGAAGACCTGATCAACCAGGAAGACGTGGTCGTGACCTTGTCTCATCAGGGATATGTGAAATATCAGCCGCTGACTGACTATGAAGCCCAGCGCCGTGGCGGGCGCGGCAAGTCCGCCGCGCGCATTAAGGAAGAAGATTTTATCGATCGTCTGCTGGTGGCCAATACCCACGATACCATCCTGTGCTTCTCCAGCCGTGGCCGCCTGTACTGGATGAAGGTGTACCAATTGCCGGAAGCCAGCCGTGGTTCCCGTGGCCGTCCGATCGTCAACCTGCTGCCGCTCGAAGCGGATGAACGTATCACCGCCATTCTTCCGGTGCGGGAATACGAAGAAGGCCGCCATGTGTTTATGGCCACCGCCAGCGGTACGGTGAAGAAAACCGCCCTCACGGAGTTCAGTCGTCCGCGTAGCGCCGGTATTATCGCCGTCAACCTTAATGAGGGTGATGAACTGATCGGCGTCGATTTGACCGACGGCCAGGACGAGGTGATGTTGTTCTCGGCGGAAGGTAAAGTGGTGCGCTTCTCTGAACAAGCGGTGCGCTCCATGGGACGGACGGCCACCGGGGTGCGTGGTATCAATCTGCAAGGCGAGGATCGCGTCGTCTCGTTGATTATTCCTCGCGGTGAAGACGATATCCTGACCGTGACGCAGAATGGTTTTGGCAAACGTACCGCCGTCAATGAGTATCCGACCAAGTCCCGCGCCACGAAAGGGGTTATCTCCATCAAAGTCAGCGAGCGCAACGGTAAAGTAGTGGGCGCCGTGCAGGTTGACGCCGCCGATCAGATCATGATGATCACCGATGCCGGTACGCTGGTTCGCACGCGCGTGTCTGAAGTCAGTATCGTGGGCCGTAACACCCAAGGTGTGACATTGATCCGCACAGCGGAAGACGAACATGTGGTGGGTCTGCAACGTGTTGCCGAACCGGTGGAAGATGAAGAGTTGGATGGCGTGGTCAACGTTGAAGGCGAAATCGCCGAAGACGAAGACGTGGCCGACGATATCGACACCGATGATGATGTGGTGGAAGACGACGAATAAGTCTCCGTTTTATCGATAATAGCTTGGGCCGGCGTGTGATGCGCTGGCTTTTTTTATGCGGGATCGGTAGTGTATCGGCAGGGTTATGACGCTGGTTAATTTTTTTCTCAATTCAACGGTATCCACTTGAAATATCTCGCTTCGTTCCATACGACATTAAAAGTTTCCCGTTATTTGTTTCGGGTGCTGGCAATTATGCTATGGGCCCTTGGCGCGCTGATATCCGTGTTTTATATCAGTAATGCATTGAACAAAAAAGAATCTGAACTGCGTCAGGAATATAATCTGAGTTTCGATCAATCGCAGGGATATATTCGTCATGCCGCTGATATCGTTCGTGAGCTAAAATATCTGGCCGCCAATCGTCTGGTGGGGACGCCGGAAAAATCAGCGCGTCCGATAAAGGAAGATTCCGGCCTGTCCATTTATTCGCTGGCATCCGGCGCTGATTGCTTCACCGACAATGGGGGAACTTACCATCCGCTGGAATCCTTAAGTGATTTCTTTAATGGTTGGCGAGAAAATTTTTCAGCCGTATACGATCTTAACCGGGTATTTTTTGTCGGCGGCGATCAACAGTGCATGGTGGATTTTGGTATTCGCAATCAGTCGCTGGATCGCGATAACCTGCTGAAAAATGTCCAGAATCGTTTTCAGGAACAAAAGAATGCGATTCAGATGCCGGCACGCGATGAAACGGTCTACTGGATTACGCCCGCACAGGTAGCCGATGTGGGTTATTTATACGCGCTGACGCCTATTTATGTGGGGAATAAGCTTGAAGTGATCATGGGAATTGAGCAGACCATTCGTCTGGATTATTTCGTTTCAGTTGGTAAATTCCCGATCAGCGCACAATTGATTAACCAATATAATCAGCCTGTTCTACAGTTTTCTGAGGGTAAAGGCAGTTATATTCCTTCCGCCAGCACCAACCCGATAGATCATAACTATTTCGGCTATGTGAACGGGTATGATGAAATCATCCTGAAAAAGAGCCTGCCGCCCACGGCGTTCAGTATTATTTATTCGCTGCCTCTGAAGGTATTGTTGTCCCATATCAGCACGCTGATCATTAATATGGCGTTGCTCAATACGCTGTCAGCCATCTTACTGTTTGTGCTGGCATGGATCTTTGAACGGAAAATGTCGTTGCCCGCCGAAGTGAATGCGTTCCAGCTAGAGGAAAATGAGCAGTTCAACCGTAAAATCGTCGCTTCCGCGCCGATCGGCATCTGTATTCTGCGGATTAACGATGGCACGAATATTCTCAGTAATGAACTGGCGCATAATTATCTGCATTTGCTCACGCATGAAGATCGGCTGCGAATTACCCGTATTATTTGCGAGCAGCAATCGAAATTTGTCGATGTAATGACCAGCAGAAATCATCATTTGCAAATCAGCTTTGTACATTCCCGCTATCGTAATGAGAATGTGGCGATCTGTGTGCTGCTTGACGTAAGCGCACGGGTGAAAATGGAAGAGTCGCTACAGGAAATGGCCAATGCCGCGGAGCAGGCCAGCCAGTCCAAATCGATGTTTCTGGCGACCGTCAGCCATGAATTACGCACGCCTCTTTATGGCATCATCGGTAACCTGGATTTATTACAGACGAAAGCGTTGCCCAAGGACGTGAGTCGTCTGGTTGCGGCAATGAATAATTCTTCGGCGCTGTTGCTGAAGATCATCAGCGACATTCTCGATTTTTCCAAGATTGAGTCAGAGCAACTGAAAATCGAACCCAGCGAGTTTGCGCCGCACGAAGTGATCAGCCACATCACCAGCAACTATTTGCCGTTGGTGGTGAAAAAACGCCTTACGCTCTACTGTTTTATTGATCCGAATGTTCCTGTCAGCTTGTCGGGCGATCCGGTGCGTTTGCAGCAGGTGCTGTCCAACTTGTTGAGTAATGCCATCAAGTTCACCGATACCGGATGTATTATTTTTCAGGTGGGTTGCCGGGACGGTTATCTGGAATTTCTGGTGCGTGATACCGGCGTGGGTATCCAGTCTCGTGAAGCGGCGAAACTGTTTGATCCCTTCTTTCAGGCCGGAAGCGGCGTGCAGCGCCACTTTCAAGGCACCGGTCTGGGACTGGCGATTTGTGAGAAACTGGTCAATCTGATGGACGGAGATATCTCAATCGACTCGGAGCCAGGGCTGGGCAGCCAGTTTGGTATCCGAATTCCGCTTTATAAAGCGCGTTATGTTCCGGTTTCCATCAATACCAATCTGCAAGGGAAAACCTGCTGGCTGATGGTGCGCAATACCCGACTGGAGTCTTATCTGCTCGCCTTTTTGCAGGAACATGGCTTGCACGTTTTCCGTTATCAGCACCAGACCATCGGTAGCCACGATGTGATTATCAGCGATTACCCGGTGCCTGCGTTATTCGATGCATTTACGCGGATCGAGCTCTGTGGTTCACATATGGGCTCCGCGCAGAAAATCAGCCCTGGGTACTGGTTGCATAGCACCTCCATGCCGCAGTATTTGCCGGATTTACTTGAAAGAATATATCGTCCGAAAACGAAAGACGCTTCGTTCTCATTTTCCACACCATTGACCAATTATAACCGTACCGAAAATGGCGATATCATGATTCTGGTGGTCGATGATCATCCGATTAACCGACGATTGCTGGCGGATCAGCTTGGTTCACTCGGGTATATGGCGATGACGGCCAATGACGGGGTGGATGCGTTGAGCGTGTTAAATAAACATCATGCCGACATTGTGCTGACAGATGTCAATATGCCGAATATGGATGGTTACCGGTTGACCCAATGCTTGCGAGAGCAGGGACGACGCTTCCCGGTGATTGGCGTGACGGCGAACGCGCTGGCCGAAGAGCGGCAGCGCTGTTTACAGGCGGGTATGGACAACTGTTTATCCAAACCCGTCACGCTGAATATCCTGCAACAAACGCTGTCCTATTACAGCGAAGAGGTGCGTCAATCCAGAGAAAACTCCGCAACCTGATAAACTTTACCGCCTTTCCTGTAACAGCGGGCGGAAAGCAAGCCATCACCATCAGGCAACGGTGACCGTTGCCTGATGTCGCATCGGTCACCGACGGCTTTACTCGCTCCTTTCAGTCGAAGCGGGACCACCGTTGACGGAAGAGAGGTAGTTGAGCAGAGCGATATCGTTATCGACGCCCAGTTTGGTCATCGCCGATTTCTTTTGGCTGCTGATGGTTTTGATGCTGCGGTTGAGTTTCTTGGCAATCTCAGTTACCAGGAAGCCTTCGGCGAACAGGCGCAACACTTCGCTTTCTTTCGGCGACAGACGTTTGTCGCCGTAGCCGCTGGAACTGATTTTTTCCAGTACTCTGGAGACGCTTTCCGGCGTGAATTTTTTGCCTTTCTTTAGTGCCGCCAATGCCTTGGGTAAGTCGGTCGGCGCACCCTGTTTCAGCACAATCCCTTCAATATCCAAATCCAGAACCACACTTAAAATGGCCGGATTATTGTTCATGGTCAGAACGATAATGGAAAGATGGGGGAAGTGACGTTTAATGTATTTGATTAAGGTAATGCCATCGCCATATTTGTCGCCAGGCATGGACAAATCGGTAATTAAAACATTGGCGTCCAGTTTTGGCAGGTTATTGATCAGTGCGGTTGAATCTTCAAATTCACCCACAACGTTGACCCACTCAATTTGTTCAAGCGCCTTTCTGATGCCAAAAAGAACAATAGGATGGTCGTCGGCAATAATTACGTTTAGATTACTCATCGGTTAGGTTACTCATATTGTTGGCTACCTTGCTGTAGTAATGCACTGACAAATCGTTCAATTTCATGAAGGTCATCTTGGATCTGTACACTGTCATACGCGGTAATATGCTGTTCAAGCTGCTCACACAACTGTTTGCCGGGATAGAGGTTCAACATGGCAAACACGCCTTTCAGCCGATGTGCCGTTTGCGAAAGTGACATAAAATCGTCATCTTCCGCTTCAGTATACAGCCTCTTTAAATCATCGGGAACTGTCTCAGTAAACAGCGAATAATAGTCACTTGACGCCAATTGAGCAGCATAAAACGCCGTATCATGCTTATCCGCCGTCGGCTCCGTATCCGCTGTGGCTTCCAGTTGCTGTTCAATCAATTTAAGTAATGCTTCCAGCAAAAGCTGGCTGATATTGTAATTTGTCCGCAGCCGGTTTGGGGCCAGAGAAATTAACGTCAGATCATCGCCACTCAGTAATATAGAATTATCAGTGGCTCTTTCGGGATCGTCAGTGATACAGATATCTATTTTCTCATTAATCTGCCGTTCATCATCAATGAAATAATTGGCGCCCCAGCCCGTCAGAAGGTGACTGACAATATGCTGTATTTCATCGGCGGTGATATCCAGCATTACCGTAATGCCGTCCAGCAGTTTTTCTTCCTCAACCGGAAGGGCTTCGGGCGTCATTTTTACCGTCAGAATATGGTGGGCGCCAAGTCCCGGTTTACTATTAATATTCAACTGGCCGCCAAGTTTATGACACAGTTGATTACACAGAAATAGGGTTAATCCTGAATTTTGTCCGAAGCGATCGCTGGTGGTCGGATTAAGGAACGGGTGGTTAAGGTTATCCTGTTCAGTGCCCGATATCCCTGCGCCGGTATCACTGATTTGCACTATCAGTTGTTCCGGTATGTTTGGATCTGTGGTGACCGAAACGGTAATTTTGCCGTACTCCGTATTGGTGATGGAATAATTCAGCAACAATGACAGCGCCTTTTTCAGTAGTTCGCCATCACCGGTATAGGTTTGATTGATATCCAGTTTATAGTGATTAAACAGGTACAGCCCTTTCTGATTAATTCGTGGCAGCCACGCTAATAACAGGTTGTCTATCATCGTCAGCGGAGAGAAGCTTTCATTAACGCGTTTCCACTCTTGAACTTCCAGCTTTTCCTGCAAGGCGATATTGTCCAGCAGTTCAATGGCGCAGGCGATGTCTATCGCCAGTTGTTCAGTCAACTGCCGCCGCTCGTCCTCGTCATGGGTGTGGCGAATCGTCTGTAGATTTTTATCCACTGACAGCAAGGGTTGTTTGAATTCGTGCAACAGGTTTTTAAACAGACGCTTTCTGGCCTGCACATTTTTCTCATATTCGCGCTGGGCCAGTTGGAGCTTTCTATTCACCAGAATCTCTTTATCTTGCTCGCGCAGCAGGAACAGGCAATAGTCGGCGGAATATTGGCTACGGAACTGGCGAATTTCAAACATCTCATTATTCACCGTTACCTGAATCACCCCCTGATGTTCATCCGCCATATTAGCGACTTTTTGCAGACTCAGATGCGGTAATAAATGTTCTGCCAGTTCATTTTGCACAATCACTTTGTTGCTGCCGAAGTCATAAATCAAGACGCCCATCGGAATACGGGTGATAGTCTCATGATATATATTCAGCTGTTTGTTCAGCTTGTGGGAGAGATCTTCTCCCGGAAGCGCATATTTCTGGCGGAAAAGATAGCAACCGGCAATGGCGAATATCAATAAAGCCAGATTGAGTAATAGCAGCCAGATATTACTGCGCAGGGTATCGGTAAGCAGCGTTTTTATCGGGATTTGAAAAACAATTTTCACCGGCGCATTCACCAGCGGCGACGATATTTCAAGCAGCGCGCCGCTTAACCGGGTAACTGACATATCTTCGCTGCTGCTGGTATCAAAACTTGTGGTTGAAGGCAGATCCTGCCGCAACTGAAGACTTTCACGCGGCAGGGTGGATGGAATAAGATCGTTGATTGGTAAATCAAAAGCAAGAATGGTGGCCAAATGACCGGGCTGATTGAACGTGGTGCGCAGCGTGAAATAGTAATCGTTATAAAAACGCAGCTTGCGGATCGGCGAGAAACTTTCCCGCTCATCCAGCGCATTGGCCTGTTGCAGCATTTCCATTCTGCGCGCCTCGGCGATGGCGGTAATGTAGCTGCCACGGAATTGAGATGAGATATCCTTCAATGTCTGGGTTGAGATCATCGTCAGGCTGTTATCTATCCCATTCAGATAATACATAGAGTAGACGTTAGTTTCCGCCCCCCACAGAATATCCAGCGTCCGGGAGATGCGGCGGACGGCATTCAGTGTGGATATATCATGCTGACCAAATACCAGCGCGTCCGTTTTCTGACCATTCTTTTCCACGTAAAAGACGTTAGGCATCAGGCTGATGGCGCTGACAATATTTTCGTCGGAGGACGGCCCATTATTCAGACCGCCATAAATCTGATAAGTGAAAAAACGATAGGTATCAATGCGTTTTTGCATACCTTGCGTCAGATCGGTCAAGGCAAGTTTCTTTTCCGCCAGCCAGTTGCCGAGGTAGTTATAGACAAACGTACCGGTTACGACGCACAGCAGTAAGGCGAGCAGGGCAAAATAACGCATGATGATGGCCGGCATTGATCAATGCTCCTGATGACGGGTAATGGCTCGCGCGCTGGCGCACACGATCAGCAACAGCAGCGCGACGCAACCGAAAGCGAGCGACACGCTGCTGAGTTGGGCGATAAACCCTAGTAGCGTCGGGCCAACCAGAATACCAGCATAACCTACCGTTGTAATGGAGGCGATAGCCAGACTCGCCGGCATGATTTTCTGATTACCCGCCGCGCTGAACAGAATCGGCACTACGTTGGATGCGCCAATCCCCACCATGACGAAACCAAGAATCGATGTCAGCGCATTGTCGATACTGATGGTCAACAGCAGACCCAATGCGGCGCAAAGGCTCCCGCCCGCCAGGATAGCGTAGCGTCCGAGGGCGTTGACCACCCGATCGCCGCTCAGTCTGCCGATGGTCATCGCCACAGAAAACGCGGCGTAGCCGATCCCGGCCTGCGCGCTGCTCAGATGGCGTTCGGCGCTTAAAAACAGCGCGCTCCAGTCCAGAATCGCCCCTTCGGCGAGAAACATGATGAAGCACAACACGCCGATAAACATGACCCAGCCACGCGGGATCGCAAACATCGGGCCGCCTTCGGTGTTATTGGCGGCGCGCAGCAAGTGTGATTGCGCCACTGACATCAAGACCAGCAGCAAGGCGACAATAACCAGCAGCGCCATCAGCGGCGACAGTCCCAGCCATAGCAAGGCGCTGACGCCGCCGGCGCCGGCAATCCCGCCGACACTGAAGAAACCGTGAAAACCGGACATCATGGCCCGACCGCTTGCGCGCTCGACAATGACCGCCTGAATATTCATGGATACGTCAATCATCCCGATCGCCGCGCCGAAAAAGAGCAGCGTCACCGCCATCAGCGGGATGGTGTCGGCCTGCGTCAGCATCGGCAGAATAACACTCAGCAACGCGCTGGCGGTTAGGATAATGGTGCGGCAGCCAAGCTTGCTGGTGAGCAATCCGGCAAACGGCATCGCCAGCAGCGAGCCAATTCCCAGAGAGAGCAGCAGCATGCCTAAAGAGGCGTCGTTGATGTCCAGACGATGTTTAACAAAAAGAACCAGCGGCGCCCAGGCAGCCATAGCAAAGCCTGCGACGAAAAAACTGATGCGGGTGGCGGCCTGGGCTTTTCGGCCAGGTTGTTGTTCGGTACATAACGATGCGGAGTTCAGCGCTGTGCTCATTTCCCTGACGACACTTTCGGATAGACGTAATAAGGGTTTCTTTCTACCATAATTAACTTATTGAATCGAAGGATTCATGATTTATTGACGTTGCTGCGATGGATTATCAGATAAGTTAACATAAGTTGTGTAAAAGATGCTCACTACCCGCCGATTATTGCGGGCCTCGCCGCATGTTGAATCCTGTGCGGTAACCCGTAGAGGCCATATTATTTTCAGCACTATTTTTTTAGGGGGCGGGTTTTCGGCGATAAAAAAAGCCGGTTACAGGAACCGGCGAGGAAGATAAAAAAAACAGAGTAATAATGATGAAAAAATATTTTAGTGTTAGGCGGTAATATTTTTTTGTCATTTCATGCGATCAGATTACGCATCTTCATTGATATATTATATCCAGAACGGGATAGTCACTAATGGTGACTAAATAAGGAGGGTGGCTGTGAACATAAATAATGTCAACTCTTGTAAATGCAGTTTGATATTTTTATAGATATCAATTTTTTGTTATTTTTTTTACCTCATGGTTTATATTCTCGGGACAGGTTTTCCGGCATTGTTAATTGAGTTTTTAATACATTTATATAACGAAAATTAATTTTATCGATAGTTGTCATCGTTATTTTCAATGATGATGAACATCATTTATGAAATAGTATTTATTAGCTTCGCTTAAGTTCAAGGATATATATCTTCAGGGTTTTCTCCACAATTACTTCTCATTCTCCTCAATAACCCCTCACCCAAAACGCTTTTTTTTGCCGTATAATCCTGTGCTTTACGCTGGTTACCGGGGTTAGGGTGAAACAACTTTCCGACCTGTTGCGTCATATGCAGCAGGATTTACGCCAACCACAAGCTGAGCATGCGGGGTTCAGACAGATAACACATTCATTGACCCTCAGTGAACCGTCTGATCTATTGTCATGGCTGGCTACGCAGCCTGCCTATCCTCAGTTCTACTGGCGGCATCGTCAGGACAGTGAAGAGGCCGCGGTATGTGGCCAGGTTTGTGGTTTTCATCATATTCAGGAAGCGGAAGATTTTCTCGTGCGGCATGGCGGCGACCACCCTGTACGCGTCTGGGGATTGAATGCCTTTGACCAGTCGCCGCGTGACCCTCGTACCGGCACATCTCCCGGTTATCTTTTTCTGCCCCGTGTGGAGCTATTGCGTCAGGAGAATACGCTGAGCCTGCGAGTGAATTTATTCAGTGAGACATCACTCAGGCAGGATGCTGATAAAGCTGCGGCATTCATCAAGTTCTTGCTGCCGATGCGTCCATTGCCGCCTTTACAGACGCAGGCGAGCGATGTCGAGCATCAACCGGATCGTCAGCAATGGCGTAATCTGTTGCAACAGGCGTTGCACAATATCGCGGCTGGCGAAATGGAGAAGGTGGTGTTGGCAAGAAAGACCACCTTAACGCTGAAACAGCCGTTGCAGGCAACCACCTTTATGGCCGCCAGTTGTGCGGCAAATCATCACTGTTTTCATTTTATGCTGGCGCACGATGCGCGACAGGCTTTTCTCGGTTCCAGCCCGGAGCGACTTTATCGTCGTCACGACACACAGCTTGAAACCGAAGCGTTGGCCGGCACGGTCGTCAGCGACAAATGTGATGAAAAAGCAGCGGCATTGGCGCAGTGGCTGATGAAAGACAGCAAAAACCAGTGTGAGAACATGTTGGTGGTGGACGACATTTGTCAGCGCTTGCGACAGTCGGCGTTGTCGCTGGATGTCATGCCGCCGGAAGTAGTGCGGCTACGCAAAGTACAACATTTGCGCCGCACGATCCAGGCCACGCTGAGACAGCCTTCAGATAGCGTTTGCCTTGACGATTTGCAGCCGACCGCCGCCGTCGCCGGTTTGCCCAGGCACATCGCCCGGCGCTTCATTATCGGGAATGAACCCTTCGATCGCGGCTGGTATGCGGGTTCTGCCGGTTACTTGTCCCGTCGGCAGGCGGAGTTTTGCGTCGCGCTGCGTTCGGCGCACATCCATGACAATAGGTTGATTCTGTATGCCGGGGCTGGAATTGTGGCCGGATCTGATCCAGAGCAAGAATGGCA
Organism: Brenneria salicis ATCC 15712 = DSM 30166; assembly: GCF_003315515.1. Classification (GTDB taxonomy): domain Bacteria; phylum Pseudomonadota; class Gammaproteobacteria; order Enterobacterales; family Enterobacteriaceae; genus Brenneria; species Brenneria salicis. The sequence continues at coordinate 151,205 of NZ_QNRY01000001.1, read as the reverse complement.
GGAGTTGGAAAACAAAACCGCAGGCCTGAAATCGCTGTTAGACGGCGATATGTTATAGTTTTGTTTTATTTTTGTTGTACCCGGCACGGGTTTATGTCAAAGTTGGCGCTGTGAAAAAAAATATAATTACCGTCAGAAACCGCAACCTGAGCTTTTGAGTCAATCATGGCAACAAGTGTATTTAATCGTCGTTGGGCCTCCTTGCTGCTTGAAGCGCTGACCCGTCATGGCGTCCGCCACATTTGCATCGCGCCGGGTTCCCGTTCTACGCCGCTGACGCTGTCGGCGGCCAATCATCGAGCATTGTTGTGTCATACCCATTTTGATGAGCGGGGGTTGGGACATTTGGCTTTGGGGCTGGCAAAAGCTTCTCATGAGCCGGTCGCCATTGTGGTGACCTCCGGTACGGCGGCGGCGAATCTTTATCCGGCGATCATCGAAGCGGGGTTGACCGGGGAGCGGCTGGTGGTGCTGACGGCGGATCGTCCTCCCGAATTGATTGATTGCGGCGCTAATCAGGCTATTTGTCAGCACGGACTGTATGCGTCTCACCCGACTGTCTCATTGGATCTACCGCGCCCGACGCCGGATATTCCCGCCAGTTGGTTGGTTTCCTCGCTGGATAGCGCTATGGCGCAGCTGACGCACGGCGCGTTGCACATTAATTGCCCCTTTGCCGAGCCGCTATATGGTGACGATGACGAGGACGCTTTTCGGGACTGGCTGCTGACGCTGGGAGACTGGTGGCAAAGCGAGACGCCCTGGCTGCGGGAAATGCGTCAGACCACACTGGCGGTGCAGACGGATTGGCGTCAATGGCGACAAAAACGCGGCGTGGTGATCGCCGGACGGCTTAGTCCGGCGCAAGGGGGGCAAGTGGCGTGTTGGGCACACGAATTAGGTTGGCCGCTGATTGGCGATGTCCTGTCGCAAAGTGGTCAGCCCTTGCCTTGCGCGGATATCTGGCTGGCGAATCCGGCGGCGCTGACGCGATTGCGGCAGGCTGAGATCGTGGTGCAATTTGGTGCCAGCCTGACCGGAAAGCGGCTGTTGCAGTGGCAGGAACAGTGCCAGCCGCAGGAATTTTGGCTGGTGGATGCGCTGCCGGGACGACTTGATCCCGCGCATCATCGTGGTCGTCGCCTGGTTGCCGATGTCAGCGACTGGTTGGCGGCGCATCCCGCGCTGACGCAAACCGCCTGGGCGGATGATTTGAGCCATATCGCCCGCCATACCCAGCAGCAAGTCGCCGCCTGTCTGCGTGATCGTTTTGGCGAGGCGCAACTGGCGCAGCGGCTCCCCGAATTTTTGCCGCCCGATGGTCAACTGTTTGTGGGCAACAGTCTGGTGGTGCGTCTGATTGACGCGCTGGCGCAACTACCTTTGCAATACCCGGTCTATGGTAACCGCGGCGCCAGCGGTATTGATGGATTGATCTCGACGCTGGCCGGCGTTCAGCGGGCGACGGGTAAAGCGACGCTTGGGATCGTGGGCGATCTTTCCGCTTTATACGACCTCAATGCGTTGGCTTTACTGCGTCAGGCGTCCGCGCCGCTGGTGTTGATCATTGTGAATAACAATGGCGGACAGATTTTTTCGCTGCTGCCGACGCCCGCCGCGCAGCGGGAAGCTTTTTACTGCATGCCGCAACACGTCGAATTCAGTCATGCCGCCGCCATGTTTGGCCTCAATTATGTCCGCGCCGAATGCTGGGAGACGCTGGCGGATGCCGTCGCCAGTAGCTGGGCGCGGGGCGGCGTCACGGTGCTGGAAGTGGTGGTGCCGCCCAAAGAGGGCGTGGAAACGCTCAACGCGCTGGTGTCGCAGGCGGCGTTATGGTCGTATTGAGTTGCCAACGAATTACGCCGGTGAAGGTATCGCCCGCACAACCGTGGCTGGTTTGTCTGCATGGACTGCTGGGCAGCGGCGAAGACTGGCGGCCCATCACCCCTTTTTGCGGCGACTGGCCGCTGTTGCTGGTGGATTTACCGGGACACGGCGCATCGCAGCGTGTGGCCGCCGGGGATTTTGCGCAACTCAGCCAACAACTGGCGCTTACCATCGCGCAGCAAGGCATCGAACGTTATTGGCTGCTGGGCTATTCGCTGGGCGGGCGGCTTGCCATGTATCACGCTTGTTGCGCACAGCCGTGCGGAATGCAAGGTCTATTGGTGGAAGGCGGCAATCCGGGGCTTGATGCGGCGCATCTGCGTGAGGCGCGATTAGCGCATGACCTCCGTTGGGCGCGGCGCTTTCGCCATGAGACGCTGGAAACCGTGCTGGACGATTGGTATCGGCAGGCGGTGTTCGCCGATCTGGATGCCGGACAGCGCCATGCCCTGGTTGCCCTGCGTCGCCACAATCATGGCGCGGCGGTGGCGGCAATGCTGGATGCCACCTCGCTAGGGCGTCAGCCCTGGCTGGTGGACAAACTTCGGCGGTTGGTTATCCCATTTGGTTATCTGTGCGGCGTCAGAGACCTGAAATTTCAGATGCTGGCAATGCAGTATGACTTGCCATTAATGCGCGTGACGCAGGCCGGTCATAACGCGCATCAGGCGAATCCGGCGGCGTATGCCGCCCGGATATTTTCTTTTATTTCGCATCCCGTTAAGGATTAATACTTATGCTTTATCCCAGTGAAGAATGGCTTTACGCCCCGGTGGAATGGCACGATTGCAGCGGCGATTTCACCGATATTCTGTTTCACAAATCGACGGACGGCATCGCCAAAATCACCATTAACCGTCCGCAGGTACGTAACGCTTTTCGCCCACAAACGGTCAAAGAGATGATTCACGCGCTGGAAAATGCGCGTTATGACGACGGGATTGGCGTAATTATTCTGACGGGCGCGGGCGATAAGGCATTCTGTTCCGGCGGCGATCAGAAAGTACGCGGCGACTACGGCGGCTATCAGGACGACAGCGGGGTACATCATCTGAACGTACTGGATTTTCAGCGTCAGATTCGTACCTGCCCGAAGCCGGTGGTGGCGATGGTGGCGGGTTATTCCATCGGCGGCGGTCATGTGCTGCATATGATGTGCGACCTGACGATTGCGGCGGACAATGCCATTTTCGGCCAGACCGGGCCGCGCGTGGGATCGTTTGACGGCGGCTGGGGCGCGTCTTATATGGCGCGTATCGTCGGTCAGAAAAAAGCGCGCGAAATCTGGTTCCTGTGCCGTCAGTATGATGCGGCTCAAGCGCTGGATATGGGACTGGTGAATACCGTGGTTCCGCTGGGCGAACTGGAAAAAGAAACCGTTCGCTGGTGCCGTGAAATGTTGCAAAACAGCCCGATGGCGCTGCGTTGCCTGAAAGCGGCGTTGAATGCCGACTGCGACGGGCAGGCCGGGTTGCAGGAACTGGCGGGTAACGCCACCATGCTGTTCTATATGACTGATGAAGGTCAGGAAGGCCGCAATGCCTTTAATGAAAAACGTCAGCCGGATTTCAGCAAATTCAAACGGAATCCGTAATGCGTCAGGTTAAGCTTTATCGTTACCGTGTGCCGATGGAAGCGGGCGTGGTGTTGCGTAACCAGCGCCTGAAAACCCGCGACGGGCTGATCGTCTGTCTGCAACAGGGCGAACGGCAAGGCTTGGGCGAGATTGCGCCGCTGCCGGAATTCAGTGTCGAAACGCTGGCGCAAGCGGAATGCGCCGCGCATGAACAACTCACGCGCTGGCGGGCTGGGGAAGCCTGGGCTGACGACCTGCCGCCGTCCGTCGCGTTCGGCTTAAGTTGCGCTCAGGCCGAACTGGATCAACGCTTGCCGATGGCGGCGGATTACCGCAAAGCGCCATTGTGCAACGGCGATCCTGACGAACTGTTCGCCACGTTGCAGGCCTTGCCCGGTGAAAAAGTGGCGAAGGTAAAAGTCGGTCTGTATGAGGCGGTGCGCGATGGCATGATCGTCAATGTGTTGCTGGAAGCGCTGCCGGATCTGAAGCTGCGTCTGGACGCCAACCGCAGTTGGACGCGCGCCAAAGCGGATGGCTTTGCCCGTTATGTCGCGCCCGCCTTGCGTTCCCGTATTGCATTTCTGGAAGAGCCTTGCAAAACCCGTCAGGAATCCCGCGAATTTGCGCAGGCAACCGGGATTAATATCGCCTGGGATGAAAGCGTGCGCGAAGCGGATTTCCGGGTGGAGGCCGAACCGGGCGTGAGCGCGATCGTGATCAAACCTACGCTGGTGGGCAGCCTCGATCGCTGTCGGCAACTGGTGCGACAGGCGCATCAGGCGGGATTAACGGCGGTGATCAGTTCCAGCATTGAATCCAGTCTGGGGCTGACTCAACTGGCGCGGCTGGCGCATTGGCTGACGCCAGACACTATCCCCGGTCTTGATACGCTGGATCTGATGCAGGCGCAAGTCATACGTCCGTGGCCGGCAAGCGCTTTGCCGTTGTTGGCGGTTGAGCAACTGGAACCGGTATGGCAATTCTGACCGACTGGCCCTGGCGCTATTGGGCTATACAGACGCCGCTTTCCGTCGCGCTAATCGACGGAGAGACGCGCTGGGATTGGCGGCAGCTTGCTCAGCGGGTCAATCAGTTGGCCGCCGGTTTTGCCCGGCAAGGCGTGACGCCCGGTTGCGGCGTGGCGCTGCGCGGCAAAAACAGCGGCATGATGTTGTGCTGTTATCTGGCGCTATTGCAGTGCGGCGCGCGATTATTGCCGCTTAACCCGAAACTGCCCGGATCATTAACCGATGATCTGCTGCCTTCGCTCGATATGCAGTACGGCGTGTGTCTGGATGGGCAACCGTTGCCCGGTGATTTGACCGCCTTGTCATGCGTGTCCGATGATCCTTCCTCTGCGTCGCAATTCGTTCAGCGGCGCTGGCAGCCTGAGCAACTGGCGACACTGACGCTGACGTCAGGTTCCAGCGGATTGCCGAAAGCCGCCGCGCATACTTTTTCCGCCCATCTTGCCAGTGCGCAGGGCGTGCTGGAGATGATGGCTTTCTCGGCGGCCGATAGCTGGTTGCTGTCGTTGCCGCTATTTCATGTTTCCGGGCAAGGGATTGTGTGGCGCTGGCTGGCGATCGGGGCAACCATTGTGGTGCGGGCGCAGCAACCGCTGGCATCCGCGCTGCGCGATTGTACTCACGCTTCGCTGGTGCCGACGCAGTTATGGCGGCTGTTAGCGCAAAATACGCTGCCCCCTTCGTTACGCTCGGTATTGCTGGGCGGCGCGATGATCCCGCAGGCGCTGACGCGGCAGGCCGAATCCCTCGGCGTGCGCTGTTGGTGCGGCTATGGTCTGACGGAACTGGCGTCGACGGTATGCGCCAAACGCGCCGATGGTCGGGCTGGCGTCGGGTTGCCGCTGCGCGGACGTGAGATTCGTTTGCTCGGCGAGGAAGTGTTGTTGCGCGGCAGCACGCTGGCGTCGGGCTATTGGCGTGATGGCCGCCTGCTTCCGCTGACGGACGCGCAGGGGTGGTTCCACACACGGGATCGCGGCGTTTTCGATGAAGGCGAGTGGCGCATTCTTGGGCGTCTGGATAACCAGTTTTTCAGCGGCGGGGAAGGCGTTCAACCGGAAAATATTGAAACGGTGTTGCTGGCGCATCCAGATATCCGGCAAGCCTGCGTGGTGCCGGTGGATGACTCCGAGTTTGGTCAGCGGCCCGTTGCGGTGCTCGACGTCTCAGGCGCCGCCACGCTGACGGACATCCGTGACTGGCTTGCGCCGCAGCTAGCCGGATTTCAGCGTCCGGTCGCCTATTTTTTACTGCCTGCGGAATTGAAAAATGGCGGAATTAAAATCTCCCGTCAGCAGGTTAGCGCGTGGGCGCAGGCAAAATATCAAAAGATCTGATCCGGTGAAGGTGCGTGCCAGACGGCAGATGTGACGATATTTTCAGTTGATTAAAAGAATAAATCGGGCTTCAGGATAATTTTGTGCTGGAGCGGCGGGGTGGTTGCGGTAAAATCGCTGGAAATATCAATAGGTTTTGCACGTGCGTTTACTATTTTAAGGATATTGAGATGAAAAAGTTTGTCATTGCCTGTGCCGGAAGCTTGCTGCTGGCCAGCGCTTCAGTTCATGCCATTAGCCTTTCCGGGGAGGCGGGACGTGACTATTCCGGCGCCAGCGTCGGTTTTGGTTTGGGCGTACCCGGATTGGGCGCTAACGTCAGTTATGCTCACGGCGACGACAATAACGACTTCTACGGATTTGGATTGGGCTATACCGTTCCGGTTGGCCCGCTAAAACTGACACTCGGCGGCAAAGCGCTGTATCTGAATCAGGATCGCGGCAGCGACGGGCATGCGCTGGCGCTGGGCGGTGGTGTGCAATGGCCGATTAACCGTTACTTCTCTGTGTACGGCGAAGGCTATTATTCCCCGGACGCCTTTTCCAGCCATGTCGATTACTACGTTGAAGGCAAAGCCGGCGTTCGCTGGCAGGTCTTCGGCCCGTTGAATGTGGATGTGGGCTATCGCTACATCAACCTGGCGGGTGAAAGCGGTCGCTCCGATAACAAACTGGCTGACTCTGCTTATGTCGGTGTCGGCCTGAATTTCTGATAGTTACCGATAAAGAGCCGAATGAAGAGCGTGACGATTCACGCTCTTTTCACATCCGCAAGCCGTCAGCGACGTTATCAGAAAGAGACATTTTCTTTTACTAAAATTTTCTTTTACTAAAAATTGTCTTTCGCCAACCGAGTTTCTAAAGTGGGTAGGGCGTAATCACGAGGAGCATACGATGCTTAGGGTTGAGATGTTATGTACCGGCGATGAAGTGCTGCATGGTCAGATTATTGATACCAATGCGGCTTGGCTGGCGGATTATCTGTTTCATGCCGGGCTGCCGATGACCAGCCGGATGACGGTGGGAGACGATCTCGATGCCCTGGTGACGGCGATTACCCAACGCAGTCGGATTGCGGATGTCTTGATCGTCAATGGCGGGCTGGGGCCGACCAGTGATGATCTCAGCGCGTTGGCGGCGGCCACCGCCGCGGGGGAAGGTCTGGTTGAACATGCCGAATGGCTGGCCCGGATGGAGGTTTTCTTTACCGAACGGGGCCGGGTCATGGCGCCCAGCAACCGCAAGCAGGCGCAGATCCCCGCCAGTGCCGAAATGGTGGATAATCCAGTGGGGACGGCATGTGGTTTTGCGTTGCGACTCAATAAATGCCTGATGTTTTTTACGCCCGGCGTGCCGTCGGAATTCAAGGTGATGGTGGACCAACAGATCATGCCGCGGCTGCGCGATCGTTTTGCTATCTCCGCGCCGCCATTATGTTTGCGATTAACCACGTTTGGCCGTTCTGAAAGCGATCTGGCCAGCCAACTGGATGCGCTGTCTCTCCCGCCGGGCGTGGTGCTGGGCTACCGCTCCGCCATGCCGATCATTGAATTGAAGTTGACCGGCCCGGCCTCGCAACGGGCGGCAATGGAAGCGTTGTGGGAGCAGGTACGCGCCGTTGCGGGTGAAAATACTCTCTTTGAAGGGACGGAAGGGTTGCCAGCCCAGCTAGCGCGGCGGTTGCGTGAGCACAACCTGGTATTGGCAATCAGTGAGGATTTTACCGCGGGGTTGCTGAACTGGCGGTTGCAGTCGGCCAGTGTCCCGCTGGCGGGCGGTGAACTACGGGTGAACGATGATGCGCTGGATTTACCGCAGTTTGCCGGGGAAACCGGTCAACTGGCGTTGCGGATCGGAGGCCGACGAGATGACCGACTAATGATTGCCTTGCATACGCCGCAAGGCACATTCGCTCAAATGATACAATACAACGTTCCCCGTTATAGCTTGAACACGCATCAGGAGGTGGTGGCGATGCTTGCCATGAACATGCTGCGGCGCTGGTTGAATGATTGGCCGGTTTACGGTGGTCACGGTTGGATCAACGTCGTGGAAACGTTGGCGTAATTTCTCTTTTTTCCCTTGGTGGGCTTTGTCGTGGTGTTTACTGGTTTTCCATTACTAATGTGACAGGATGAATGAATATGACGTTAAAACTGAAGATCGGGTGCGCGCTGTTGTCCGTTACGGCGATGGCATTTTCTCCCTCGATATGGGCTCACGCTCATTTGAAAAGCCAGATCCCGGCAGCCGACAGTATCGTCGAAACCGCACCCGACACGCTCACGCTCACTTTCTCGGAAAATATCGAACCGGCGTTCAGCGGCGTTGAGATCGTCGATGACGCCAGAAAATCGCCATCGGTCAGCAACACTTCGGTTATGCCTGAAACCCGCAATCAGATGAATGTCACGCTGGCGAAACCGTTGGCAAGCGGGCGCTATCAGGTTAACTGGCATGTTCTGTCGGTTGACGGCCATAAACTTAAAGGCAGTTACCGTTTTGCGGTGAAGTAGTTCGTGGCGCTGGACAGTCTCTATGTGGCGCTGCGCTGGGGATATTTTTCCGCCTTGATGCTGACCACCGGCAGCGCGGTTTATGTCGTCTGGCTGGCTCAGGGCGATTTCAGGTATTATCTGGCTGAACGGCTGGATCGGGTATTGCGCATTACTCTGTGGATGACGCTGGGGTGCGCCAGCGCGATGCTGTCGCTGCAACTGGTCATCATGAGCGGCGACTGGCGCAGCCTGACGGATAGCGTTATCTGGCTGGCGGTGCTGAGCACGACGGTCGGCAGGGGATGGGGCGCGCAGATCGTGCTGGCGTTCCTGGCGTGTCTGGGGCTGGCCGCGCATGGCGTTTCCCGCTATCGGATCATCTTGCTGGTCTGCGTGACGCAGTGGTGCGGCATGGCGTACATCGGACACGCGGCGGCGTTTGAAGGCGGGTTGGGCATGATTCAGCGGATTAATCATGTGCTGCACCTGATCTCGTCGGCACTATGGGCCGGCGGCCTGCCTCCGCCGTTCTTCCTGATGGCTGCGGGACGCCATCCGGCAACGCGCAGGGATGCCATTGCCACCATGATGCGTTTTTCCCGTACGGCCATGTCTGGGTGATGTTGAATATCATCACCGGCGTGATCAGCGGCTGGCTGCTGTTAGGGTGGCCGCCGCCATTCAGCCTGTACAGCGTGTTGTTGCTGGCTAAGGTGATGTTGGTGCTGCTGCTGGTGAGCTATTTCGCCACCTTGTCGCCTTATCCGGCGTGACGTATTCAGATCACAACGACACGACGATCCGGGTGGATATCGTGCCGTTACGTCTTGCTGTCGGGCTGAAATCAGTAAAGCAGCGAGTAAAGCTGGCGGCGATAGCGGGCGGCCAGTGCGTCGCCGGTGCCTAATGCGGCCATAATATCCATCAGCGTCTTGCGCGCGTTGCCTTCGGCGGCGCCCAGATCTTTTTTCAGGAAGCCCATCAACAACTCAAGGGACTCTTCGTTTCGCTCCACCTGATGCAGTTGCAACGCCAGTTGCACCGCCAGATCCGCGTTTTGCGGATCAGCGTCCAACTGCTGCTGTAGTTGTTGGATTTCCGGCGTATCGGCGGCCTGTCTGAGCAATTCAATCTGCGCGACCAGGCTGTGATAGCGGGTGTCCTGATCCTGCAAGGGGATCGTCGCCAACACCGCTTCGGCGTCTTCGCTGCGATTAAGTTGAATCTGCACTTCCGCCAGCATCAGGCCGATGTCGCTGCGCTGCTGGCTTAACTGCCAGGCTTCTCTGAGCAACGGCAAGGCTTGCGGCAAATCGCCCTCCTGAATCAACTGCTGCGCTTCGGCGACTTTCAACTCTTCTTCTTTCGGCAGCGCGCGCTGCAACAGTTCACGAACCGCTTCTTCCGGTTGAGGCCCCTGAAAACCATCCAAAGGCTGGCCGTCTTTGAACAGGTAGACGGTTGGAATGGCGCGCAGGCCGAATTGGGCGGCGACGCGCTGTTCCGCATCGCAATCGACTTTCGCCAGAATAAATTGTCCGGCGTATTCCTGCGCCAGTTTGTTCAGCACCGGTTCCAGTTGCAGACAGTGCTGGCTGCGTTCAGACCAGAAATAAAACAGCACGGGCAGTGTCGCGGAGTGTTCCAGCACCTCATGCAGGTTGGATTCGTTGACATCCATAATATTGGCTTGTTGTTCTAACATAATGCGTTCTCTCTTATCCTCGTCCGTTTTGGCATAGGTGGGGGCGGAATGCGCCACTTCAAGCCAAATGTCAGGAACGGAGCCGTAATACATGATCCAGTAAGCGCCCGGGCAGCAAACGGCGCAGCCATGACATCGAATGCGCAATCACTGTCACCGGGTAACGCAGCTTTGGCCGCGGGCTTTCCAGCGCGTGATGCAGTTTAGGCAATATGGCTTCCGGCGGCAGCGTAAATCGTTGGGCGATGCCGGGGTTGGTGACCGGATTATCCGTTTGCGCCTGAGCGACATTATCGGTAAAACGCGTGCTGATCGGGCCGGGCTCAATCAGGCTGACGTGCAACCCGCTGCCATACAGTTCCATCCGCAGCGTATCCGACCACGCTTCCAGCGCGAATTTGCTGGCGGCGTACGCGCCGCGTCCCGGCGTGGCGACCAGTCCCAGCACCGAACTGGTCTGAATAATTCGGCCTTCGCCGTGGGGCAGCATGGCGGGCAATAATCGTTGCGTCAACTGATGCGTGCCGAACAGATTACTGGCGAACTGTTGTTCAAACTGCCGGCGGGAGAGGCTGTTCAGCGGCCCGTATACGCCGTATCCGGCGTTATTAAATAGGGCATACAGCCGGTTATCGGTCAACCGGATCACCTCCGCGGCGGCTTTCTCAACGCTGGCGGCGTCATCCAGATCCAGTTCAATCCCTTCAAGACCCAGCGCGGTCATTCGCGCCGCGTCATCGGCACGGCGGCAGGCGGCAAGCACACGGTAGCCGCGTTGTTGCAGATCCTGGGCGGCAATCAAGCCGATACCGCTGGAGCAACCGGTAATCAAAACCGTTTTTTGCATAACTTTACCTAATTCAAAAGCCCTATTTATCAAGACTCATGGTTAACTAATGGTTCAAGCTGTTTTGCCATCCAGTCAGCGATAAAGGGTTGGGCGTCACGGGTTGGGTGGATGCCGTCTTCCATGATCCATTCGGTTTTTTGATAGATCTGCTCCATAAAGAAAGGCAACAGCGGAAGATCAAACTGCCGCGCCAGCCGTGGATAGATGGCGCTGAACGATTCAGTATAGCGGCGTCCGTAGTTGGTCGGCAGACGGATTTGCATCAGCAGGGGTTTGGCCTTGGCCTGCCTGACCAGCGTGATGATTTTGGTCAGATCCTGCTCGATATTTGGAGCGGGAAAACCCCGTAGTCCATCATTGCCGCCGAGTTCGATCAGAACCCAGCGCGGCTGATGTTGTTTCAGCAAGGCCGGAAGACGCGCCAGCCCTTGAGCGGCGGTATCTCCGCTGATACTGGCATTAACGATATTGGCGTTTTTGCGCTGTGTCTGCCACTGTTGGTTTAACACGGCAGGCCAGGCCTCAGCCACCGGCATCTGGTAGCCCGCACTGAGGCTATCGCCCAGAATTAATAAAGTGTCCGCCGCCAAAGCGCGGACACTGCATAATCCCAGAAGGAAAAGGACGGATACATGTTTGCGAAAACCAGTCCAGCGAGCGCTATGCCAACCAAAACCGGGCCCGTGGAAAACATTCTTGCAGTTCATCATCTTAGTAAGCACGTTGGTCAAGGGGAGAATCGGCTTTCCATCCTTACCGGAGTTGAGCTCATTGTCAAACCCGCGCAGACAATTGCGTTGATCGGCGAATCCGGTTCGGGGAAATCGACGCTGCTGGGGATCCTGGCCGGTCTGGATTACGGCAGTGAAGGCGACGTCAGCCTGATGGGAGAATCCCTGAGCAAACTGGATGAGGAAGGGCGCGCCGCGCTGCGCGCCAGATACGTGGGGTTTGTCTTTCAGTCTTTCATGCTGGTGCCAACGTTGAATGCGTTGGAAAATGTCCAGCTTCCCGCGCTGTTGCGCGGCGAGAGCGATAGCCACAGCCGAGGGCAAGCCGCGCAACTGTTGCAGCAATTAGGGCTGGGTGAACGCTTACATCATCTGCCGGCCCAGCTTTCCGGCGGCGAACAACAACGCGTCGCGTTGGCGCGGGCGTTTAGCGGTCGTCCTAAAGTGCTGTTTGCCGATGAGCCGACCGGCAATCTGGATCGTAAAACCGGCGAGCGGATTGTCGATCTGTTGTTTTCTCTCAATCGGGATTACGCCACCACGCTGATTCTGGTCACGCACGATGAACAACTTGCCGCCCGCTGCGAGCGCCGCTTGCGGCTGGTGGATGGCAAGCTGAGGGAGGATGCATGATCTGGCGGTGGTTTTGGCGCGAATGGCGTTCTCCTTCTTTATTGATTGTCTGGCTGGCGTTAACGCTGGCCGTGGCGTGCGTGCTGGCGCTGGGGACGATCAGCGATCGAATGGAAAAAGGGCTGAGCCAGCAGAGCCGTGATTTTCTGGCGGGCGATCGGGTGCTGAGGGCCGCGCGTCCGGTGGCGGAAGCGTGGCTTGCGCAAGCGCAGCAGCAAGGATTGACGCTTAGCCGGCAGATTTCTTTCATGACCATGACGTTCGCGGACGATACGCCGCAACTGGCGCGGGTAAAAGCGACCGACCAGCGTTATCCGTTATACGGCGAGTTGCAGACGCGGCCAGCCGGTTTGCGCGTTGAGCCCGGCACCGTGCTGGTGGCGCCAAGATTACTGGCGTTGCTGGGGTTGAAGGTCGGTGACATGCTGGATGTGGGTGACACGTCTCTGCGGATTAGCGGGGAAGTGATTCAGGAGCCGGACGCCGGCTTTAATCCGTTTCAAACGGCGCCGCGAATTCTGATGAGTCTGGACGATGTGGAAAAAACCGGCGCCATCCAGCCCGGCGGGCGTATTACCTGGCGCTATATGTTTACCGGAAATGAGCAGCAAATCAGTGAATTCAGCGCTTTTATCAAGCCGTTGCTCAAGCCCGATCAGCGCTGGTACGGCATGGAGGATTCCGAAGGCGCGCTGAGTCAATCGTTGAAGCGTTCGCAGCAATTCCTACTGCTTTCGGCTTTGTTGACGTTGTTGTTGTCCATCGCGGCGGTGGCGGTTTCCATGAGCCACTATTGCCGTAGTCGTTATGATCTGGTGGCGGTGCTTAAAACGCTGGGAGCCGACAGAACGGCGCTACAGCGGCTGATCGTCGGCCAATGGCTATCGGTGCTGGGGTTGGCGGCGTTGTGCGGCGGCCTGGTCGGGCTGGGGTTTGAAGCGTTGTTGATGAAAATGCTGGCGCCGGTGTTGCCCGTGGCGCTGCCCGCCGCGGGGTGGTGGCCGTGGGTATGGGCGCTGGGTTCGCTGGTGTTGATTTCACTGCTGGTCGGATTGCGCCCCTATCGCCTGTTGCTGGCGACACAACCGCTGCGCGTATTGCGTCAGGATGTGGTGGCGAACGTCTGGCCGTTGCGCTATTACCTGCCGGTGGTATTGGCGATCGTGGTGGGGTTGCTTGCCATACTGTCCGGCGGCAGTCCGCTTCTGTGGGCCGTGTTGGGCGGCATGGCGGTGCTGGCGCTACTTCTGGGAGTGATTGGCTGGGGCGGATTGCTATTGCTGCGCCGCCTGACGGTTCAGCGGCTGTCAATGCGGCTGGCGATTAGCCGTCTGCTGCGTCAACCCTGGTCGACGCTCAGCCAACTGGCGGCTTTTTCATTATCGTTCATGTTGCTGGCTTTGCTGTTGGTGATGCGGGGAGATTTACTGGATCGCTGGCAACAGCAGTTGCCGCCGGGCAGCCCGAATTACTTTCTGTTGAATATGACCGCGGAGCAGGTGCCGCAGGTAAAAACCTTCCTTGAACAGCATCAGGTTAAACCGGCGCAATTTTACCCGATTATTCGTGCGCGTCTGACCGAGATTAATCAGCAGACGGCGACGGAAGTGATCCGTGAGGATGATCCCGGCGGCGACACGGTCAACCGGGAACTGAATCTGACCTGGCTGGACGGTCTTCCTGAACACAATGTGCTGCTTGAGGGGCAAGCGCCGAAAGCGGGTGAAGTGTCGATGGACGGGGAAGAAGCCAAAGAGATGGGCATTAAAATCGGCGATACGCTGACCTTTACCGCCGATACGCAGCCGTTCAGCGCCAAAGTGACCAGTTTCCGGCAGGTGGATTGGGAAAGCCTGCGCCCGAATTTCTTCTTTATCTTTCCGCCTGGCGCGTTGGATAACCAGCCGCAGTCCTGGCTGACCAGTTTCCGCTATGAAGGCGACGAGAAGATGATTACGCAACTTAACCGTCAGTTCCCGACATTGAGCGTGCTGGATGTCGGCAGCATTCTGCGTCAGGTCGGTCAGGTATTGCAGCAGGTGAGCCGGGCGCTGGAAATCATGTTGGTACTGGTGCTGTTCTGCGGCGTGCTACTGTTGCTGGCGCAAATTCAGGTGGGGATGCGTCAGCGGCGTCAGGAATTGATGGTTTACCGCACGTTGGGCGCGGGGCTGCGTTTGTTGCGCACCACCCTTTGGTGTGAGTTTGCGGTGTTGGGACTGGTGGCGGGAACCGCCGCCGCCATTGGCGCGGAAGCGGCGTTGTGGGCGCTGCAACGTCAGGTCTTCAACTTCGCCTGGGAACCCAACTTCATCATGTGGGCGGCATTGCCGTTGTCCGCCGCCTTGCTGTTGTCGCTGTGCGGTGGCTGGCTGGGGGTGCGATTGCTGCGCGGCAAAGCGCTGTTCCGGCAGTTCGCGGGATAAAATAATGATGTGGCCGACGATGCCGGCCACATTGCTGTTACACATTGCTGTTATAAGCGCAGAACCTGTTGGGGCGAACAGTACGTGGCGATTAGAAATCCACGCTGGCGCGCAGCACCACCTGACGCGGTTCACCGATGGCGACGCGCAGGTTATTCCCGCTGGACGGATAATAGGTTTTATCAAACAGGTTTTTCACGTTGATCTGCCATTTTACCTTATAGCCGTTAAGCGGCAGGCTATAGGCCACGAACGCGTCAGCCACCGTATAGTCATCCAGATAGAAGCTGTTTGCCGCATCGCCCGCGCGACGGCTTACATAACGCGCCCCGGCGCCGGCGCGCAGGTTATCGCCGCCAGCCAGACCAATATTGCCGAAATCCTGTGTCAGGAATAAAGACGCGGTATGGCGGGCGGCATTCGGCATTCTGTTGCCGTCATTGTCGGGATCGGCGGTCACGCGGGCATCGGTATAAGCGTAGGAACCTATCAAACTGAGCGAGTCGGTCAGTTTGCCGGCCAGATCCAGTTCAACGCCCTGTGAACGAACTTTCCCGGCGGTGCGGCTAACGGTTTCGCCATCAATGCTTTCGCTGACCATCACGTTACTTTTTTCAATATCAAACAGCGCCAGATTACCGGTAATACGGTTAGGCAAGTCCAGCTTGGCGCCGATCTCGTAGGATGTGCCGATCTCAGGCGGCAGCGCGCCGATTTGCGTCGCGATAGACGAGTTGGGCTTAAATGATTCGCTGTAGCTGGCATAGAGTGAAGAATAGGACGTCAGGCAGTAAATAATTCCGGCGCGCGGCACGACGCGATTGTACGCGCTATCGGTACGAGTAACGAACGGCCGTCCTTTACCGGCCATGACATCGAAGCTGTCGTAGCGCAGACCGCCCAACAATTGCCAGCGGTCGTTCAGGCGGATCACATCCTGCATAAAGAAGCCGGTACTGTCGATATTTTCCCGTTGATCGCTCTGTGAGGCGATAACCGAACTGGATTCAGCAAGATTGCCGTAGACCGGGTTGTAAATATTAAAGACGTCAGAGGCGGATCCTTGCAGCATATCGCCGCGGTATGTGCGGTCGGCTTCGTAAACAAAACCGAACAGCAACTGGTGATTGATGCGCCCCCAATCCACATCGCCGTTCAGCGTTAACTGCACGGCCTGCGTCTGAGCATGGGCATAGCCGGTGGAGTCTGCTCTGCGAGACAGATTGCCGGTATCGGCATCATAACTCATCGCCCGCGCCTGATTATCGCTGTAACGGTTGCGGTTATAGGCGTAAGTCAGGCTGCTTTTCCAGCGGTCGGTCAGATTGCGTTCGACTTGCAGGGTGATGCTATCCTGATCGCCGCGGGTGGCGTTGTAATGCTCGTCGAAACGGCGATCACGCGGGGTATTCACCGGCTTACCGGTGTTGGTGTCGATAACGGTGCCGCGATCGAATGGCGTCAGGTATTCCATATGTTCGTATGCCACCCGCACGGTGGTGTCTTCGCCGTACCACATCAGCGACGGCGCGATAGTGGTCTGGCGGTTGCGGCCAAAGTTACGCCAGTAGTCGTTTTCATTATGATCGACCACCATACGGTAAGCCAGCCCGGACGCGCCCAGCGGCCCGGTAACATCCAACTGACCGCCGCCGCCGTTAAAACTGCTGCCCCAGCCTTCAATATGGGTTTTCTGTTGCAGTTCGGGTTTTTTGCTGATGATGTTGATGATCCCGCCGGGCTCACCCATGCCGTATAACATCGACGCCGGGCCTTTCAGTACCTCGACGCGTTCGCTGGTGGGCGTGAAATTACGTGCCTGAATCGAGCGAACGCCGTCCCGAAACAGTGAACCATCACGGTTATCGCCAAAGCCGCGTTTGATAAGCGCATCCTGGGTGCCGCCGAGCGTGTTGGATTGGGTGATCCCGCTGACGTTATACAAGGCTTCGTCAATATTGCGCACCGCACGGTCTTT
Source organism: Brenneria salicis ATCC 15712 = DSM 30166 (assembly GCF_003315515.1). Lineage (GTDB taxonomy): Bacteria > Pseudomonadota > Gammaproteobacteria > Enterobacterales > Enterobacteriaceae > Brenneria > Brenneria salicis. The sequence goes on along the minus strand of NZ_QNRY01000001.1, from coordinate 134,550 downwards.
GAGTACCTGTGCTTGCACCACATTCACCGCTTGCGGCACATCAAGCAGGCGGCTTTCGCTACGGGTTCCGGTAGTAGTCATATGCGGTTGGTAATCGGTATCTGCGGGTGCTTCGCTGGTGGCGGTAACCAACAGGGTATCGTCTTTGGCGGCGCTGGCCGCCTGCGCGCCAAACGGCAGCAGAACGAGCAACGGCCACCCGTTACGGAATGTCTTGTTATTCATGCGAAAGCTGGCTCCAATAAGTCCCTGAAAAATCGATAGGTAAAAATTGCTGGTAAAGTTCTTGTAGGGTGCGTTGCGGATCAAGATCGGCAAAGAGGTCGGGATATAACGCTTTGGCAAACATCTCCACCATCACCACGTGATAGGGGCTGAGGTAGAAGTTGTGCCACATGCTCCAGGCGCGGCCTGTCTGTACCGCTTCAAGATGAGAAAGAATCGGTTCCTGACGGATCAGGTTGCTGAAGCTGATTTGCGCTTGCGCTTTCGTTACCATTGGCCCCAGCATCAGGCTGGAGAACCGCTTGCCGTCGGGACCCGCCATGCCGGTGGCGATGTAAACATCGGGTTTGGCCGCCAGTACGCGTTCCGGGCTAAGTTCGCCGTAGACGCTGTTGATAGCGCCGGCGGCGATATTTTCACCACCGGCAAACGTCAGCAAATCGCCAAGATTTCCACCGACGGCCGTGGTGCAACAGGTATCGCGGCGGCCGAGATGCAGATGCAGCATCACGGTGGTTTTTTTACCGTAATGTTGGGCGATTCGCTCTTTAATCACCGCCATATGTTGCTGATAGAAGGCGCTGAAGGCGGCGGCTCTTGGTTGTTGATTCAGGACTTCACCCAGCAGGCGCAGACTTGGCAGCGTGTTGTTGAGCAAATCCACGCGCAAATCGACATAAATCACCGGCACCCCGGCGCGTGCCAGTGTTTGTTCCAACTGCGCTTCGTTAGCCGAGTGTTTTGCCAGACGCGGTAAAATCACCAGATCGGGTTTAAGCGGTAGCAGTGATTCCGCGTTCACGGTTTGCAGACTACCGTTACCTAATTGTGGGATGCGGGCAATTCGTGAAAATTTTTCTGTGTAGCGCGTCCAGCTTTGTGCATCGTAACGCGGCATATCACCCGGCCAACCCACCACATTTTTTGCCGGATCACCCGGTTCCAGCAGCGCCAATGTGTACAACATCCGGCTTTCACCCAGAATAATACGCTGAGGGTTATCCGGGATCTCGACCTGTCGGCCCTGAATATCGGTAACGGTTTTAGCCAGTGAAAACGGACTGAGCAGTAATAGGGAAATGAGTAAGAGGGTACGCATAATGGCATCGGTAAAAAATCAGGTAGCGAAAGATAATCATTGTCATTCTTGTTTACAACGTACATTGAGTAGGGGAATTGTGGGGAAAAAGGAATGTCTTTTTATATCGATGGGTTATGTAGGGCGGGTAAGGATAATTAACTATTGAAAGCGTTGTGCGGCACTGGGGCTGTTGCGCCTGGGAGGAGGGGAAAGAAAACCCTTAATCTGGCGTGCCAGATTAAGGGCGGGCTGACAATTTCATCGTTGCTATGCTATTGCGCAGCATAACCCTGTGCGGGAATGCGCGTGCCGTCAAGCCATGCCTTGTTTTCACACATCACCAAACGTCCATTCAGGAACCAATTCACCACCATAGGGTAAAGAGTGTGTTCCTGCGTTTGTACGCGGGCGCTCAGCGTTTCTTCCGTATCATTGCTAAAGACCGGCACTTTCGCCTGTATAATTAGCGGGCCGCCATCCAGATCGTCGGTGACAAAATGTACCGAGGTTCCGTGTACGGCATCGCCATTTTCCAGCGCCTTGCGGTGCGTATGTAGACCGGGATATTTCGGCAACAGCGAGGGATGGATGTTGAGCATTTTGCCTGCAAACTGCGCGACGAAATCTGGACTCAGTATCCGCATATAGCCCGCCAGAACAACCAGCGCGGGGTGATATTGCTCGATTTCCTGCGCCATCGCCGCATCATAGGCGACGCGATCGGGAAAGGCTTCCGGGCTGAGGATATGTGTCGGGATATCGGCTTCCAGTGCAATCTGTAGACCGTACGCGTCGGGATTATTACTGAATACCGCGGCTATCTTCCCTTTCATTCGTCCATGCTTGCAGGCGTCAATCAACGCCTGCAAGTTGCTTCCCTGACCAGATATTAAGACAACGATGTTTTTCATCAGTTAATAACCACTGAGTCTCCGGCATCGGTTTGCGTAATGACGCCGATTTTCCATGCATTTTCGCCACTGCCGTTCAATAAAGCGATGGCCTCGTCTGCCTGCTCGGTCGGCATTGCGATGATCATACCAACACCACAGTTAAAAGTGCGATACATTTCGTGTCGGCTGACATTGCCGGCCTGTTGCAGCCAGTTAAAGATCGCCGGCCATTGCCAACTGGATTCATCAATCGTCGCTTGCATACCTTGCGGCAGCACGCGTGGAATATTTTCCCAGAAACCGCCGCCGGTCAGATGGGAGATCGCGTGTACGTCGACCTGTTCAATCAGGGACAGGATCGATTTCACGTAAATTCTGGTCGGCGCCAGCAGATGGTCAGCCAATGTTTTGCCTTCCAGCATAAACTGCTCAGGATTGGTCTGGCTGACCGTAAGAATTTTGCGTACCAGCGAGTAACCGTTTGAGTGCGGCCCGCTGGAGGCGAGGGCGATCAGAACGTCGCCGGCTTGTACTTTGCTGCCGTCGATGATTTCGGATTTTTCAACCACGCCAACGCAGAAACCGGCGACATCGTAATCTTCGCCGTGGTACATACCCGGCATTTCAGCCGTTTCGCCGCCGACCAGCGCGCAGCCGGACTGTTTGCAGCCTTCCGCGATACCGGTGATCACGCTGGCGGCCGTATCCACGTCCAGCTTGCCTGTGGCGTAATAGTCGAGGAAAAACAGCGGCTCGGCGCCCTGAACAACCAGATCGTTCACACACATGGCGACCAAATCGACGCCGATCGTATCGTGACGTTTGAGATCCATTGCCAGACTCAGCTTGGTGCCGACTCCGTCAGTGCCGGAAACCAGAATCGGTTCACGGTATTTTTGCGGTAAGGCGCATAAGGCGCCGAAACCACCCAGCCCACCCATGACTTCCGGGCGACGGGTTTGTTTCACTACACCTTTGATACGGTCTACTAATGCGTTGCCAGCATCAATATCCACGCCTGCGTCTTTATAGCTGAGAGAGGTTTTGTCGGTCACTGCGGAGTCCCCACGGAGGTTACAATTTGTGGTTAAAAAAATTGAGCGCGCTAATTCTAGCAGTGTGGGCAAACGTTTGCGAGTGATGTGTCGCCGGTTGCCGATTTTTCCCCGGCTTGCAATCAATCGGGCATCCGCAGTAATTTCCCTTATCGGTTGATCTGGATCAGGCTTACCGTATAGCGCCAGGTAAAAAAGCGGTATAATCCGGCGATTTTTTTTGCGATGGTTATCCCGCCCGCCGTCCTGCGGGCCGCCGTAAACGGCGTTTAGCAACGTCCTGGACGTTTTTGTCCGTCCACTGTCCCGGGGAGAATAATGATGAAGATCGTCGAGGTGAAACATCCGCTCGTCAAACATAAACTTGGCCTGATGCGCGAAAATGATATCAGCACCAAGCGTTTTCGTGAGTTGGCTTCAGAAGTCGGAAGTTTGTTGACCTATGAAGCAACGGCTGATTTAGCCACCGAAAAAGTGACCATTGACGGTTGGTGCGGCCCGGTTGAAGTCGATCAAATCAAAGGCAAAAAAATTACTGTCGTGCCTATCCTGCGAGCCGGTCTGGGGATGATGGAGGGCGTGCTGGAAAATGTGCCCAGCGCCCGTATCAGCGTCGTCGGTATTTACCGCAATGAAGAAACGCTGGAGCCGGTCCCCTATTTTCAGAAGCTGGTTTCCAACATCGAAGAGCGTATGGCGCTGGTGGTTGACCCGATGCTGGCAACGGGCGGTTCGATGATCGCCACGATTGACCTGCTGAAAAAAGCGGGTTGTCAAAGCATCAAAGTGCTGGTGCTGGTTGCCGCCCCGGAAGGGATCGCCGCGCTGGAGAACGCGCACCCGGATGTTGAGCTTTATACGGCGGCGATCGATAAGGGGCTTAATGAGCGTGGTTACATCATGCCAGGACTGGGCGACGCGGGCGATAAAATATTTGGTACTAAATAGCAGGCAGGCCGACTGAATTAGTCGGCTTTTTTTTGGCGTGAACCGCGCCGCAATAACATAAAGTCTGACTGGACCGGCTGCGTCGCGGCGGGCGAGTCTGGCTGTCATAACAGGTGCGGACATTAATCCGCACACAATAAACAGCAACGTTACAGAGGATATAAAAGATGACTCGTCGCGCCATCGGGGTAAGTGAACGACCGCCCTTGCTGCAAACCATCCCGCTGAGCTTCCAACATCTGTTCGCGATGTTTGGCGCCACTGTTCTGGTGCCGATCCTGTTCAAGATCAATCCAGCGACCGTCCTGTTATTCAATGGTATCGGGACGTTGCTTTACCTGTTTATCTGTAAAGGCAAAATTCCCGCCTATCTGGGTTCAAGCTTCGCCTTTATTTCTCCGGTATTGCTGCTATTGCCGCTGGGTTATGAGGTTGCGCTGGGCGGTTTTATCCTATGCGGCGTGCTGTTTTGTCTGGTGGCGCTGATTGTCAAAAAGGCCGGGACAGGCTGGCTGAATGTGTTATTTCCGCCTGCGGCAATGGGCGCGATTGTCGCGGTAATCGGCCTGGAACTGGCGGGCGTCGCTGCGGGTATGGCGGGATTATTGCCCGCCGACGGTACGCCTAGGGATACCACGGCGGTAACGATTTCGCTGACCACGCTGGTGGTGACGATCCTCGGATCGGTGATGTTTCGTGGTTTTCTGGCGATTATCCCGATTCTGATTGGCGTGTTGGCGGGGTATGCGCTGTCATTTGTCATGGGCGTGGTGGATTTTACTGCCATCAGTGAGGCGCGCTGGTTCGCGCTGCCGACGTTTTACACGCCGCGTTTCGAATGGTTTGCCATTCTGACGATTCTTCCCGCCGCATTGGTGGTTATCGCCGAGCATGTCGGCCATCTGGTTGTGACGGCCAATATCGTCAAAAAAGATCTGATGCGTGATCCGGGGCTGCATCGTTCCATGTTCGCCAACGGCCTCTCTACCGTATTATCCGGCTTTTTTGGTTCAACGCCCAATACCACCTATGGCGAAAACATCGGTGTGCTGGCGATCACCAAGGTATACAGTACCTGGGTGATTGGCGGTGCGGCGATCATCGCCATTCTGCTTTCCTGCGTGGGTAAACTGGCGGCGGCGATTCAGGCGGTGCCGGTGCCGGTAATGGGCGGCGTGTCGCTACTGTTGTATGGGGTTATCGGCGCATCGGGGATCCGCGTGCTGATTGAGTCCAAAGTGGATTACAACAAAGCGCAGAACCTGATCCTGACCTCGGTGATCCTGATCATCGGCGTCAGCGGCGCCAAAGTTCATCTGGGCGCGACCGAACTGAAAGGTATGGCGCTGGCTACCGTGGTGGGTATTGGTATGAGCCTGTTATTCAAGGTGATTAGTCTGTTTCACAAAGAAGAAGTGATTCTTGATGCGCCTGATGCGCAAGACACCGCCCATCGTTAACGCGCTGTTCAGCCGTGGCAATCCGCCTTGTTTCCCCTGTTGAGGAACGCCCTCAACAGGGCCGGGTTTCTGTGATAGACTCGGCTGGTTTTCCTGCCTGTCTTGCTTGAGGTGATTCTGAACACGCCGGCACAGCTTTCATTGCCACTTTATTTACCGGATGACGAAACGTTCGCCAGTTTCTATCCGGGAGAGAACGCATCTCTTCTGGCCGCTATTACCAACGCGTTGCGTCAGGAACACGGAAGTTACATTTACTTCTGGTCGCGGGAAGGGGGCGGTCGCAGCCATCTGCTGCATGCCGCTTGCGCCGATTTATCTCGTCGTGAACAGGCGGTTGGCTACGTGCCGTTGGATAAACGGGCCTATTTCGTGCCCGAGGTGCTGGATGGCATGGAACAACTGGCGCTGGTATGCATCGATAACATTGAATCCATTGCCGGCGACGAAGCCTGGGAAATGGCCGTCTTCAATCTCTATAACCGTATTCAGGAAACCGGACGCACCCGTTTGCTGATTACCGGCGATCGTCCTCCGCGTCAGCTCAATCTCGGCCTTCCCGATCTCTCATCACGTCTTGACTGGGGACAGATTTACAGACTGCAACCCTTGTCCGACGAGGAAAAGGGCGAAGCGCTGAAACTGCGGGCGAAACTACGTGGTTTTGAACTGCCGGAGGATGTCAGCCGCTTTTTGCTCAAACGTCTGGATCGTGAGATGCGCACGTTGTTTATGACGCTGGATCAGCTTGATCATGCTTCCATCACCGCACAGCGCAAACTGACTATTCCTTTTGTAAAAGAGATCCTCGGACTGTAATTTACAGTATCTCCAGCACCTGCTCCGGCGGACGCCCAAGGCGAGCCTGTTGTCCGACCACCACAATAGGGCGTTCAATCAGTTTGGGATTATCGACCATCGCCTGAATCAGTTCCGCTTCCGTCAGTGACGAATCGGAAAGATTTAATTGCTGATAAATGTCTTCTTTCCGGCGCATCAAATCGCGGGCGCTCTTCATGCCGAGCTGATGCAGCAGGCGGGTGAGCGTGGCGGCATCGGGCGGGGTGTCCAGATAGCGCACGACTTCAGGGTTAATATCATGTCGCTGTAGCAGCGCCAACGTTTCTCGGCTTTTGGAACAGCGCGGATTATGGTAAATCGTTACGTGTTTGGTCACGGTAAATCATCCTCAAAGTCTGTCTGGTGTCAGGATTTCTGATATTGACGAAAACGCTGCTGAAGTTGGCGCAACTGGTCGATGCGCGCATCGTAGCGGGCCTGTTCCAGACTGCCGAGTTTCACCAATGAACTGGCATTGCCGAGTAGCCGGATGGATTGATCCAGTTGTCCGTTCAACGCCATGCTTTCCGCTCTGGCCGATAACTCTTCCGCCCGCGATCCCTTAGCGGCCGAGGCTTGCGCCAGCAAATCCCAACCGTTGGGATCGTCAGGATGCGCATAGGTATAGCGATAGAGAATTCTACTTGCCGCCTCAGGTTGTTTCCCTTCAACGTAGGCATTGGCCAGGTTAAGTTGCAGTACCGGATTGCTTTGTACGCCCGCCTGGTTTTGCAGCCGGACGATGGCCTGAGCCGCACGGTTTTGCCCCAGATCGATATCTGTCATTAAATCCAGAAACCACGGGCTATTGGGGGCCTTATTCAATAGCGGCTGTAAGATATTACGGGCTTCATCGTATTTTTTGGCCTGATACAGACGGATAGCCTGCCCATATTGGGCGGCCTGTTGTTCACGCGCATTTCCTTTTGCCCAGGCATCCAGCAGGTCGTCGCTAAGCGGTCGGTCCGGCGAACCATACATGCCGAAAGTACGGACCTTGGCGAACAGAAAATCCTGTGAGGATTGAACCGATGTGGAACGCATCTGATTGGCGCGGTTTCGCGCATCCGCCAGACGGCTTTCAGGCAAGGGATGAGTAAGCAGAATTTCCGGCGGCTTTGACGCATAGCGTGATTGATCGGCCAGTTTTTGCATGAAGTTCGGCATGGCTTGCGGATCAAAGCCGGCGCGTTGCAACACCTGGATACCGATGCGATCCGCTTCCTGTTCGTTGGCCTGGGTAAACGTGATCATGCCTTGTTGGGCGCCTGCCATCGTCCCGCTTAACGCCGCCATACCCAACTGCGGATTCGCCATCGCCAGCAGAATGGAGCCCAACGCGCCCACCCAGGTCAGCGGCGCGTTGCGCTGTTGCGACTCCATCGTTCGCGCCAGATGACGCTGTGTGACGTGTGAAATTTCATGCGCCAGTACCGAAGCCAGTTCGCTTTCGTTATCCGCGTAGCGGAACAGCGCGGAATGCAGCACTACGTTACCGCCAAAAAAGGCGAAAGCGTTGATGTCATCATTGCGGATCAGGAAAAAGTGGAAAGGCGTTCGCACCGAATCCGCCTGTTTCACCAACTGATTGCCCAACTGATTAATGTAATTGGACAACAAAGGGTCGTTAATCAGCGGCGCCCCGGCCCGTAACTGACGGACATAAAAATCGCCCATCGCCAGTTCCTGATTGATGCTGAGCGTGCCGCCGGCAGTGGTGCCGATATCTGGCAGCCGATCTTGTATGTCGGCCTGAACGGGAAGCTGGGGGCTGGCCAGTAGCGTCCCAAGCAGAATGGCGGCGACCGTTTTTCTCAACCGGTTAGACATAACGGAAAATAACCTTTTCAACAGCCAACATGAAAGAGAGTAGCTAACCATCTTAGCCAGCAGCGGCAAACAAAGAAATATTCGGATGGGAAAAACACGGCGGAGACAGCAAATGCGGGTGGCAAACCGCACAATGGAAACCAGCACCCCAAGATAAGGTGCCGGTTGGATTACCCGAAAACGCGAGATTAAATGCCTTTCAGATAATTGAGAACGATGTCGTGATGATTGCTGGTTTTGAAATCGTCAAAAACCTTTTCCACTTTACCGTCTTCATCGATCAGAAAGCTGATGCGATGAATGCCGTCATAGGTTTTCCCCATGAAGGTTTTTTCGCCCCAGACGCCAAATCCGCCGGCGACCTCATGATTTTCATCCGATAACAACGTGAAATTTAATAGCTCTTTTTCGGTGAAGAGGGACAATTTTTCAGGTTTGTCGGTGCTGATGCCCAGCACTTCAACGCCATATTTTTTCAGGTCATCCATATTGTCGCGCAGTCCGCAGGCTTGTACGGTACATCCCGGCGTCATGGCTTTGGGGTAGAAGTACACCAACACTTTCTGTCCCTGGAAGTCGGTCAAATTTACTTGTTCGCCATCCTGGTCGGGCAAGCTAAATTTCGGTGCGATATCACCGGCTTTCAGTGTATTCATCACTACTCTCCGTCTTTTCTCTTCATGCTGTGGATAGTTCACGACGCTAATACTGCCTTGTGCGTGCAGTTCTGTACATAGCTGATGGAAGGCCGACTCAATTATTGAACCGTCCAGCATGGCAGGGCTGTGCGCAGTGATTTGAATATACAACTGCGGCGGTTTGTCGCCTTCGGCGCTTTGCGTTTTGGAAACCAGTTCGGCAATGTTCATCTGGTGGGAATCGAACAAGTCGGTAAAACGCTCGATGATATGAGGCGAGTCGGCGACATCCACTTTCACCCACACGGTGGAAGGCATGGGGAGCCGGGCCTGGGATTCGGTGCGTTTCATGACGATCAGCAGATCCATTTCCGCCCCTTTTAGCGGCAGGGTGGATTCGATCAGGTTAATCGCGTTCCAGCTTCCAGAAAGTAGCATGATAAAGGTGAATTCTTTGCCCAGCATGGCAAGACGGCTATCTTCGATATTACATCCGCAACTGCTGACGTGGCGGGTAATCGCGTTGACAATTCCGGGGCGATCGACGCCCAGAGCCGTAATGACCAGATAATGTTCTTGTGAGCTCGGCAAAATGATGCTTCCTGTCCTTCTTCATCAAAACCACATGGTAAACATAAAAAATTGCCGGGAGCCATTTTTAACGCCGCTTGCGGCGGCCTGTGGAAGAAAACGTCAGAAGCGTTTTTAATGTTGATCGCAGTATCATAAAAAAACCTGCGCCGGACGCCGACAACGCTGTTGCGCGCTTGCTTTTGCATAGACGTCAAAAGTACCATGAAGCACTTGTTTGTGGAGGGAATGGCCAATGTTTACGGGAAGTCTTGTTGCGCTGGTTACACCGATGGACGCCAAAGGCGCCGTCGATCGTGCGAGCCTGAAAAAACTGATTGATTATCATGTCGCTAGCGGAACATCAGCGATTGTCTCTGTCGGAACGACAGGGGAGTCGGCCACATTGAGCCATAATGAGCATGGCGATGTGGTGATGATGACGCTGGAACTGAGTGATGGCCGTATTCCGGTTATTGCCGGCACGGGCGCCAATGCTACCGCAGAAGGTATTTCATTAACCAAACGTTTTCACGGTACGGGGGTGGTGGGTTGCCTGACGGTCACGCCGTATTACAATCGCCCGACTCAGGAAGGGTTGTATCAGCATTTCAAAGCGATTGCCGAGCATACCGACTTACCGCAGATCCTATATAACGTGCCTTCCCGCACTGGCTGTGACATGCTGCCGGAGACGGTCGCGCGTTTATCTGAAATTAAAAATATTGTTGCGATTAAAGAGGCCACGGGGAACTTAAGCCGGGTTAGTCAGATCCAAGAACTGGTCAGAGAAGACTTTATTCTGCTGAGCGGTGATGATGCCAGTGGTCTGGACTTTATGCAGCTTGGCGGCAAAGGCGTCATTTCCGTCACCGCCAATATCGCGGCCCGTGAAATGGCCGAGCTTTGCAAGCTGGCGGCGCAGGGGAATTTTGTTGAAGCGCGTCGTTTGAATCAGCGTCTGATGCCGTTGCATAAAAAATTATTTATCGAACCCAATCCTATCCCGGTGAAATGGGCTTGCAAGGAGTTGGGACTGATGGCGACCGATACGCTTCGCCTGCCGATGACGCCGTTAACCGATTCTGGTCGCACGGTGGTCGGGCAAGTGCTAAAGCAGGCGGGTTTGCTGTAATCGTTAGGGAGATTTAATGAGTTATTCATTACAAAAGTCGATGGTGGCGAAAGTCGTTGGCATATCATTGGTTATGTTGTTAGCGGCTTGTTCCAGCGATCAACGCTATAAGCGTCAGGTCAGCGGCGATGAATCCTATCTGGAGACGCCGGAGCACCAGGCGCTGAACACGCCGGGCGGGATCATTCTACCGGTTCAGAACGGAGACTATGATATACCGCCCGCTACCCTGAAGGGCGCTATCGGCAAAGATCTGGATATCCGCCCGCCGGTGCAGCCATTGGCTTTGTTGAATGGTTCCCGAACCCAGATTGCGGGTGGTACGGCAACGTTGTTGTTAGAAAACAACGCGCAAAATAGCCAGCTTTGGTCTCAGGTCATCCGTGTTTTACAAGAGAAATCGTTCACTATCGCCGATCGTCAGGATGCCAGTCAGACATTGACGACGGACTGGATCTCATGGCCACGTCAGGATGAAGATGTCCCGTATCAGGGACGTTACCAGATTGCGGTTCAGCAGCAGGGCTACCAAATAGCGCTGGTGGTAAAACTGCTGGCGTTGCAGTTGAACAATAATCCTGTCGCCGCGCCCGACCAGATTCAGCGCTATACCGGACTGATGCTGAACACCCTCAGCGAAGCATTGGACAGCCAGGCGACCGCCCGCGAGAATGCGTTGGCAAACCGCGCCAGCGGATCGCTGGATGTGCAGAGCGGTTCGGACGATACCGGCTTGCCGCTGTTGATTGTCCGTGGCCCTTACACCGTGGTGTGGGAGCGTCTGCCCGCGGCCTTGAGCAAGATCGGCATGACCATCAATGATCGCAGTCGTCCGCAGGGTTCGGTTTCCCTCACCTACAAGGCGCCCGGCAGCGGCACCTGGGATGATTTAGGCGCGAAAGATCCTGAACTGCCTAATGGCGATTACAAATTGCAGGTCGGCGATCTTGATAACCGCAGCAGTCTGCAATTTATTGACGGCAAAGGACATACGCTAAGCCAATCGCAAAACGATGCGCTGGTGGCCGTACTTCAGGCGGCGTTTAATTAGTAACGTGTCAGGGTCGGATTTTCCGGCCCTTCTTCATTATTCAACAACCTGATACCCAAAGTAATTGAAGTCGCTGTCCGGCAGTAAACCAGGCATCCTGACGAGCTTGTGCAGACAAGTGGGCGGGAGGCGCCAATACCGCTGGCGGTAGTCGCTTCAAATAAGAAGGGGATAAGCGTTAAATTCTCGGGCCGTCTGTGGTTGGCCCTCACTGTGCGGAGTAATAAAAGATGCAAAAGCTAGCTGAGTTGTATCGTGGGAAGGCGAAAACAGTCTACACCACTGAAGATCCTGATCTGCTGGTGCTGGAGTTTCGCAATGATACGTCAGCAGGGGATGGTGCTCGTATTGAACAGTTTGATCGTAAAGGGATGGTGAATAACAAGTTCAACCATTTCATCATGAGCAAACTGGAAGAAGCCGGGATCCCCACGCAAATGGTAAGCCTGCTTTCCGATACGGAAGTGCTGGTAAAAAAACTGGAGATGGTGCCGGTAGAGTGTGTGGTGCGTAACCGTGCCGCCGGGTCGCTGGTAAAACGTCTGGGGATCGAGGAAGGTATCGAATTGAACCCGCCGCTATTTGATTTGTTCCTGAAAAACGATGCGATGCACGATCCGATGGTGAACGAGTCTTACTGCAAGACGTTCGGCTGGGTGAGTGAAGAAAATCTGGCTCGCATGAAAGAACTCAGTTACAAAGCGAATGATGTGCTGAGCAAACTGTTTGGCGATGCCGGTTTGATTCTGGTGGATTTCAAATTGGAATTTGGTTTATTCAACGGTGAAATCGTGTTGGGCGATGAGTTTTCTCCTGATGGCAGTCGGCTGTGGGATAAAGCGACGCTGAATAAAATGGATAAAGACCGTTTCCGTCAGAGTCTGGGTGGTCTGATTGAAGCGTATGAAGAAGTCGCACTCCGTATCGGTGTAAAACTGGACTAACAGCGCAATCGTTTACGTAGCGGTCCGTCAGACTGGTGATGCGTCTGACAGACTGACTGTGTGCTTCGATCTATAATTTATCAATCTATGATCCTCTTCTGATTACCATTACCCTGATGCCTTGCGCTCACTGGTCACGTATGCCCGTTTGTTTCATGAGTGGCGCATTCTCTGTGCATTGACGCATAAATGATCCACTGTAGAACATCGAACGGACCGGATGATCCTGGTTAGAAGGTAAACTGGAGTACATGACATGTCCTATAGAGAGAAAGGCGCCGCCCGACCGGAAGATAGCTTGTTGAAACAGGTGAGTCTGCCCGCACTGGTGCTGCACCAACGGGCGCTGGAGCACAATCTGCGCTGGATGCAGAATTATGCTGATGAACATCGTGCGCAATTGGCGCCGCACGGAAAAACCACCATGACGCCCGCACTTTTTCAGCGTCAGCTAGACCAGGGCGCATGGGGCATTACGCTGGCGACGGCGGTACAAAGCACAGTGGCTTATGAGCACGGCGTGCGGCGAATTCTGATGGCTAATCAGCTTGTCGGCGAGCCCAATATGGCGATTATCGCCGGTTTGCTGAAGCAAGGCGGGTTGGAGTTCCACTGTCTGGTGGAAAACCCGGATAATGTGCGGGCGCTGGGAGATTACTTTGGCGCTCAGGGATTGCAGTTGAACGTGATGCTGGAAATCGGCGTGTCGCAGGGGCGCTGCGGGTGCCGCAACGATCAGCAGATTAACGCGGTGTTGGCCGCTATCGACGCCGCGCCTGCACTGACGCTGACGGGCATTGAAGGCTATGAAGGCGTGATCCACGGCGAACAACCGGAAAGCGCGATCCGGGCGTTTGCCGCTTATCTGGTGGAAACCGCGGTGTCGTTACAGGAACAGGGAAAATTTGGCATCGGTCATCCTTATGTCACCGCATCCGGCTCCGCCTGGTACGATTTGATCGCGGGCGAGTTTACGCGCTTACAGGTGGATTCGCGCTTTATTCCGTTGTTGCGGCCCGGATGTTATCTGGTTCACGATCATGGGTTATATAAAGCAGCGCAGACTGGCGTATTGCACCGTCACCCGGAAATGGACGGCGCCTTGCAGCCAGCCATGGAAGTGTGGGCGCATGTGCAATCTCTGCCCGAAGCGGGATGCGCCATTATCGCGCTGGGTAAACGAGATATTGCGTTTGACGCGCACTATCCCGAACCGTTGCGCCATTATCCCGTTGGAGAGGATGAGCGCGAGGCCGTGGTCTTCGGGGCGGATTACCGCGTCACGGCAATAATGGATCAGCACGTCTTTTTGCAAATACCGGCGCAACATGGCCTGCGTGTCGGCGACATCATTGCGTTTGGCGCCTCTCATCCGTGCCTGACGTTCGATAAGTGGCGTCAGGTCAGTCTGGTGGATGATGAGTTGAACGTTGTTGAAATAATGCCGACATTTTTCTGATTCATGGGCAAGGATTTTTCATGGCCTATTTTGATCCGACCTTGTTAATTTTACTGGCGCTGGCAGCACTGGGCGTTATCAGCCATAACATGACGGTGACGCTGGCGATCCTGATTTTACTGGCGGTGCGTATTACACCGCTGAATAACTATTTTCCGTGGGTGGAAAAATACGGTCTGAGTATCGGGATCGTCATTCTGACCATTGGCGTTATGGCGCCTATCGCCAGCGGAAAAATCAGCGCTAACGAGGTGATGAGCGCGTTCCTGCACTGGAAATCGCTGCTGGCGATGTTGATTGGCGTCGCGGTGTCGTGGCTGGGCGCGCGCGGTGTTTCCCTGATGAGCAGCCAGCCTTCGGTGGTGGCGGGGTTGCTGGTCGGCACAGTGATGGGCGTCGCTCTGTTTCGCGGCGTTCCTGTCGGGCCATTAATCGCCGCCGGTTTGCTGTCTCTGCTGATCGGCAAGAACTGATCTCGCGGTGACTGGCATGTTGCGTGACTTTTTAAGCAGCCAATCTCAACAATGCCGCTACGGTGTTCGCCGCATGCTGGTATTGAGCGGCGAGCAGGAGTGGAGCGCGGCCCAGGCGTTGTCGCTCACGGCTCACGCCGGGGGAAACTGGCTATGGCTCAGCGATCGTGCGCCGACGGGCGTAACCTCGTTAGCCCCAGGTAAAGTTCGCACACGGCTTGGGCATGAACTTGGTCACGTGGTGTTTGATGCCCGTTATGGGCTGGATGTCGAGGCGCTGGCGATGTTGTCCGGGACGCTTCAGGCGGGAAGCTGGCTATTATTGTTGGTTCCCCCGTGGCGGACGTGGCGACACTTGCCGGATGAAGACAGCCTGCGCTGGAGCGAACAGACGCAGCCGATTGCCGCACCGCGATTTATTCAGTATTCCCAGCGCCATCTGCTCGCGGATGATGAGGTCGCGATCTGGCGTCAGGGGCAGGCGTTGACGATCACCCCCTTGACCCGGCGACCCGACTGGCGGCCCGTCAGCGGAGAACCTACCGCCGGACAACAACATATTCTGGCTCAACTGCTCGCCGCCCAGCCGGGCGTTTATGTCATTACCGCGCCGCGCGGACGGGGAAAATCGACGCTGGCAGGCATGTTGACGCAACGCTGTGCCGGCCCCTGCTGGATAACCGCGCCGTCACGTTCGGCGACGGCGGTGCTCCAACACTATGCGCGCTCTGATGTCCGCTTCTGGGCGCCCGATGCGCTGCTGGAGTATTGCCGACTCAATCCACAGCCGCAGATTGACTGGCTGTTGATTGATGAAGCCGCGGCGATCCCATCGCCGCGCCTGAGCGCGCTGCTCCACTATTTTCCCCGCATACTGATGACGACCACCGTGCAGGGATATGAGGGCACCGGACGCGGGTTTCTGCTGAAGTTCTGTGCGGGTTTACCGCAGTGGCAGGCATTTACGCTGGACGAACCGTTGCGTTGGGCGCGTCACGATCCGCTGGAGCGGGTGCTGGATAATGCGTTGCTGTTCGCTGAACCGTTATCCCATGCGCAAAATCAGACGGATGGCGCGACTAGCGAGTCGTGTTCGTCATGGGACATCACCAAAGAGCATCCCGATGACTGGCTGCGCCAGCCGTCGCGGATGCGGCAATGTTACGCGTTATTGTGCAGCGCCCATTATCGTACCTCGCCGCTGGATCTGCGGCGCTTGCTGGATGCGCCCGGCATGCATGTGTACAGCGCCCGCGCATCGGGTGAGGTAAGCGGCGTGCTGTGGATGGTGGATGAGGGCGGGTTGTGCGCGGAACTGGCGCATGCGGTTTGGGCCGGGGTGCGGCGTCCTCGCGGAAACCTGGTGGCGCAGTCGCTGGCGGCGCATGGCGGATTATGGTACGCGCCAATGTTGCGGGCGCGGCGTATTAGCCGTATCGCCATCGCCGCGGCGCACCGTCGGCAAGGCATTGGGCACGCGTTGATTGAACAACAAAAACGCCTGGCTCAGACGCAGGGGCTGGATTATTTGTCCGTCAGTTTTGGTTATCAGCCGGATTTATCGGCGTTCTGGCAGTCATGTGGTTTTCAACTGGTGCGTATCGGCAGCCATCTTGAATCCAGCAGCGGCTGTTACAACGCGATGGCGTTATTTCCCCTGAGTAACGCCGGGCGGCAATGTGTAGAACAGGCCGTGGGACAACTGGCGCGGGACTGGGGCTGGCTGCGGCGCATCATTCCGCTTGATTTATCGCTGCCGCTGGATGAGAACGCCGGGCTGGATGAGCAGGACTGGCGCACATTAGCCGGATTCGCGTTTGCCAGCCGCCCGATGGCGTCTTGTTATGCGTCGCTGTGCCGCTTGGTTTATCGTTCCCGGCTGGCGTTGCCGGCATTGCGTCTGCTGATTGAAAAATCGCTTGATGAAGCGTCGTCAACAACTCTGTCCGGCTGGTCGGGGAAAAAGGCGTTATTACGGCAGTGGCGTGAGGAAACCGCCGCCGCACTGCATGATGAGGATGTTGCATCTTATGCGTATTGGCGCGACTGGACGACATTTGGACCGGCGGCGGGTTGATGGAATACCGCGTTGTTGCAAAAAATGGAACATCTCATTCAATAAATCCCGATTTCTCCCTGTGACGCGTGGCGTATAGTAAATGTCAAATCATGACCTGGCCGTTGCCGATATCCATCACGCAGCGGTTGCTTGCAGGAGCAACAAAGTGAATCAGCACTATCTTGTGGTACAAAATCCCACGATGCCAAAACAGTTTTTTTTACTCTTTCATGGCGTCGGCGATACGGCGGGCGGCATGGCGCCGATTGGCCGCTATTTCGCCGCGGCGTTTCCTGATGCGCTGGTGGTCAGCATTGGCGGGCCGTTCAGCACCGGATATGGGGACGGGCGCCAGTGGTTTTCCGTACAAGGCGTGACGGAAGAAAATCGTCACGCGCGCGTTGAACCGGCTGTCCCGCTGTTTGTGGAAACCGTCCGTTTCTGGCAACAGAAAAGCGGGGTGGATTTCACCCATACGGCGCTGATTGGTTTCTCGCAAGGCAGCATTATGTCGCTGGAATCTTTAAAGTCCGCACCGCAACTCGCCGGACAGATTGTGGCTTTCAGCGGACGTTTTGCCGTGCTGCCCGATAACGTGTTCAAGGATGTCGCGGTACATCTGATTCACGGCGAAGCGGATGGCGTGGTCGCGGTAGAGCATGCCCGCGCCGTCGCTCAGTGCTTTGAGGCGTTGGGAACCCATTTCACGCTGGATACCTTACCGGGCGTCGGGCATGGTATTAATGAACAGATGCTGAATCATGCGCTGGGGTATTTACGGCAAGGCATGACGGCATAAACGGGCGGAAAGCTTTGTTCCGGCACCCTGATGACTGTGCCATCAGGGCTTTTTCTGCGGCCAGTCATCGTCTTCGTCATCCCATTTATCGTTATTGTCGCGATGTGGGGGAAGTTTTGGTTTATTGAGTAAAAAGCCAGTGTGATCAACATTGCGCAGTTCTTTGATGCCGTTGATCAACATGCCTATCAGGATAATCAGGATTATCCACCAGTAGTCAGCCAGCCATGCCATGATTAAGCTCCATCAACGTTATGGATAAAACGGGTAAACAGCAGGGGCAGATGTCGGCATAACCACTCAGAACCTTCGATATCTTCGCCTTGCCATGCCGAGCGGATAATCTCTGAGGTAAGCTGTTCTTCCGCATACTGCGCCAGTGGATAATAGCTGATGTGCCAGGGTTCTGCTGCGACGCCGCCAAGATCGTGAGCATACGGACGATAGAATTCATATTCGTGCATATGCTCGCTCAACCAGATATTCAGCAACGAAAAGTAACCGCCATCCTCATATTCCCAAGGCTCCAACTGGAGCTTTTTCCCCTCCGGCAATAAATCCGGGTCGTAAACATCCAGATCGCTGCCCCAGTGATGTCGGCTGGCGCCGGGCATCGCTGACCAGCGCAAGATCGCCTTGCAGCGATCGCCTTCATTCAAGGTCAGGATATCCAACGGTTGACCATCATGGCCGATGACCGGGCGCTCGCCGGTGAATTTTCCATTCCAGATTAAACGCTGGCGCTCAAAGTCACGAAAGGTGCTGGCCGGTTGCAGATTAAACCCGTCTTTGGCCGCCGCCTGCTGCATCGCCTGAAATGCGATGATGGTGTCAGGGTGCAGACGATGAAGGCCACTTAATGTGGCCAGATGACGGTCGCTTTTACCGGTAAGCATGGCATGCGTCATCATGCGATTAGTTGCTCCATAACGCGTTGATATATCCGGCTTAATAACTGTAAGTCCGCCGCGCTGACGCACTCGTCCACTTTGTGTATTGTGGCGTTAACCGGACCGAGTTCCACGACCTGTGCTCCCATGCGAGCGATAAAACGTCCGTCGGATGTGCCGCCGTTGGTTAGCAGTGTGGGTGTCACTTCGTTGTAATGTTCTACGGCATTAACCACCGCATCAACCAGTTCGCCACGGGTGGTCAGAAATGGCTGACCGGAAAGATTCCAGTCGATAGTGTAGTTCAGTTGGTGACGATCAAACAGATCCGCAACACGCTGTTTGATAAGCTCATCCGTCAGTTCCGTGCCGAAACGGAAATTGAACTGTACCGATAACTCCCCAGGGATCACATTATTGCTACCGGTGCCGGCATGAATGTTGGCGATCTGCATACTGGTTGACGGGAAGAATTCATTCCCTTGATCCCATTCCGTCGCCACCAGTTCATGCAGCGCGGACATGGCGCGGTGTACGGGATTATCCGCCAGATGCGGATAAGCGACATGACCTTGCACGCCTTGTACCCGCAGATTGGCGGTGATGGAACCACGGCGACCGTTTTTCACCACATCGCCGACCACATTGGTGCTGGATGGCTCGCCGACCAGACAATAATCGAGCCGCTCGTCGCGCGCCATTAACGCATCGACTACTTTGATCGTACCGTTTACGGCGCTGGCTTCCTCATCCGAGGTGATGAGAAAGGCTAAACGTCCCTGATGATCGGGATTGGCGGCAACAAACCGTTCCGCCGCCACCACCATCGCGGCCAGCGAACCTTTCATATCGGCGGCGCCGCGGCCATATAACATCCCGTCGCGGATAGTCGGTTCGAAAGGCGGATGCTGCCAGCGGCTTTCGTCACCGCTGGGTACGACATCGGTATGTCCGGCAAATGCCAGGGTTTTCCCGGTGCCGCGCCATGCCCAGAAATTCAGCGTATCGCCAAAATTCATGGGTTCGATAGTGAAACCGATGGCTTGAAGGCGTTCAATCATGAGTGACTGACAACCTTCATCTTTGGGGCTGAGGGACGGGCGTTTGATCAGTTGTTGGGCGAGTTCGATGACCGGGCAAGACACGTTATTTGTTCTCCGCAATAAATTCCTGATAGCTCTCGGCGCTGAAACCAAGCAGCGTTTTTTCATTTTTTGCCACCAGCAGGGGGCGCTTGATCACCGCGGGTTGTTCAAGCATAAGGGCTTTCGCTGCCGCTTCACTCTGCTCGGTATTGCTGCTGATGAGGTCGCGCTGCGCTTCGCTCAGTTTACGCCATGTCGTGCCGCGTGTGTTGATAAGCGGTTGCCAGCCAATCAGGTCAATAAAATGTTGCAGGCGCGTGTCGTCTAAGCCATCCGCGCGATAATCATGAAAGTGGTAAACAATCTGTTGTTCTTCCAGCCAGCGACGGGCTTTTTTTATGGTGTCGCAGTTTTTAATGCCATACATGTTCAGCGTCATTGTTACTAAAATCCTTTCTGTTTATTCAGTTGGGCGATGGTTGTTGAACAGCGCAACGTGGAATGATGAGCCTGATATCGTAATAATTCAGCATGCCGAAAAAGCGCGGTGAGATCTACAGTGAACTAAAAAGCGGGAATGAGGGATTGTATGCTTTTTATACTTTCAGAAGTATTTCTACTGATTAAAAAATGTGCGTATAATATGTCGCCATTAATGATCAAGAGGTTCGCATGATAGAAGTAGAAGTGGGTTATTGGAAAGACTTTATCGAAGCAATGTTACGTAAATAATAATTAAATGTTATGCCAGTCATTGCAAACCCGGAATAAAATCACTAACGAAATAAGGCAGCATTGAGTGACATCAATACTGCTTTTTTTGCGCCAAAATGAGGAAACCTGAGCAAATAAAAGAGGCTATTCTTCTTTTTCTTTAAGATCAGCTTGTTATGATTTTTCTCATTTTTATTTGTGACGTCAATCTGTTTCAGGACTGTTTTAACAGAGAAATAGGGAACTCTTTACTCTCTGTCGACCGTCTTTAGTGACTGAAGACAATCCTCTTCCAAATAGCCGATAAAGCTTGCCATCATCTCAGCTTCCTGCTCACTGTGGGTGACCAGCAACGCCGTCTGCCCCGCCGCATGCAGAATAGCGCGTACATCTTGTCCCGGTCTTTTACGGCTGTCTGGACCAGGCCGGACATTGGTTCATCCAATAACAGAACGGCAGGCTCAGGCTAATGCGATACGTTGCTGCTGCCCGCCGGAGAGCCCATGGGAATAGCACTGCGCCAGTTCACTCAATTCGATAAGCGTTAACATCGCCTTGACACGTTCGTGTTGAATATCTTTCGGCAGTTTTCTCAGTCCGAAGGCAATATTCTGGGCGGCAGTAAGGTGAGGGTATAACGCGTAATTTTGAAAAACCATCCCCACCTTTTGCATTTGTGGACTATCTGGAGAAGAAGCGCCTTTTGTTTTTTCGGTAAATAAAAGGAGGGGAATTTCTCATGCATTTCGTTGAGCGAACCTGGTGTTATCACGTTGGGAATCGATACCATAAAAGGTGGTCAATGGGTCGGAAATTACCCGTCTGAGTCAGGAATAATATAAAAAGTTATCCGCCTTTTAGTTCACACGCTATTTTTACCAGATTTTATCTATCTTCAACTGGACAAATGAGCCGTCTATTGCTGTACTGTACGTGACACAGATTTTGTGTCTTTCATTCATGTTAAAGGTAAGTTTGATGTCTAAGATTAAAGGTAGCGTTAAGTGGTTTAATGAATCCAAAGGGTTCGGTTTCATTACTCCAGAAGATGGCAGCAAAGACGTATTCGTACATTTCTCCGCCATCCAAAGCAATGGTTTTAAAACTCTGGCTGAAGGTCAGCGAGTAGAGTTTGAAATCACCAACGGCGCGAAAGGTCCATCTGCTGCTAACGTTATCCCGATTTAATTATCCCGATTTCTTGAAAACCCGCCGTAAGGCGGGTTTTTTTATGGCCGCATTCCTGGTTTTTGACGTTACCGTAACGTTTTAGTGGGCTGCTATCCAGGTAACTAAAGTAAAAGCCAGTGCGGTCATCAAAAATGATCCCGCCAGATTTAACAACACATGTAAACCCGCTGCGGCCAAATGACCGTTTTGCAGAAACATCACGACTTCCGCCGAAAAGGTTGAGAAAGTGGTTAATCCGCCGCAACGCCCACTAGTAATAAGCATTTTCCAATGCTGCTCGAGGCTGGGGTGTCTCACAAAATAGGCCAGCGCGCCGCCGATGATAAAAGCGCCAATCAGGTTGGCGAACAACGTACCGAATGGCAATGCCGGGTAGAGGCCGTTAAACCTCATCCCTAACTGCCAGCGAGCGACGCTACCCAGTCCGCCACCAAGAAATACAGCAAGCAAAGTACTAAACATAGGCACCTATAATTTTTTTCAAAGCTTAAGCGGGTTGTGAAGAACGGCGTGCGGGAAGCTACGTATCTCTTCGATGAATGCGCGGACGCCATCGTCAGCCGAATGGCGGTTATGGAGGAAGTCTATACTCTCCCAAATTATTTCTGTAGTTCCACCGATGGCAAAGTTGTAAAGCGAATTGAACGGCACCGCTGAGACGTCTTATTTTGTTACAGATGGCGATTGTGTTGCCTGACGGAAGGTTTATTACATAAGAGGAAGGTTATCCGTTCGCCGGGTTTCTCCGGCATTTGTCATCAGGTAGGTAGATATGGAAGGTTTCAGTATTGCCAAACTATTGGTCATTGCCGCATTGATCGTTCTGCTGTTCGGCACGAATAAACTGCGCAGTCTGGGGGGCGATCTGGGGGCGGCGATTAAAGGGTTCAAGAAAGCCATGAACGACGATCAGGCGGTAAAAAGCGATGCGGAGACGTTAAGCGAAACGTCTCGTAAAGAGCCTTAACCGATTGCAACAAAATCAAACGGACGGCAGAGCCGTCCGTTCCATTATCCACACAATATCTGTAACTAAATATAAGCGCGTTATTTCACTTCAATCCCTTTTGCCTGTAGGTCGGCATGGTAAGAAGAGCGAACAAACGGGCCGCAGGCGGCATGGGTAAAGCCCATCGCCATAGCTTCGCCTTTCATCTCATCGAATTCTTCCGGGCTGACATAACGTTGTACAGGCAAATGGTGACGGCTGGGTTGCAGATATTGTCCCAGCGTCAGCATGGTGACACCGTGACGGCGCAGGTCGCGCATGGCGTCGACAATTTCCGCATTGGTTTCACCCAGACCGACCATCAAACCGGATTTGGTTGGAATATCCGGGTGGACGTTCTTGAAATTCTCCAGAAGTTTCAAAGACCAGTCGTAGTTGGCGCCGGGGCGAACCTGACGGTAAAGACGCGGCACGTTTTCCAGGTTGTGGTTAAATACGTCCGGCGGCGTGACGGTCAGAATATCCAGAGCGCGATCCATACGACCACGGAAATCCGGCACCAGCGTTTCGATACGAATATTGGGATTCTTACGGCGGATCGCACTGATGCAATCGGCAAAATGTTGAGCGCCGCCGTCGCGCAAATCATCACGGTCAACCGAGGTGATAACCACATACCGCAGCCCCATATCATGAATGGTTTGCGCCAGTTTTTCCGGCTCGTTGGCATCGGGGGCGATAGGGTGGCCATGAGCAACGTCGCAGAAAGGGCAGCGGCGCGTACAAATCGCCCCCAGGATCATGAACGTTGCCGTGCCGTGATTAAAACATTCCGCCAGATTGGGGCAGGAGGCTTCTTC
The DNA here is from genome assembly GCF_003315515.1 of Brenneria salicis ATCC 15712 = DSM 30166. Lineage (GTDB taxonomy): Bacteria > Pseudomonadota > Gammaproteobacteria > Enterobacterales > Enterobacteriaceae > Brenneria > Brenneria salicis. The sequence goes on along the minus strand of NZ_QNRY01000001.1, from coordinate 111,401 downwards.
GCAAACCGAGTGCAGCCCATTTTTACGCATCGCGGCTTTGATACCCTGAATACGGCTGGAGTCAGCCGGAAGTTTAATCTTCATCCATTCAGGCTTGCGCAGAACTTCCTGTCGCTCGGTTACCACAGTACGCACCGGGATTAGCGCCATTTTATCGGCATCGCGGTATTTAACGCCGCGCTCGATCTGAATCGGTTTACTCATGTTTGCGTAAGTTCCAGTTCTGAATCGTTTCTCTGAATTCAAAGGATTATATGTTTCGTTAAAATTTTTTTAAAAAAACTCTAAAAATTATACCATTTTGCCTGACGACAATCAGCTTTTGAGCAATCAAAATGAAGAAGTTATGTAAATAAAATGTGATTAATCGTCTGTCCCACGGCTTATTCATAACCGCCAGCGACGAACTCACGCCCTTTTCAATGGCTTATCGGGAGCGGTTCACCTTGTGTCGTGATATCCCAGTGAATGAGCACTTGCTCCCGGTAGTTAAATAGTTGCATGAATGTGCTCACCAAAACCGGCGCGGTATCTTCGAGTGTAACGCCGGGGGCCAACTCGCTAAGCTGAGTCATCTGCATGCCAGCATAGCCGCAGGGATTAATGCGCAGAAACGGCGACAGATCCATCGCAATGTTCAGCGCCAGCCCATGAAAAGCGCATCCTTTGCGGATCCGCAGCCCCAGCGAGCAGATTTTGCGTTCACCGACATACACGCCGGGCGCATCGGCGCGCGCGCGGGCATCAATGTGAAAATGAGCCAACGTATCCGCGACTGTATTTTCTACTAATGTCACCAATTGGCGAACACCCAGTTTGCGCCGTTTCAAATCAATCAGAACATACATCACCTGTTGGCCGGGGCCGTGGTAGGTGACCTGTCCGCCCCTGTCGCTCTGAACGACAGGGATGTCGCCGGGGGTGAGAACATGTTCCGCTTTACCCGCCTGACCCTGTGTGAATACCGGTGGGTGTTGCACCAGCCAGATTTCGTCCAGCGTTTGCGCGTCGCGCAGGTCAGTGAACTTATGCATCGCCAGTGAAACGGGTTCGTAAGGTTGTACGTCGAATTGACGTATGACGATCTTATCCTGTAGCAAGTGTGTCATCTTTAGGTTAAGGAAAGGATGGAGAGGATTATAACGGCGGGAAACACACTAAGCACGTTTTCCCGCAGCATTATGTCCGCAGACGAAGGGATAAGTTACGAAAGAAGGCGTTACAGCACCATCCGAACAATTTCGATGCTGCCCAGTTCTTCATACAGCGTTTCCACCTGCTCAATATGCGTTGCCGTGATGGTGATGGAAACCGAGTGGTAGTTCCCTTTGCTGCTGGGTTTGACTAGTGGCGTGTAGTCGCCGGGCGCATGACGCTGCACCACTTCAACGACCTGATCGACCAACTCTGGTTTCGCCAATCCCATCACTTTGTAAGTAAAAGGGCAGGGAAATTCAAGCAGTTCGTTTAATTTGGTTTTCATCTGCGCTCCAGAGTGTGTTGCAAGTGTATAAATTATAACTCCCGCTAAGAGCGGGAGTAAGCGACAACATTTATATGGGGACAATTTGTCCCCTTGCAAGAGGGGTTAACCGAACCAGTGATGAAACATCAGTTTGATGTAGTCGATCATGCGGCTGAAGAGGCCGCCTTCTTTCACTTCGTTCATAACAACCAACGGACGCTGATCAATGGTTTTACCATCCAGTTGGAAGTTGATTGAACCAACGACCTGATTTTTAGCCAGCGGCGCATGCAGTTCCGTATTATCCAGCACATAGCTGGCTTTCAGATCTTTCATCCGTCCACGTGGAATGGTCAGATAAACATCTTTTTCAACGCCCAGCGCCACCCGGTCATTGTCGCCGAACCAGACTGGTTCGGAGGCGAACTCTTTACCGGTTTTCAGCGGCGCGACGGTTTCAAAGAAACGGAAGCCCCAGGTCAGCAATTTTTTGCTTTCCGCTTCACGGCCTTTGAAGGTGCGTCCCCCCATCACCGTTGAGATCAGACGCATCTGGCCTTCCGTGGCGGAAGCCACCAGATTGTAGCCTGCGGCCGCAGTATGACCGGTTTTGATGCCGTCCACGTTCAGACTGCTATCCCACAGCAAGCCGTTGCGGTTAGTCTGACGGATATTATTAAAGGTGAATTCTTTCTCTTTATAGGTGGCGTATTCATCCGGCACATCGCGGATGAGCGCCTGACCGATCAGCGCCATATCGCGGGCTGAACTGAATTGACCTGGCGCATCAAGACCGTGTACGGTTTCAAAATTGGTGTTTTTCAGACCAAGCGCTTTCACGTAACCATTCATCAGATTAACGAATGCATCCTGACTGCCGGCGACATAGTCGGCCATGGCAACGCAAGCGTCGTTACCTGATTGCAGGATAATGCCGCGGTTCAGTTGGGAAACCGGCACGCGATCCCCCGGTTTCAAAAACATCAGTGAAGAACCCTGGAAAACCGGGTTGCCGGTGGCCCAGGCATCTTTACCGATGGTAACGATATCGTTCGGGGTGATCTTTCCTGACTTTATCGCCTGGCCGATAACATAGCTGGTCATCATTTTGGTCAGGCTGGCCGGATCGCGACGCGCGTCGGCATTCATTTCCGCCAGCACTTTCCCGGAGTTGTAATCAATCAGGATATAGGATTCCGCATCGATTTGCGGTACGCCGGGGATCATCGTTTTCAGATTGAAATCATCGGCATAAGCAAAAGAAGATGCACTTATGGCGAGCAGAATGCCAAGCGCAGAACGTTTAGTAAAACGAGACGTGTTTACAGTATTCATGATTGGAACAACAACATCCGTGGGTATAAGTTAAAAACGAGCCACACTATAGCAGATGCGAAATAGGCAGGCATCAGACATTACGTTACGCGATTTTGCGAAAGGCGCGGGATGTGATCTCAACCCGCTCCCGCGCGTAAATATCGGTGGCGACGAGCCTTGCCGCCTGGTTTGGCATGCGGTTCAGGCGCTTGCTAAAGTGTATCGGGTGCGGCAGTGATAAAGGATTGCTGCTGAGCTTCGACTGATAAACGTTGTTGAAGTTCAGTCGCTTGCTGGCGATTTTGGAATGGCCCCAATTGAATGCGATAAAGCCCGCCGTTGGCGCTCACTTTCCCCGTTACCTTGAAACGTTCACTCAGACTACGCAACCAGGTCTGCGCCCGTTGCTCATCGCTCAACGCGCCTACCTGAACAACATAGCCGCCACCTGTGTCTGATGGCGGGCTCGTCGGGGCCGCTGCCGTGGGCGATGGCGTCGTCGGCGTGGTTTCGATAATTCCGGCGGGTAAAGCGGACTGCGCGCCCAGGAAGCCGCCGGAAGGCGATAAGGTGTTGTCTGGCGTCGTGTTTTCCGGCGTGTTATTGCTGACCGATTGCGTCATCTGTGTCGCGGGCTGACTTTCTGTGATTGGCGTGCCGAGTCCGCTGGACCCAAAGTTGGGACGATCAGGGAGCGCAAAGCTTTGTTTGGCGACGCTGGTGCCAATGGCGCCGGGGCCGGACAGCGTGCCGTCAGGCGCAACGTGGATAAAATCGACTTTGACCTTGGTGTTGTTGGAGATATTCAACCGATCGCCCGCCGCTTTGGACAGATCGATGATTCTGCCCGGCGTATAAGGGCCGCGATCATTTACTCTGACCACCAGACGGCGGCCATTGCTCAGGTTGGTGACACGGACATAACTGGGGATCGGCAGCGTTGGATGTGCCGCGGTCAACGCGTTTGGATCAAACACTTCGCCAATCGCGGTCCGATTGCCGCTGGCTTCTTCGCCATACCAGGTCGCCAGTCCGGTTTCACTGAAGTTTTGCGGATTCTGGACAATCTTATACGTTTTGCCTTTGAGTCTGTAGTCCTGCAAGGTGCCCTGATTATAGGGTTCATAACGCGGTTCAACGCCGCCAATCTTTTCCACAGGGCCGCCGTAAACGGAGCTAACCGGCGGGGCCGGTTGTTGTTCCGTGACGCTACACGCGGAAAGCGCCAGACTCATGGCGCCAATCCAAAGCCAATCCTTACGCATTGCTCACCTCGGAGTTATAAGTTTTTGGATAGCATCTTGCGGTGAGTATGTATCGACATCACGATACCAAATCCCGCCATGAGAACGATAAGCGCCGAACCGCCGTAACTGACCAACGGCAGAGGTACGCCAACGACCGGCAGAATACCACTGACCATCCCGATATTGACGAAAACGTAGACAAATAAAATTAGCATCAGGCCGCCAACCATCACCCGTCCGAATGAGGTCTGCGCGTTAGCGGCGATAACCAGTCCACGCATAATGACGAACAGGTACATGGCGAGCAAAATCAACACGCCAATCAATCCCAGTTCTTCCGCCAGTACCGCAAAGATAAAATCGGTATGACGTTCCGGTAAGAATTCTAGCTGAGATTGCGTTCCCTGTAGCCAGCCTTTGCCAGACAGACCGCCAGAGCCAATCGCAATCTTCGACTGAATAATATGATAACCGGCGCCGAGCGGATCGCTTTCGGGATCGAGCAGCATCATAACGCGCGATCGCTGGTAATCATGCATCAGGAAGAACCACAATATGGGGATAAATGCCGCCAGCAGCAGTACGGCGATACCAATCAACCGCCAACTCATGCCCGCCAGAAACAGCACGAACAGCCCGGACGCGGCGATCAGGATTGAGGTGCCAAGATCCGGCTGGGCGGCCACCAACAATGTGGGCGTGAAAATCAGCACCAGCGCGATACCGGTATTCTTGAGAGAAGGTGGGCACATATCGCGGTTGATAAACCGCGCCACCATCAACGGCACGGCGATTTTTGCGATCTCCGATGGTTGAAAACGGACAAAACCCAGATCCAGCCAGCGTTGCGCCCCTTTACTGATTTGCCCGAAGATATCGACCATCAGGAGCAGTAGAACACAAAACACATAAAGATACGGCGCCCAACCTTCATACACCCGCGGTGGAATTTGCGCCATGACGATCATGACAACCAGTCCCAGCACGATCTGCACGATCTTGCGTTCCATCATGCCCACATCTTGTCCGCTGGCGCTCCACATGACGAACAGGCTGTAGCCCAGCAACGCCAGGATGCAGATCAGGAAGGGGAAATCGATATGGATCTTAGTCCAGATCGTACCTTTTTGTGGGCTATCGGTCATGAATGTCTGTTACTCGCTCTCAATACCCGGCGGCGCAGGAGGCTCGCTCGGTAAGTCAGTCGTGTTGTCACCTAACAGAATGTGATCCAGGATCTGTCGGGTAATCGTACCCACCGTAGGGCCTGCGCCGCCGTTTTCCAGAATAATCGATACCGCGACCTTGGGATCGCTGTAGGGCGCGAAGGCGACCATCAGTTTATGGTCGCGCAGGTGTTCCGAAATTTTTTGCGCATTATAGGTTTCGTTCTCTTTCAGGCCGAAAACCTGCGCCGTACCGGATTTGGCGGCGATTTTATAAGGCGCGTCTTCAAAACTTTTACGCGCGGTGCCATTGGGACGATTGGCGACGCCGTACATGCCGTCTTTCGCGACCTCCCAGTAACCAGAGTGAATATCGCCAATTTGTTGATGCTCTGCCTGACGGAACGGCACAATTACGCCATTCTCTCTGGTGCTGTAGAGCAGGTGAGGCGTTTTGATCTGTCCGTCATTAATCAGTGTGGTCAGCGCTTTATTCATCTGGATCGGCGTTGCCGTCCAATATCCCTGGCCGATCCCCACCGGGATCGTATCCCCCTGATACCAGGGTTTTTTGAAACGGCGCTGTTTCCATTCCCGCGTCGGCATATTGCCTGCGCTTTCTTCGGAAATATCGATGCCGGTTTTGGCACCATAGCCAAATCTTTGCATCCACTCGGCCAGACGATCAATCCCCATATCATAAGCAACCTGATAGAAAAACGTATCCGCGGATTCTTCCAGCGACTTGGTCAGGTTAAGGCGGCCATGCCCCCATTTTTTCCAGTCGCGAAAGCGTTTTTCTGAACCCGGCAACTGCCACCAGCCGGGATCGAACAGCGTGGTGTTGGTGGTGATCACCCCGGCCGTCAGCGCGGAAACCGCAATATAGGGTTTCACCGTTGAAGCAGGCGGATAAACGCCCTGCGTCGCCCGATTGATCAGCGGACGATTGGGATCGTTGCGTAACTGATTATAGTCTTTGCTTGAGATCCCCTCGACGAACAGGTTGGGATCATAGCTGGGCGTGGAAACCATCGCCAGAATCCCCCCGTCGCGCGGATCGGTGACGATAACGGCGGCGCGGCTGCCTGCCAGCAGTTTCTCAATGTATATTTGCAGGCCGAGATCCAGCGTCAGGTAGATATCTTTTCCGGCTTGCGGCGGCTGTTCGTGCAACTGACGGATAACCCGGCCACGGTTGTTGACTTCGACTTCCTCATAACCGGGTTTTCCGTGCAGTAAATCCTCGTAATGACGCTCGATGCCCAGCTTGCCGATATCATGCGTCGCCGCATAATCCGCAAGTTTTTCCTCTTTGCCCAGCCGTTCAATATCTTTGTCGTTGATTTTGGAAACATAGCCGATGACGTGGGTGAGCGCGGAACCATAGGGATAATAGCGCCGCTGGTAGCCTTTGACTTCAACGCCGGGGAAACGGTATTGGTTGACGGCGAAGCGGGCGACTTGAAAATCGCTTAACCCGGTTTTGACCGGAATGGAGGTGAAGCGGCGGGAACGCTTGCGCTCTTTTTCGAAGCTTTCCAGATCGTCGTCGGTTAAATCGATAATGGGTTTCAGCGCATCCAGCGTAGCTTGCAGGTTTTCCACCTTTTCCGGCACCAGTTCCAACTGGTAGATGGTCCGGTTCAGCGCCAGCGGAATGCCGTTGCGATCATAGATAATGCCGCGGCTGGGCGCGATGGGAACCAGCTTGATGCGGTTTTCATTGGAGCGAGTACGATAGTCATCGACACGTAAAACCTGTAGATGATAAAGATTGGCGATCAACACACTGCTGAGCAGCAAAATGCCCAGAAACGCCACTAAAGCGCGCCGCACGAACAGGGCCGACTCAGCCGTATAATCACGAAAGGGTTTACGTTCTATTTTCATCCAGCGGTTTATTTCACGTGTTTCATCGTATCGCCTTACTCCCGATGGTAAGGATGGTTAGTGGTAATACTCCAGGCCCGATACAGGCTTTCTGCGACCAGCACACGCACCAGTGGATGAGGCAGCGTCAACGGCGAAAGCGACCAGCTTTGCTCGGCGGCGGCTTTACATTCCGGTGCGAGTCCTTCCGGGCCGCCGATCAGCAGGCTGACGTCGCGTCCATCCTGTTTCCAGCGTTCCAGTTGCTGCGCCAACTGCGGGGTTTCCCACGGCGTGCCGGGAATATCCAGCGTCACTATCCGATTACCTTTACCCACAGCCGCCAACATTTGATCGCCTTCCCGCTCAAGAATGCGCTTGATATCGGCATTTTTGCCCCGTTTACCGGCTGGGATCTCAACGAGTTCGAACGGCATATCCTTGGGGAAGCGGCGCAGATAATCCATAAAACCGGTTTGTACCCAGTCAGGCATTTTAGTGCCGACGGCAACCAGTTGCAGTCTCATGCTAGCCCCACAATTTTTCCAGTTCGTATAACTGGCGGCTTTCCTCTTGCATCACATGTACAATCACATCGCCCAGATCGACAACCACCCAGTCGGAAATATTCTCGCCTTCCACGCCAAATGGAATCAATCCGGCGGCCCGCGAAGACTGAACCACGTGATCGGCAATGGAGGCGACGTGGCGGGTGGAGGTGCCGGTGCAGATAACCATATAGTCGGTGATGCTGGACTTACCCTGTACATTCAAGGTTACGATATCCTGACCTTTTAAATCATCTATCTTGTCAATGACGAATTCTTGGAGTGCTTGACCTTGCAAAGGTTCCCCCTGGTTGCCGGCATCCGATAGCGATGGATGGTTTATGGCGCTGAAATAGTATGGAAAGACCGTTTTTGGCTGCCGGATCGCAACGGATTATCGGTTTTTCCCTGTGATTGAAACCAGCGGCGGAGTATACCACGCGCCGCCGGTGAGTGGTATAAAGCGCTGAGAGAGAAACGGAATGGCGGCGCCTGCGTCGTTTACCGGTACAGCCCGTGCTCATTGATATAATTCAGTACCGCGGGCGGTAACCAGTCGTGACAATCAAGACCGGCTTGACGCCGTTGACGTATTGACGTGGCTGAAATAGTCACCAATGTCGTATCGGCCAAAAAGATCCGTCCGTGCGTTTGCTGATGCAGTGATTGCGGATCTGTGGTGCGATGGGATTCCAGCCATTGTTGAAGTTCGGGCGTGGACAACGTCGAGCGATAGCCGGGACGGGCGCAGACCAGCAGATGACAAACGCTGAGCAGGTCTTGCCAGCGGTGCCATTGATGCAATGTCAGCAGGGAATCCTGCCCAATAATAAACGCCAACGGGGTATCAGCCCCTTTCTCGCGACGCAGCGTTTCCAGCGTATCAATGGTATAGGACGGTTTCTGGCGTTGTAATTCGCGGTCATCGACGGTAAACAGCGTGTCGTTTTCCGCCACCAGCTGCGCCATCCGCAGCCGTTGCCACGGACTGGCTTCAGGCTGCGGACGATGAGGCGGAACATTGTTGGGAAGTAACACGATCTGGTTTAATCCGGCGATTTTCGCCAGCGCGGTGACGGGCTTCAGGTGTCCGTAGTGAATCGGATCGAAGGTGCCGCCAAAAAATGCGGTCAGCGGAGCGGGCGCGGCTTGTTTCATCACATCAGACTTTCCGGCAAGGTTTTGCCGCATAATATCATAGCCAGCGTTTCCAACTCGGCCCACACGGACTGACCATAATTCTGCTTCAACGTTATTTCCAGTTGCGCCAGCAAGTGAATGGCCTGCTGTAATTGTAACGGCGTCAATCGCTGAAGCGCCTGAGTCAACAGGTCGCGACGATTCTGCCAAACCTTATGCTGGTCGAATAAGCCGCGCAACGGCGTTTTCGCCATTTGCCGTTTCAGCGTCAACAACAACAGCAGTTCACGCTGCAAGGTCCGTAACAGGATCACCGGCTCGCAATCTTCCTGGCGGAGTTGCTGCAATATGTGCAGGGCGCGTTTGCCTTTCCCCGCCAGCATCGCATCCAGCCAGTGGAAAGGAGTAAAATGAGCGGCGTCGCTGACCGCCTCTTCCACGCGCGGCAGGGTGAGCTTACCATCGGGATAAAGTAAGGCCAGGCGCTCCAGCGCTTGCGATAAAGCCAGCAGATTGCCTTCATAGCAGTAACAAATCAACTGACTTGCCGCGTCATCCAACGTCAGCTTCATGGATTTGGCGCGCTGCGCCACCCAGCGGGGAAGCTGGGCCTGTTCAGGCGTCAGACAGTTGACGTACACGCTGTCTTTCGCCAACGCTTTGAACCAGGCGCTGTTCTCTTGCGCTTTGGTCAGCTTGTGACCACGCAGCATCAGTAGAATATCCGGGTGCAATAACGCAGACAGCTTGATCAGGTTTTCAGCCATGACGACATTCGGCCCGTTCTCCGGCAGGATCAATAGCAGTGTCTGACGGGATGCGAACAGGCTGAGCGCCTGACAGGTGCTGAAAATGGCGTCCCAGTCGGTGTGGTTATCCAGAGAAAAGCTGAAATGTTCGCTGAATGCCTGTTGCTGCGCGGCACGTCGGATACTATCCAGACTCTCTTGCAGAAGAAGCGGTTCCGTACCGAAGATCAGATAACCGGCGCGCAGCCCCTCATGGAGTTGCGCGGCGAGTTGTTCCGGGTAGAGCCGAATCATGAACGATCGGAAGTGGGGGCTGAAGCCGTCTGCGGCTGGCTGTCTTTGACGTTCTGACCGCCGTTGATGGTCAGTAATTTACGCACCAGTTGCTGGGCCGCCTGAGTTCGCATTTCCTGACGTATAATATCCTGCTCGGCATCTTTGGCCAGCGCGGTCAGCGGGTTGTCAAAGAAGGTGCGGTACACCGTTACGCTGAGCGGATAAATATCATCACCCGGCATCAGTACCTGTGCCCGCAGCGTCAACACCATCTGGTATTCCGCTGTTTTGCCGTCCTGGAAAATCGACACGGTATCCTTTGATTCGGATGCGTTCATGATGCGTAGTGAAGGAATATCCTGTCGTGTCGCATTATCGACAATTTTGACGTCACTGAGGCGTAGCTGTTCACGCACCGCACGCGTCATCGGGCCATAGGGGTCACTGCTGTCCAGCACCAGTGTTTGTAGCTGCGCGGGGACTTGCGTCGTACCGCGCAGGTGATAACCGCAGCCAGCGGTGATTAACACCGCCAACCCCAGCAACAACGTGAATAGACGATGTCGCACAGTTCCTCCTTGCCTTAACCCACAACCAGGTTAAGCAGTTTGCCAGGGACATAAATCACTTTACGTACAGTGACGCCGTCCAGGTATTTCGCTACCAGAGGTTCCTGAGCAGCGCGTTCACGAACCTGATCTTCATTGGCGTCAGCCGCAACGGTGATTTTACCACGAACCTTGCCGTTCACCTGAACGACCACCAATTTGGAATCTTCCACCATCGCCGCTTCGTCCGCCACCGGCCACGGCGCCGTATCAATGTCGCCTTCACCCTGCAGCGCCTGCCACAAGACAAAACAAACATGCGGCGTAAACGGATACAGCATACGCACGACCGCCAGCAAGACTTCCTGCGTCAGCGCGCGATCCTGATCGCTCTCCTGTGACGCTTTGGCGAGTTTGTTCATCAATTCCATGATGGCGGCAATCGCGGTATTAAAGGTCTGACGACGACCGATGTCATCGGTTACCTTGGCGATGGTTTTGTGCAGATCGCGACGCAGCGATTTCTGATCTTCCGTCAGAATAGTGATGTCCAGCGGTTGGGTCGCTCCTCTCGCCGAGTGATCGAACGCCTGTTTCCAGACACGTTTCAGGAAGCGGTTAGCGCCCTCAACCCCTGACTCTTGCCATTCCAGCGTCATTTCAGCGGGCGAGGCGAACATCATAAACAGACGAACGGTATCCGCACCATATTTTTCCACCATGAACTGCGGGTCGATACCGTTGTTCTTGGACTTCGACATTTTGCTCATGCCGGCGTAGACCACATCACGGCCTTCGTTGTCGGTCGCCTTGACGATGCGGCCTTTTTCATCACGCTCAACGGTGGCATCAGTGGGAGAAACCCAGATGCGTTCGCCATTATTGCCCAGATAGTAAAATGCATCCGCCAGCACCATGCCCTGACACAACAGGCGTTTGGCAGGTTCGTCAGACGTCACCAGACCGGCATCGCGCAGCAACTTGTGGAAGAAGCGGAAATACATCAGGTGCATGATGGCATGTTCAATGCCGCCGACATATTGGTCGACAGGTAGCCAGTAGTTCGCCGCCGCCGGGTCCAGCATACCCTGATCGTACTGCGGACAGGTATAACGCGCGTAGTACCAGGACGATTCCATAAAGGTGTCGAAAGTATCGGTTTCACGCAAGGCTGGCTGACCGTTGATCGTCGTTTTAGCCCATTCTGGATTGGCTTTCAGCGGGCTGGTGATCCCATCCATAACCACATCTTCCGGCAGCACCACCGGCAGTTGATCTTCCGGCGTGGGAACCACGGTGCCGTCTTCCAGCGTCACCATCGGGATGGGCGCGCCCCAGTAGCGCTGACGGGAAACGCCCCAGTCACGCAGGCGATAGTTGACCTTACGTTCGCCAATGCCCAATGCAACCAGCTTGTCGGCGATTGCGTTAAAGGCGGCGTCAAAATTCAGACCGTCAAATTCGCCAGAGTTGAACAAACGACCTTTCTCGGTCATCGCCTGGGTGGACAGATCCGGTTCGCTGCCATCGCTGTTCAGAATAACCGGTTTAATCGGCAGACTATATTTGTTGGCGAATTCCCAATCGCGCTGGTCATGGCCCGGAACCGCCATCACCGCGCCGGTGCCGTAATCCATCAGTACAAAGTTTGCCGCCCAGATCGCGACTTTCTCTCCGCTAAGCGGATGGATGGCGTACAGGCCGGTGGCCATGCCTTTTTTCTCCATCGTCGCCATATCCGCTTCGGCGACTTTGGTGTTGCGGCATTCGGCAATGAAGTCAGCCAGCGCCGGATTGGTGGCCGCCGCTTGCAGCGCCAACGGGTGACCGGCGGCAACGGCGACATAGGTCACGCCCATGAAAGTGTCGGGACGCGTGGTATAAACACTGAGCTTCTCTTCGCTGTCCGCGATGTCAAAGGTGATTTCCACCCCTTCAGAACGGCCAATCCAGTTACGCTGCATGGTTTTGACCTGCTCAGGCCAGCTTTCCAGCGTATCCAGATCGTTCAGCAGTTGATCGGCATAGTCGGTGATTTTGATAAACCATTGGGGGATTTCTTTACGTTCGACTTTGGTGTCGCAACGCCAGCAGCAACCTTCAATAACCTGTTCGTTCGCCAGCACGGTCTGGTCGTTCGGACACCAGTTCACGGCGGAGGTCTTTTTGTAAACCAGACCTTTTTCATACAGTTTGGTGAAGAACCACTGTTCCCAACGATAGTAGTCCGGCTTACAGGTAGCGACTTCACGGCTCCAGTCGTAGCCAAAACCCAGCAGTTTTAGCTGGCTTTTCATGTATTCAATGTTGGAATAGGTCCATGGCGCAGGCGCGGTGTTATTTTTAACGGCGGCGCCTTCCGCGGGCAGGCCAAACGCGTCCCAGCCAATCGGTTGCAGGACGTTTTTACCCAGCATGCGCTGATAACGGGATATCACGTCGCCAATCGTATAATTACGAACGTGTCCCATGTGTAGACGGCCAGAAGGGTAGGGCAGCATGGAAAGGCAGTAGTACTTTTCCTTGCCGGGTTCTTTGGTCACTTTGAATGTCTGCTTCTCTTGCCAGTGAAGCTGGACGTGCGCTTCTATCTCTTCTGGGCGGTATTGCTCTTGCATGGCTGCCAGGGGTCCTGTTTAGTGAAGAATAGCTACGCCAGTAGCGTGCTTTGATTCATAACAAAAGATCCGCATAGCATAGCTGATAAGCGACTGGGGCAACAACACCCTGTATTCGACCGGGAAAGATTTTCGCGCTTTCTGCCGAAATTGCGCAAATATGCGTCGTATCACCGGTTTTGCAGGAAAAATAATCTAAAATAGAAACAGATAGAGGGGATGTGACGCGGCTCAGGCGTTGACCAGCCGCGATTTATCGCGTTTCAATCAGACGAATCAGGAGGAAGCATGAATAAAGTAGCCCGCTATTATCGCGAGTTAATGGCTTCAGTGACGGCACGGCTGAATAACGGGGAACGGGATATTGATGAACTGGTGCAAAGCGCCCGCGAGACATTGCAGGAAAGCGCCGATCTGACGCAAAAAGAAATCGAACAGGTTATTCAGGCGATCCGGCGGGATCTGGGCGAGTTCGCGCGCAGCTACAGCGAAAGTCAGGAAGAGATGTCCGACAGCGTGTTTATGAGGGTTATCAAAGAAAGTTTGTGGCAAGAACTGGCGGACATTACGGATAAAACCCAGTTGGAGTGGCATCAAATTTTCAACGATGTTAACAATCATGGCATTTACCACAGTGGCGAAGTGGTGGGGTTGGGTGATCTGGTTTGCGAAAAATGCTTTCATCATATGGCGTTTTATACGCCGGAAATTTTGCCGCGCTGTCCAAAATGTTCACACGATCAGTTCCACCGGCAACCATTTCAGCCGTAATCACACGGATAAGCTTGGGGGAAATAAGAAAAGCGTGCCGACAGGCACGCTTGCGGGATATCAGTGCAGGATCTTCGCCAGGAAGTCTTTCGCACGATCAGACTGCGGGTTATTGAAGAAGTCGTCTTTAGGCGTGTCTTCAATGATTTTTCCTTCATCCATGAAGATAACCCGATGCGCCACTTTACGGGCAAAGCCCATTTCGTGTGTTACTACCATCATGGTCATCCCTTCCTGAGCCAGTTCAACCATAACGTCGAGCACTTCATTAATCATTTCCGGATCGAGCGCGGAAGTCGGTTCGTCAAACAGCATGGCAATCGGATCCATGCACAAGGCGCGCGCAATAGCGACACGCTGCTGCTGACCACCGGAAAGTTGTCCCGGATACTTATTGGCATGGGCGGCCAGACCAACGCGCTCCAGCAGTTTTTGCGCTTTGGCTTTTGACTCGTCGCGGTTGCGCTTCAACACTTTTACCTGCGCCAACGTCAGGTTATCGATAATGGAGAGGTGCGGAAACAGTTCAAAGTGTTGGAATACCATACCCACTTTGGAACGTAACTGCGCCAGATTGGTTTTCTTGTCGTTAACGATGATGCCGTTGACTTCAATTTCACCTTGCTGGATAGGTTCCAGACCGTTAACGGTTTTAATCAGGGTTGACTTACCGGAGCCTGAAGGTCCGCAGACGACCACTACCTCACCTTTTTTAACTTCTGTGGAGCAGTCGGTTAGCACCTGAAAGTGACCATACCATTTAGAAATATTTTTCAGGAAAATCATCAAACCGTCCTTTTTTTCAGGTAACTGACCAGCATTGATGCGGAAATGCTGAAAATAAAATAAATGAGCCCGGCAAACAGGATCATTTCAACTTGTGTGCCGTCACGCTCACCGATAGTGGAGGCGGTACGGAAGAAATCAGCGAGGCTGAGTACATAAACTAGCGAGGTATCCTGGAACAGCACAATACCTTGCGTCAACAACAATGGCACCATCGCGCGGAACGCCTGCGGAAGAATGACCAACTGCATGGATTGCCAGTGCGTCATGCCGAGCGCCAGCGCCGCGTAGGATTGCCCGCGTGACACGCTGAGAATGCCCGCGCGAATAATCTCAGAATAATAAGCCGCTTCAAACAACGAAAAGGCGACCATCGCTGAAATTAACCGAATATCAGTCTTCGGCGAAAGGCCAAGCACGTTTTGCAACAAGCTAGGCACCACCAGATAAAACCATAGCAGCACCATCACCAATGGCACGGAACGGAACAGGTTCACATATATTTTGGCGAACCAACTGATGGGTTTTATTGAAGACAGCCGCATTACCGCCAGTATTGTGCCCCAGATAATACCGAACATCACCGCGATAACCGTGATTTTGAGCGTGACCACCATTCCCTGTAGCAGGTAAGGCATGCTTGGCCCGATTGAGCCCCAGTCAAATTCATACATGGATTATTTGCTCCCCATATTGCCCGGCAAACGGGTTTTCTGCTCTACAAACTGCATGATCAGCATAATGATCGCGTTGATAGCGATATAAAGCAGCGTAATGGCGGTAAAGGATTCATAGGCATGGGCCGAGTAATCCAGCAATTTCCCAGCCTGCGCCGCCATTTCCACCAGCCCGATGGTTGAGGCGATAGCGGAGTTTTTGACCAGGTTAAGCATCTCCGAGGTTAACGGCGGAACGATAACGCGATAGGCATTAGGCAACAAGACATACCGGTAGGTCTGTGGCAACGTCAGCCCCATGGCCAGTCCCGCCGCTTGTTGACCGCGCGGCAACGATTGGATGCCCGCTCGCACCTGCTCGCATACACGTGCTGCGGTAAACAGGCCCAGGCAGATCATGGATGACAGGAAAAACTGGATATTGGGATCGAGTTCAGCCTTAAACCACATGCCGATATCGGTCGGCAATAGTTCAGGGACCACCAGATACCAGGTAAAGAACTGCACAATCAACGGTACGTTACGGAATAACTCGACATAACACGTACCAATTCCCGCAATAAAACGATTGGGGACGGTACGTAAAATTCCAAACAAGGAACCAAGTAAAAACGCGATTATCCAGGCACAGATAGATAACGTGACCGTGACTTGCAGGCCGGACAATAACCACCCCAGATAGGTGGTATTACCGAATGGGGCCGCTTGCAGGAATATGCCCCAGTTCCAATCTATTGACATAACTAACTCCGGTAAAAAAAGGGTAGCGAGGCTACCCTGAAGATTGATGAGCAGCAATTAACATACGATGGGGAACGACCATTGTATGCCCGTCTGTCCTGCTGCGAATCAGCAATCATAAGGCAGATGTCTCTGCCTTTATTTTCATTATTAATTAGTCTAAAGCCGTATCGTTTGGTGCTTTGAACAGGGCTTTCATTTCGTCAGACAATTCGAAATTCAAATTGAGATCTCTTGGCGGGATCGGTTGTGTGAACCAGCGGTCAAACCACTTTTCTGCTTCGCCAGAGGTTTGTACTTCCGCAATGGTGTCATTAACCAGTTTCTGGAATTGCGGATCGTCTTTACGCAGCATACAGCCATAGGCTTCTCTGGATTGTGGAGTGCCGACAATATCCCACTGAGCGGCATTTTTCGCTTTTGCACGCTCACCGGCCAGCAGCGCGTCATCCATCATGAACGCGACCGCGCGACCGCTTTCCAGAGTGCGGAAAGAATCACCGTGGTCTTTAGCGCTGATAATGCGCAATTTCAGTTGTTTTTCTTCATTCATCTTGTTCAGAAGAATTTCTGACGTTGTTCCTGACGTGACCACCACGGTTTTACCCGCCAGGTCGGTAAAGTCTTTGATGCCAGAGTCTTTCTTGGTTAACAAACGCGTACCGATAATAAAAATGGTATTAGAAAACGCGACTTGTTTCTGACGTTCCAGATTGTTGGTCGTCGAACCGCATTCCAGATCGTAAGTACCATTCTGAAGCAGCGGAATACGGTTTTGAGCCGTGATCGGCAGCAGTTTTACCTGTAGGTCAGGCGCATTCAGTTCTTTTTTCACGGCTTCTACAATCTTGTCGGCGTAGGCCTGAGAGTAACCGACGACTTTCTGCTGATTATCGTAGTAAGAAAAAGGAACTGACGATTCGCGGTGGCCAATGACGATAACGCCGTTATCTTTAACTTTTTTCAGAGTGCCAGCGAGCTCCTCCGCTTGAGCAAGGCTGGCTGTCGTGCCGAGCAGAAGCAGTGATAGTGCCAGTTTACGCATTTGCATGTTCTAACTCCTTTGCTGTCGTTATGGCGCTAAGTTATGGCGCTGTAGTGGTAGATCTAAAGTTGTGTTGCTAAATTATGTATGCCGTTCCGATACTTGCGCAGTACGAAAACCGTGCACCGATAAAGAGCGAAGTAACTACGTATACTGTTAAAAAAAAAGCCGATTGTAAATAGATTGAGATAGAAATGTTTGTTTTTTGCGAGTTAAACCGCACCAAATGGCGTCAGGAAACTTAGCCAGCACAGATTTGGTGCATTCATTGCCCCAAATGCGTGCTTTCCCCGCGGTCAGCCCGCAAAAAAACATTGAAACAACCATTTACAAGGGAGTAATAAGCAATTGGCGTGCCATCTATGCCGGAAAGGGGGCGTCAAAAAGAGGAGGCGGCGCTAGCATGCCTCCAAAACGAATAAAAAGAATGAAATCAGCGACGGCGCAGACTGAAAACCATCGCCGCAAAACCGCCAAGCAGGGTGATAATCCACAGCGGCCAGCCGCCGAAGCGGGCATAAGGCGTTAGTCCGCTAGCTGGTATCACCTGCGTATTCAAAACGGCGCGCGTAAATTGCGGCAGACTGGCGCTGATTTCGCCATCTGGAGCAATGACCGCCGTAACGCCATTATTGGTGCTGCGCAGTAGAGGGCGCCCCAATTCCAGCGCCCGCATCCGCGCCATCTGGAAGTGCTGCCACGGCCCGATAGATTTGCCGAACCAGGCATCGTTCGAGATAGTTAACAGCATGTCGGTATCTGCGCGGAAATTATCGCGGAGTTGCTGACCCAGAATGATTTCATAACAGATGGCCGCGTTAAGCTTAAAACCATTCACGTTCAACTGGGGCTGGAGGTAGTCGCCACGGCTAAATGAAGACATCGGTAAATCGAAAAGAGGAGCCAGCGGACGTAATAACGTTTCCAGTGGAACGAATTCACCAAACGGCACCAGATGGTTTTTGTTATAGCGATTGTCGGTGGGATAGCGATAGGGCTGTTTGTCGCCCAGGACGATAATACTGTTGTAATAATCAAACTCGCCGCCGTTGCGTCGCATATCGACGATACCGGTGATAAGACTGCTGTTATGGCTGCGAAGCAGGCTATCGACCTGCGTCAGATAGTCACCCTGACGGCTTTCGACATCGGGGATCGCTGATTCCGGCCAGATGATAATCGGCGCGGTATCCATATAGGGTTGACTATTATCCAGATAAATTTTCAGCGTATTGAGTAGTTCGTTCGGGTCCCATTTGAGGGACTGAGGAATATTCCCCTGAACCAGAGCGACATTGACCGCTCGCTCAGGCAACAGAGTAAACCACTGGATATAACGCAACGGCCACGGCAAGGCCAGCAGCGCCAACGCGATAATGGCGGGAGCGATTTTTCGCTGGTATAGCGCGACCACGACGAGTCCGCTGATGCTCATCAGCATAAAAGTGATGGCATCCACGCCCAGAATTGGCGCAATCCCTTTCAACGGGCCATTAATCTGGCTATAGCCAAACTGTAGCCAGGGGAACCCGGTGAGCACCCAGCCGCGCAGAAACTCGGTCAACTGCCATAATACCGGCGCGGCGATAGCAAGCCGCCACCAGGTTGTTTTCGGCCACAGCCGGGCAATCAACACGGAAAATAGCAGAGGATAGAGCGACAGATAAGCCGCGAGCAGCACGACAAGGGCAATATTGACCGGTCCCGGCATGCCGCCAAACTGCGCAATGCTGACATACACCCAGTTAATGCCGCTGCCAAACAGACCAAATCCCCAGGCGAATCCAATCCCGGCGGACTGACGAATCGTGCGGTTCAGCGTCAGGACTTGCAGCCCTATTAATGAAATCAGCGCCGCAGGCCAGAAATTAAAAGGAGAAAATGCCAATGTACCGGCGGCGCCGGATAAAAGCGCCAGCAGGATACGGACCTGCTGGCGTTGCAGTAAAGAAGCGAAAGCCATTGCTTATTTAGTCTTCCAATTGCGGTTGAGGTGCGTTGTCAGGGATTCTGACGTGAACCTGAATAATACGTCGGCTATCCGCCATCGCAACTTTAAACAGGTAACCTTCTATGTCGATGGTTTCACCGCGGGCGGGTAAGTGCCCGAAAGACTGCATGATAAGGCCGCCGATGGTATCGACTTCCTCGTCACTGAACTGGGTGCCAAAGGCTTCGTTAAAATCTTCAATATCGGTCAACGCGCGCACCGTATAGGTGTGGCGGTTGAGTTGGCGAATATCACGATCTTCCTCGTCGTCATATTCATCCTCAATTTCACCGACGATAAGCTCCAGAATATCTTCAATGGTGACAAGGCCGGAAACGCCGCCAAATTCATCAATAACGATGGCCATGTGATATCGCAGGGAGCGAAACTCGTTCAACATCCGGTCAACGCGTTTGCTCTCCGGCACCACCACGGCTGGGCGCAGCACCTTCTCCATGCTGAAAGGCTCGGACTCGCTGCGCATAAACGGCAGCAAATCCTTGGCCATCAGAATACCTTCAATATGGTCTTTATCTTCGCTAATTACCGGAAAACGGGAATGAGCGGATTCGATAATGACATCAAGGCACGCTTCCAGAGATTGATCTCGCTTTAGCGTAATCATCTGAGAACGAGGGATCATGATGTCGCGAACGCGCTGTTCGGCGATATCCATCACGCCTTCAAGCATATCGCGCGTTGCTGGGTCGATCAGATCATTTTGTTCGGAATCACGGATCAGCGTCAGCAGATCATTACGATCTTTTGGTTCGCCGTGAAAAAGCTGATTAAGAATAAGGGAAAAAAAACCCTTTTTGGGACTGGGGCTATCGCTGTTTTGAGAATGGTCGTCGCTCATGGCGTTTTAATTAAAATCACTCATGTTAAGGGATAATAATCAGAAGGCGTAAGCATCTTGGCGAAGCCTTCTGACGTACAAAGTTATAAACCAGAATATATAATTATCGCATTTATTCGGTCAGGCTGTTTTTTCTGCAAGATACGGATCAGCATAACCCATATTCTGCATTATCTCCGTTTCAAGCGCTTCCATTTCTTCGGCTTCGCTGTCTTCGATATGATCATACCCTAGCAGATGCAGGCTACCGTGGACAACCATATGTGCCCAGTGCGCTTCCAGCGTTTTCTGCTGTTCGAGAGCTTCTTGTTCGACAACCTGACGGCAGATGATCAAATCTCCCAGCAAGGGCAGTTCGACCTCAGGCGGCGCCTCGAAGGGGAAGGAGAGCACATTGGTTGGTTTGTCTTTACCCCGGTAGGTGAAATTCAGATTGTGGCTCTCCGCTTCATCAACGATACGGATGGTCACTTCCGATACTGCCTGAAACTGGGGCAACACGCCTTCCAGCCAACGTTGGAAATCCTTTTCATCAGGTAATCCCTGAGTCTGCTCGCTGGCGATTTGCAAATCGAGAATGACCTGACTCATTTGTGCTCCTGCGCGGCGGCGGCCAGTGCTTCACGTTTACGCTGTTCCGCCAGTTCATCTTTGCGTTTCTGTTCCGCCGTTTCCCAGGCTTCATAAGCATTAACAATACGGGCGACAACCGGATGCCGCACCACATCTTCGCTGTGGAAGAAGTTGAAACTGATCTCTTCGACGTCAGACAGTACATCGATGGCATGACGTAAACCGGATTTCTGGTTACGCGGCAAGTCAATTTGCGTCACGTCGCCGGTGATCACCGCTTTGGAGTTAAAGCCGATGCGGGTTAGGAACATTTTCATCTGTTCGATGCTGGTATTCTGGCCTTCATCAAGAATGATAAAGGCATCATTCAGGGTGCGGCCACGCATGTAAGCTAGCGGCGCCACATCAATGACGTTACGCTCAATCAGCTTTTCGACTTTCTCGAAACCCAGCATTTCAAACAGCGCGTCGTATAATGGCCGCAGATAAGGATCGACTTTCTGACTCAGATCGCCAGGCAGGAAACCGAGTTTTTCACCCGCTTCAACCGCGGGACGCGTCAGTAAAATGCGACGGATTTCCTGGCGTTCCAACGCATCAACGGCGGCGGCGACGGCCAGATAGGTTTTCCCGGTTCCCGCCGGCCCGATGCCAAAGGTGATGTCGTGATCAAGCACATTGGCAATGTACTGGGCCTGATTCGGCGTGCGTGGTTTGATCACGCCGCGTTTGGTCCGAATATTGATGGCTTTGCCATAATCAGGAATGCTTTCGGCTGATTGTTCCAGCACGCGTGATTCCTTGATAGCCAGATGAATTTGCTCTGGGTCGATATCGCCGATGGCGCCGCGAACCGGCGCCGTATCAACATACAGACGTTGAAGAATGTCGGCGGCCGCCTCAATACACAGCGATCTGCCTACCAGTTTGAATGTATTGTCCCGACGATTGATTTCGATACCCAAACGACGCTCAAGCTGCTTGATGTTGTTGTCAAAAGGGCCGCAAAGACTGAGCAAGCGTTGGTTATCTGCGGGTTCAAGGGCAATCTCTTTTGTCGTTACGTTCAAATTATTCCTCTTGGAAGATTATTGAACCGGCCTTCTGTCGGCTCAGGGCTGATATCATCAGATCGCACCGTTCGGGATACGTCCTCTCAGGAGATTATTTATCGTGAATACCCGACGGTGCAAGTCACAATCATTATATTGGGATGCGGTTTCGCAAAACCAAATGCAAACAGCATGAAAAAGGGTGGCAATGCCACCCAGAGAAAAGAGCGTGAAAACGCTATACGGTTTATGGCTGGTAGATGCCGACGCCGATTTCGTTTTCTTTGCGTGTGCGGGCAATGACCGCGGATGGCGACTCATGAACGCGCAGATCCATCTGATCTTCGGTACGGACGACGATACCGCGCAGCGAGTTCGGATAAACGTCCACGATTTCCACATCGACGAATTTGCCAATCATGTCCGGCGTGCCTTCAAAATTGACGACGCGGTTGTTTTCCGTGCGTCCAGACAGTTCCATCACGCTTTTGCGCGACGTGCCTTCAACCAGAATTCGCTGAATGGTGCCTTGCATGCGGCGGCTGTATTGCATCGCCTGTTGGCTGATGCGTTCCTGCAAAATATACAGGCGCTGCTTTTTTTCTTCTTCCGGCACATCGTCGACCATATCCGCGGCAGGCGTTCCCGGACGGGGGGAGTAGATAAAACTGAAACTCATATCGAAGTTAACGTCGGCGATCAGTTTCATGGTCTGCTCGAAATCAGCCTGTGTTTCGCCAGGGAAGCCGATAATAAAATCGGAACTGATCTGGATGCCGGGCCGCGCACGATGCAGTTTACGGATAATCGCTTTGTATTCGAGCGCGGTATGGCGGCGTTTCATCATGGTCAGCACGCGGTCAGAACCACTTTGCACCGGCAGATGAAGGAAGCTTACCAGTTCGGGCGTGTCTTCATACACGCTGATAATGTCGTCGGTAAACTCTATCGGATGGCTGGTGGTGAAGCGAATGCGGTCGATACCGTCGATGGCGGCGACCAGACGCAACAGTTCGGCAAAGGAGCAGATGTCGCCGTTGTAGGTCGCGCCACGGTAGGCATTAACGTTCTGCCCAAGCAGGTTGACTTCACGCACGCCTTGTTCAGCTAATTGCGCAATTTCAAACAGTACGTCATCACATGGGCGACTGACCTCTTCGCCGCGCGTATAAGGGACGACACAAAATGTACAATATTTATTGCAACCTTCCATAATGGAGACGAATGCCGTCGGTCCTTCCGCTTTCGGTTCCGGCAGACGGTCAAATTTCTCGATTTCAGGGAAGCTGATATCCACAACCGGGCTGCGCGTTCCCTGAACGTGGTTAATCATTTCCGGCAGGCGGTGCAGCGTTTGCGGGCCAAAAATCACATCGACATAGTGCGCGCGTTCGCGGATATGCTCGCCTTCCTGTGAGGCCACGCAACCACCAACGCCAATAATCAGATTGGGATTGAGATCTTTCAGCGCCTTCCAGCGGCCAAGTTGATGAAAGACCTTTTCCTGCGCCTTCTCACGGATTGAACAGGTGTTGAGCAGCAGAACATCGGCCTCTTCCGCGACCTCGGTTAGTTCATAACCGTGCGTACTTTCCAGTAAATCAGCCATCTTCGATGAATCGTATTCGTTCATCTGACAGCCCCAGGTTTTAATATGCAGTTTTTTTATCATCGACTTGCCATTACTCAGTACGGGTAGGAAAGATTCCCTTGATACGGGGCGGGTATTGTAATCGTTCGCCGACGTTGTGACCAGAGCCTGAAAACGGTCAAATTTTTAACGTCCTCACTTTTATAAACTAACCGCTTTTCGGAAAAGTTAAATCGAAATCCAGTACACTGTTTTTATGTATTTTCACGGGTGTTAACGATGATAGCCAGAGAGGGATGAACCGGTATGCATTATGATGCGATTGTTGTCGGGGGCGGAATGGTCGGTGCCGCCGCCGCATTGGGTCTGGCCCGGAATGGTTTTCAGGTTGCGGTTATCGAACAGGATGCGCCTGCCTCTTTCGATATTGACAGCGCGCCCGATCTGCGCATTTCTGCGGTGGGTTATGCCTCTGTTGCATTGCTGAAACAGCTTGGCGTCTGGCAGCGGGTCGAACGGATGCGCAGTGCGCCGTATCGACGTCTCGAAACCTGGGAATGGGAGAATGCCCGTGTGGTGTTTGATGCGGCGGAGATCCATTTACCGGAGTTGGGATTCATGGTGGAAAACCGGGTCCTGCAACTGGCGCTGTGGGAAAGTTTGTGTGAAGAGGCTAATTGCCGGCGCTATTGCCCCGCGACGCCGGAAAGCCTGCAACACACCGGGCAGGGCTGGCGCCTGCAACTTGATGATGGGCAGACGCTGACGACGTCTCTGGTGCTGGGGGCGGATGGCGCTAATTCCAGGATACGTCAGTGGGCTGGTATTGGCATCAGCGGCTGGCAGTATCGACAGTCCTGCATGTTAATCAGCGTCGAAATGGGTTATCCGCAACAGGATGCCACCTGGCAGCAGTTTACGCCCGCGGGGCCGCGCGCGTTTCTGCCGCTGTTTGACCGCTGGGGATCGCTGGTCTGGTATGACAGTCCGCAGCGGATTCGCCAGCTTCAGGCAATGCCGCTGGCGCAGTTGGATAAAGAAATTGCGGCGGCGTTTCCTGAGCGTTTGGGACCGGTCAAATCTCATGCCGCGGGGTCGTTTCCGCTGATACGCCGTCATGCGCAGACCTATGTTCAGCCCGGACTGGCCCTGTTGGGCGATGCCGCGCACACCATCAATCCCCTGGCGGGCCAAGGGGTGAATCTGGGCTATCGCGATGTGGAAACCTTGCTGGATGTGTTGATCAGCGCTCGCGACGCCGGAGAAGAATGGTTTTCCGAACCGGTGCTGCGCCGTTACCAGCATCGTCGCAAGCCAGACAACCTGCTGATGCAAAGCGGTATGGATGTGTTCTACAACGCGTTCAGCAACGCGCTGCCGCCGTTGGGTTTGGCTCGTAATCTGGCGTTGATGGTCGCCCAGCGAGCCGGTAAGTTAAAACAGCAAGCATTGAAGTACGCGATAGGCGTTTAGCGTATTGCTTGTTTAAAGCGTCGCGCTGGCTGCTGATAAGACAGCGTGACGGCGCCATTGTAAGATATTCAGTTGCTCGTTTCGGTGGCGGTAAAAAATGGTTACGCAACTGCAAACTTTTATCGCCACGTTGCCGCCACACATAAGAAAACGGGGCGACGTCTTGCGACTATCGCCCCGTATCCTGCTGTTTTACCAGCTTTATTTGGCTGGGGTACGAGGATTCGAACCTCGGAATGCCGGAATCAGAATCCGGTGCCTTACCGCTTGGCGATACCCCAAAAATGTGGTGGCTACGACGGGAATCGAACCTGTGACCCCAGCATTATGAGTGCTGTGCTCTAACCAGCTGAGCTACGTAGCCAGATTTTACTGCTAATCTGATGGCGTTTCAATAAAAATCTTTAACATCAATTAGATGGCTGGGGTACCTGGATTCGAACCAGGGAATGCTGGTATCAAAAACCAGTGCCTTACCGCTTGGCGATACCCCAACAGGACAGCGAATTTTTCAGCAGATGTGATGAAGATGGCTGGGGTACCTGGATTCGAACCAGGGAATGCCGGTATCAAAAACCGGTGCCTTACCGCTTGGCGATACCCCAATCAATAACAAAACACTATCAAGCTTCGAAAAGCGATGTCAAACCGTGAAAGTAATGGTGCGGGAGGCGAGACTTGAACTCGCACACCTTGCGGCGCCAGAACCTAAATCTGGTGCGTCTACCAATTTCGCCACTCCCGCAAAAAAGATGGTGGCTACGACGGGAATCGAACCTGTGACCCCAGCATTATGAGTGCTGTGCTCTAACCAGCTGAGCTACGTAGCCATCTTTTCCGCGTCACCTTCATCGGCGTTGCGGGGCGCATTATGCGTAGTTGGCCTAATTGCGTCAACAAATTTTTTCCCGAAAAACGCTTACTCAGGGCCGTTTGTTTGGGTTGTGAACAGTATGGTGAGAAAAGCGTCAAAAAGCGGGCCGCGATGAAAAATCAAATAGAAAAACGGGCCGCTGACGGCCCGTTTCGTAGTACGAATAAATCAGGTTATTGGTAGGCGGACTGGTGTACGCCAACAGCGCGCCCTGACGGATCATCCATCTTTTTGAAGGACTCATCCCACTCAATCGCTTTGGCGGAAGAACAGGCGACAGACGGGCCGCCAGGAACACATTCAGCCGCGCTAGGCACCGGGAATAACTCTTCAAAAACTTCACGGTACAGATAGCCTTCTTTGGAGGTCGGCGTGTTGTACGGGAAGCGGAAGTGTGCGGTTTCCATCTGCTGATCGGTCACCTGCTGGGCGGCGACTTCTTTCAGTGTATCAATCCAGCTGTAGCCCACGCCGTCAGAGAACTGCTCTTTCTGGCGCCATGCAACGCTGTGCGGCAGATATGATTCAAAGCACTCGCGCACAATGTGTTTTTCCATTTTGCCATTGCCGCACATCTTGTCGCGCGGGTTGATACGCATAGCCACATCCAGGAATTTTTTATCCAGGAACGGTACACGCGCTTCTACGCCCCAGGCGGACATCGCTTTGTTGGCGCGGGCGCAATCGTACTGATGCAGCGCCAGCAATTTACGCACGGTTTCCTCGTGGAACTCTTTGGCGTTCGGCGCTTTATGGAAATACAGGTAGCCGCCGAATACTTCATCCGCACCCTCACCGGATAAGACCATTTTGATGCCCATCGCTTTGATTTTGCGAGACATCAGGTACATCGGCGTTGAGGCGCGGATGGTGGTCACATCATAGGTTTCGATGTGATAAATGACATCGCGAATCGCATCCAGACCTTCTTGTACGGTGAAGTGGATTTCGTGGTGAACCGTACCCAGGTGGTCGGCCACTTCCTGAGCGGCTTTCAAGTCCGGGGAACCTTCCAGACCAACGGCAAAGGAGTGTAACTGCGGCCACCAGGCTTCGCTGCGCTCATCGTCCTCGACGCGACGAGCGGCGTATTTTTTTGTGATGGCGGAGATAACGGAAGAGTCCAGCCCGCCAGACAACAGTACGCCGTATGGGACATCAGACATCAGGTGGCTTTTCACGGATTCTTCCAGCGCTTCACGCAGCGCATCGGCGTCGGTTTCGTTGTCTTTTACGTTTTCGTAATCGAACCAGTCACGACGATAATATTCGCGGATTTCTCCGTCTTTGCTCCACAAATAGCTGCCAGCCGGAAATTCTTTAATCGTGCGGCATACCGGAACCAGCGCTTTCATTTCAGAAGCGACATAGAAGTTGCCGTGTTCATCATAGCCCATGTAAAGCGGGATGATGCCCAGGTGGTCACGGCCAATCAGATAGGCGTCTTGTTCGATGTCATAGAGAGCGAAGGCGAACATGCCGCGCAGATCATCGAGAAACGCCGGGCCTTTTTCCTGATACAGCGCCAGGATCACTTCACAGTCGGAACCAGTCTGGAACGCGTAACGGTCGGCGTATTGCTGACGCAATGCCTGATGGTTGTAAATTTCACCGTTAACGGCCAGAACATGAGTGTGTGCTGCGTTGTACAGCGGTTGAGCACCGGTGTTCACGTCAACGATAGACAGACGTTCATGCGCCAGAATCGCTTTGTCGCCGGCATAAACGCCAGACCAGTCAGGTCCGCGGTGACGCATTAAACGTGATGACTCCAGCGCTTTTTTACGCAATTCAACCGGATCGGTCTTGAGATCAAGCACACCGAAAATAGAACACATAAGTTACTCCCTCAGTTCGCTTGTATCGCCAAGCGCAGCTTTATTTCAGATTTAGTCAGGTTTCAAATTAGCCAGATATGATTCACGGAGCAAACCGAGCATTCCGTGTTTCCGCATCCTGATTACAGATGCTGTGACATTGCCAATGATTTAGCATCAAAACGCCACCATAATTCAATATCATCTAATAAAAAAAGCCATCTTGCCGATGTTTCGATAATTTATATCGCAATTTGATGAGTAATCCATAAGTTAATGCAATGTAATCGCCGGATTTTTAGAGATCACATAATCCGGTATGAGAGGGAAAATTCGATAATCAGTGATTTTCCAGCAAATGTTGCAGCAAAACGCCATTCAACATAGCACGCTTTACCAGCGCAAAAGCGCCGATCGCGGAAAGATAGCTCAGGCTGGAGACTTCTATGGGCAGATTGATACGGAAATCTTTCAAGACCTGGGTATTGATGCAGCGCTGTATGGCCGGCAGCAGGATCTTGTCGGCTTGCGTAATTTCACCGGCAATCACCACTTTCTGTGGATTGAACAGGTTGATGGCGATAGAAACCGCTTTGCCCAGATATTGCCCTGCGTGTTCAATGACTTCCCTGGCCAGCGTATCACCCCGGTTAGCGGCCTTGCAGATGGCCGTAATGGTGCAGTTGTCGGGGGAAATTTTGCTGGGGTAGCCCTGCTGTAATAAGTGCAGTACCCGCTGTTCAATAGCGGCGTTGGCGACCACGGTTTCCAGACAGCCGAAATTACCACAGTGACAACGTTCTCCTAATGGATCAATCTGGATATGACCGATCTCCCCAACGTTGCGGCTATTGCCAAGAAAGATCTGTCCGTTGACCAGAATACCGGCGC
This sequence comes from Brenneria salicis ATCC 15712 = DSM 30166, assembly GCF_003315515.1. Lineage (GTDB taxonomy): Bacteria > Pseudomonadota > Gammaproteobacteria > Enterobacterales > Enterobacteriaceae > Brenneria > Brenneria salicis. The sequence continues at coordinate 83,315 of NZ_QNRY01000001.1, read as the reverse complement.
CGGTTCCGCGATGGACGCGCACCAGAATGGAGTCTAGGGCGTCATGCGTGACGCCGAAATAGTGTTCCGCCAACGCCAGACTGCGAATATCGTGCCCGACAAAGCTGGTGACGTGGAAACGGCGTTGCAGGTTTTCGGCCAGCGGCCAGTTGTTGATGTTGATATGCGGCATGTAACGGATAATGCCCGCATTGGGATCAACCAATCCCGGCAGAACAACGGAGATGGCGATCAGTTCGCGGATACGGCGCTGGTGGCTATCGATAAAGTGATTGATTGCCTTGAACAACGCGGTTTCCAGTGTTTCCTGCGTTTTTTCCGGCAGATCATAATGTTCCTCCGCCAGCGATTTTCCCTGGAGATCGTACAACGCAATGGTGGCGTCGAGGCGGCCAAGCCGAACGGCAACGGCATGAAAAGGACGGGTTTCGGTGACAATGGAGATAGCGCGTCTGCCGCCGGTGGATGCCTGTTGATCGACTTCTTTAATCAGCCCGCGCTCCAGAAGCTGGCGGGTAATTTTCGTGACGCTGGCGGGGGCAAGCTGGCTCTGTTCGGCAATCTGTATCCGTGAGATGGGACCATGCTGGTCAATCAGGCGGTACACGACCGCGCTGTTCAATTGCTTAACCAGATCAATGTTCCCTATTTGCGCTTGTCCGCCTGTGGTCATGAAAAAGTTACTCGCTTGTAATCAATGTTTTGTAATCAACGTTTTATTGGCGTAAACACCTCGTCGCCGTTAACCAGGGTGTTGAGAATATGGTAATCGCGATTGAAAACCACCAGATTGGCGACCTTACCGCTTTCGATACTGCCTAACTGTTTGTCTATGCCGATGGCGCGAGCAGGGTAGAGCGTCGCCATACGGATCGCTTCATCCAGCGCAATACCGGCATGTTCCACGCTGTTGCGCACCGCTTCAATCATCGTAAGGGCGGAGCCGCTTAAGGTGCCGTTGTCATCCACACAGAGTCCGTTGCGGTAGTATATGGTTTTACCGGCAAAAATGAACTGATCAATATCCGCGCCTGCTGGTGCGGTGGCGTCGGTGACCAGCACCAGTTTGTCGCCTTTGATCCGTTTACTGTTGCGGATGTTCGCCCAGTCGACGTGCAAACCATCGGCGATAACCCCGCAATAGACTTCCGGCGCATCGTAGACTGCGCCGACCAGACCGGGTTCACGCCCTGTCAGATAAGGCATGGCGTTGAACAGATGGGTGGCGAAGCGGATGCCTGCGGCAAAACCTTGTTTGGCCTGCGCCCAGGTCGCGTTGGAATGCCCTGCTGAAACTACGATGCCCGCAGCGGTGAGTTGATGAATGACCGATGGTTTGACTTTTTCCGGCGCCAGCGTGATTTTTGTAATGACATCAGCGTTTTGACACAGGAAATCAACCAGTTCTTGCGTTGGCTGGCGAATAAATGCGGCGTCATGCGTGCCTTTTTTAATCATGTTCAACCACGGGCCTTCAAGGTGTAAACCCAACGCCTGATGACGGTGTTGCGTTAGATAGGCGCGCATCACCTCCACGGCCTGCTTCATGGACGTATCGCTGGAGGTGATAAGCGTCGGCAAAAAACTGGTGCAGCCTGATTGCTGATTGGTTTGCTGCATGATTTTCAGCGTTTGGACGGAAATCGCATCCAGTGAATCGTTGAACTGGACGCCGCCGCAACCATTCAATTGGAGATCAATAAATCCGGGGGCGATAAATGCGCCGCCAACATCGCGTTGCGGCAGTCCGGCGGGAAGGTCGGCAATCGGACGGATATCCTCGATCAATCCGTTGGCAATCACGGCGGCATGGTTATCCAGAACCTGGTGACCGGTAAAAATCCGGCCATTTGTTAAAGCGAACATCATCAACTCCTGGCTACAGATTAAAGATTTTTCATGTTTTCCGCTTCTAACTCACGGAAATATTTAACAGTTTTAACTTTTAGCTCCATCGTGGAAGGTTCATCGCAAACCATTAGCGCTTTGGCGTGAAGTTGCAGGCAACTGATGGTCCACATATGGTTGACGTTTCCTTCCACTGCCGCCTGTAACGCCTGCGCCTTGTTGCGTCCGGTTACCAGAATCATCACTTCTTCGGCATCCAGCAAGGTGCCGACGCCAACAGTCAGCGCGAATTTTGGCACCAAATCGACATTGCCGCCAAAGAAGCGGGAATTGGCGATACGAGTTTCTTCCGTCAGCGTTTTGATTCGGGTACGGGAAGCGAGAGAAGACGCGGGTTCATTGAAGGCGATATGTCCGTCATTGCCCACACCGCCCATAAAGAGATGAATTTTGCCATAGGACTGAATTTTCTCTTCATAGCGGTGACATTCTGCGGTGATGTCTTCGGCGTTACCGTTCAACAGGTTAATGTTTTCACGCGGAATATCAACGTGATTGAAAAAATTCTGATACATGAAGGTATGGTAGCTTTCCGGGTGATCGGCTGGCAGACCAACATATTCATCCATATTGAAGGTAACGACATGCTTAAAGCTCACCTGTCCGGCTTGATGCATTTCCACCAGGGATTTATAGGCTGCCAGCGGTGAACTGCCGGTCGGCAACCCCAGCACGAAAGGCCGATCCGCACTGGGATTGAAGGCATTGATTTTCCCGACGATATAGCGGGCGGACCATTTGCCGACATCCGCCGCGGTGGTCAGTGGGATGAGTCTCATCAACGATCTCCTGATTTTCCTGCGAGGTTAAACACGTTATAGCGTAAATCGCGCGAGCGGCGCGGTTTAGTTCTGAGCTAAAATCAGTCTACCTTGTTTTTTTTAATCTTGAAATAAGTTGGCGTTTTATTCAGGTATAAATTTTTTGTATGCGAATTTTTAGTGATTGTTATCACATAATTCCGGGGTTTAATTTGCGTAGCGAAATATTTTTCTTACACTCGATGCCAAAGCCATGCTCTATGGTTTGACCCGGCAGTGAGCAAGTCTAAACGGCAGTTTTGTTTGCCCCTTAGGGGAAGAGAGGGAAAGGTGAGTATCGTTAGCTATTTACAAAAAGTTGGGCGGGCGTTGATGGTGCCAGTCGCGACGCTGCCTGCTGCCGCCATTCTGATGGGCATCGGCTACTGGATTGATCCGGTGGGCTGGGGCGGCGAAAATGCGTTGGCCGCCCTGTTTATCAAATCAGGGGCGGCTATTATCGAACATATGGCGGTGTTGTTTGCCGTGGGTATCGCGTATGGCATGTCGAAAGATAAAGATGGCGCCGCCGCGTTGACCGGGTTTGTCGGTTATCTGGTGCTGACCACGCTCTGCTCGCCGGCGGCGGTTTCGATGATTCAAAAGATCCCGCTCGATCAGGTTCCTGCAGCTTTCGGGAAAATTGAGAACCAGTTTATCGGTATTCTGGTGGGGATTATTTCAGCGGAATTGTATAACCGCTTTAGTCAGGTGGAACTACCGAAAGCGCTGTCATTCTTTAGTGGACGCCGTCTAATTCCCATTCTGACATCGTTCCTGATGATTCTGGTTGCCTTCATTTTAATGTATGTGTGGCCGACTATTTATAATGCGTTGGTGACTTTTGGCGAACATATCCAGCAATTAGGGTCGGCGGGCGCTGGAATTTATGCGTTCTTTAACCGGCTGCTGATCCCTGTTGGTTTGCACCATGCGCTGAACTCGGTGTTCTGGTTTGATGTCGCCGGTATTAACGACATACCGAATTTCCTTGCCGGACAGCAGTCTATTGATGCGGGTAAAGCGGTTGCGGGGATCACCGGACGTTATCAGGCCGGGTTCTTCCCGATTATGATGTTTGGTCTGCCAGGGGCGGCGCTGGCGATTTATCACTGCGCGCGCCCTGAGAATAAGAACAACGTCGCCGGGATTATGCTGGCGGCGGCCTTTGCTTCCTTTTTCACCGGGATCACTGAACCGCTTGAGTTCTCCTTTATGTTTGTCGCGCCCGTACTGTATTTCCTGCATGCGCTGCTTACCGGGATTTCCGTGTTCATTGCGGCCAGCATGCAATGGATGGCCGGTTTTGGTTTTAGCGCCGGTCTGGTGGATATGGTGTTGTCGTCGCGTAACCCGCTGGCAACGCACTGGTATATGCTGATACCGCAAGGGCTGGTGTTCTTCGTCGTTTACTATCTGGTATTCCGTTTTACCATCACCCGCTTCAATTTGCTGACGCCGGGACGTGAGCTCTCTGTCAGTGGCAGCGAGGCGGATGGATATAACGTCAGTACGATGCCGGCGACATCCGCCAGCCAGGATACCGAGCAATTGGCGCGCGGCTATCTGCAAGCGCTTGGCGGCAAAGACAATCTGGTGGGGATTGATGCCTGTATTACGCGTTTGCGTCTGAATGTCGTTGATTCCGCGCTGGTTGATGATGCCGAGGCAAAACGGCTTGGCGCGGCGGGCGTTATCCGTCTGAATAAGCAAAGCGTGCAGATTGTGGTGGGGACGCGGGCGGAATCCATTGCAGCTGCACTAAAGAACGTCAAACAGTAGCCTGCGCCAATACGAATGGTGTTTGCGTTATATCGGTCAGCGCAATAAAGGCTGACGGACGCAGGTTAAGTTTACGGGGTGAGATCAGCGTCTCATCCCGTTTTTTTTCATCATGGATAATTTAATGAAACTAACGGTTGTTTCCCGACGTAGCTTATTGGATCATTAGCGGTTATATGTCGTTGTCGCATTGAGGAATCAAACATGAGTGAGGCCGAAGCCCGCCCAACTAACTTTATTCGTCAGATTATTGATGAAGATTTGGCATCCGGTAAGCATGACCATATCCAGACGCGTTTTCCGCCGGAGCCTAACGGCTATCTGCATATCGGTCACGCGAAGGCTATCTGCCTGAACTTTGGTATTGCCCGCGATTATCAGGGGCAGTGCAACCTGCGTTTTGACGATACCAACCCGGTTAAAGAAGATATTGAATACGTTGAGTCAATCAAACGTGACGTGAAGTGGTTGGGTTTCTCATGGAGCGGCGATGTTCGCTATTCTTCCGATTATTTCGATCAACTGCACCAGTATGCGGTGGAGTTGATTACTAAAGGACTGGCTTATGTGGATGAACTGACGCCAGAACAGATCCGGGAATACCGCGGTACGCTGACGTCGCCGGGGAAGGAAAGCCCTTATCGTAACCGCAGCGTACAGGAAAACCTCGCGTTGTTTGAAAAAATGCGTAACGGTGGTTTTGCCGAAGGCACCGCCTGTCTGCGCGCCAAGATTGATATGGCATCGTCGTTTATCGTGATGCGCGATCCGGTTCTCTATCGTATTAAGTTTGCCGAACATCATCAGACCGGCAACAAGTGGTGCATCTATCCGATGTATGATTTTACTCACTGCATTTCCGATGCGCTGGAAGGCGTGACGCATTCTCTGTGTACGCTGGAATTTCAGGATAATCGGCGTTTGTATGATTGGGTGCTGGACAACATTACGATCCCTTGCCATCCGCGTCAGTATGAGTTTTCACGTCTGAATCTTGAATACGCCATCATGTCCAAGCGTAAGCTGAACCTGTTGGTCGAGGAAAAGATTGTCGAGGGCTGGGACGACCCGCGTATGCCGACCATTTCCGGTTTGCGTCGTCGTGGTTATAGTGCGGCCTCTATCCGTGAGTTCTGTGTACGTATCGGCGTCACCAAACAGGACAACAATGTCGAAATGGCGGCGCTGGAATCCTGTATTCGCGACGATCTGAACGAAAATGCGCCGCGCGCCATGGCCGTGCTGGATCCGGTGAAGCTGATCATTGAAGACCTGTCTTCAGACCATGAAGAGTGGGTGACGATGCCAAATCATCCGAATAAGCCGGAGATGGGCACGCGTCAGGTGGCGTTCAGCCGCGAGATTTATATTGATCGCGCCGACTTCCGTGAAGAAGCCAATAAGCAATACAAACGTCTGGTGCTGGGCAAGGAAGTTCGTCTACGTAATGCTTACGTGGTCAGGGCCAACCGGATAGAAAAAGATGAGCAGGGGACAATCACCGCTATTTATTGCAGCTATGATCCCGATACGCTGAGTAAAGATCCGGCTGACGGACGCAAAGTGAAAGGCGTTATTCACTGGGTGTCAGTGGTGCATGCGCTGCCCGCGGAATTCCGCCTGTACGATCGTTTGTTCAGCGTAGCGAATCCGGCGGCGGCGGATGATTTTCTGTCCACCATTAACCCCGATTCACTAAAGGTTGTTCTCGGATTTGTCGAAAGCAGTCTGGCGCAGGCTGAAGTAGAAAAGGCCTATCAGTTTGAACGGGAAGGCTATTTCTGTGCCGATCGGGTTTATTCAAGTCAGGCGCATCTGGTGTTTAATCGCACGGTCGGCTTGCGTGATACCTGGGTAGGCTAAGCTTTTTGCTGAAGAAAAATAAAACCGCCGCGGCGGTTTTATTTTTTAAGCGGTCGATTTATCTTTTTGCGTCGTGTAGGGTTTCGTCTTCACGGCAATCCCCTTCACTACACTGACCATACAGATACAAACTGTGGTTTGTCAGTTTGATATTATGTCTTTCGGCGATCTCACGCTGGCGCGCTTCAATATATTCATCCCGAAATTCAATGACTTTGCCACAATCCAGGCAAATCAGATGGTCATGATGATGTTGCTGAGTCAGTTCAAAAACTGATTTACCACCTTCAAAATTATGGCGAGTTACGATGCCAGCATCATCAAACTGATTGAGCACGCGATAGACGGTCGCCAGACCAATCTCTTCACCCATATCAATCAGTTTTTTATATAAATCTTCCGCACTGACGTGATGGCACTCCGGGGCCTGCAATACTTCCAGGATCTTCAGTCTTGGAAGAGTGACTTTCAGGCCGGCCTTCTTTAATGCGGTGTTGTTGTCAGTCATGCGGATTTAGTCCTGTTGCTTACTTATTCAATGGAGGCTATCTAGCCTATAACATCGGTCGGCTCAAAAATGTAATAGCGTCTCAATTATAGAACCGTGCATTCAAAATGAAAACAAGGGAATGTTAACAAAAGTGTTCCCACAATGACTACAGGTATACGACGCAATCTGTTGTTGGTAAATGGGGAAACTCAATGCACGTACAAAACCGATAGGATTATTGTACAGGTTTATGAAGGGAAGTTAAAAAAATGTATCAATTATAAAGAAAGGTTTTTCCTATTGATCTGGCCCTGATCATGTCATCAGGGCCAAAGAATAACCTTAACCAACCAAGTCCTTCAGGCTCAGTTCTTCGCTGATCTGTTTCACCCAGGCGGTTACGCGCTCGCTGGTCAGTTCAGGTTGACGATCTTCGTCAATGGGCAGACCGATGAAATGGCTGTCATCAGCCAGCCCTTTGGAGGCTTCGAAGTAATAGCCTTCTGTCGGCCAGTGACCGACGATGGTCGCGCCGCGTGGCTCGATGATGTCACGGATGGTGCCCATAGCATCACAGAAATATTCCGCATAATCTTCCTGATCGCCACAGCCAAACAAGGCAACCAGTTTGCCGTTGAAATCGATCTCTTCCAGTGTTGGGAAAAAGTCGTCCCAGTCACATTGGGCCTCGCCATAATACCAGGTCGGAATGCCCAACAGCAGAATATCGAAAGCTTCAAGATCTTCTTTACTGCTTTTGGCGATGTCATGAACTTCAGCAACGTCGGCGCCCAGTTGCTGTTGGATCGTCTTGGCAATGTTCTCAGTATTGCCAGTATCACTGCCAAAGAAAATGCCTATCAGTGCCATGAATTAAATAACCTCTTGATTCTTAATGGTATGGTGCGATATTTCACCCACTTAATCGCCTCATGATAGCAGACACAAACAGCATGAGAAACTCGTATCGGTAAGGAGAAGTAAATTGGGCGGGATTTTTTCCGCTTCGGCGTGTTATCGCCGAATCCCACTATATTCAAGGCGATAGTGGCAGAGGGGACGGGTAGATAAGTAGCATCGATATATCAGAGTTCAGTGTCTAAAATTCACTAATTCTTTTTATCGGCGTATTAGTCAGCAAAAAAAATTAGCATGGTATACATGAAAAACATGGCGTTATATTTTTTATTTTGTACTTAAGTCATAATGAAATGCCATTTTAATTTTATATGTTTCAGACTAACTGATTGTGGGTCTAAATTATCACCTCAGTCTTTTTTAGTATGAAATTGAAAGTGTTCATTCGGCGCTTTATACCTCGTCCTGCCAAATCCCGCCAGGCCGATAAAGGGAAATTTCCGCATCTTAAGTAAGGTTTGTGTAAATGTCGACGCCATTCTCCAGTTCATTGATATTTAAATAGTTTAATGTTCTGCTATATGACCTAATTCACGAATTCGAAAATAGATTGAGGGAAGAGATATTCGACTCTAAATATTTTCTGAGTTTTGTCGATTAGTCAGCGTGAGCCTTTTATTGTCAACACAATGAAACGGAACACAGAAGAGAGATGCATATTCATGGAATGCATACTGTCTTTTGATTAACGATCAAAAACCATTCTTATTATTTTCTGCCTAGGTCTGGAGTGAGCTATGAAATTATTAAAGAACATCGCCATTAGAACGGCCATGCTGTGGGTATTAGGCACTTTTTGTGTGTTATGGGGCGGTGTCTCAATCTATACCATGTTCTCTTTTAAAGAGATGACGACGACATCCAAGACCAGCAGCCTGCTGGTGCAGAACATGAATTTTGTGAATCAGGGTAACGATCAATATTTTCGTATGGTCACACGTTTGTCGCGGGCGGTTGATTATCGTCGCAGCGGCGATAGCGCTTCGGCGGATAAGGAACAAACATCCGCTTTGAGCGCGCTGAATAGCTTAAAAGCTGATTTAGCCACCTTCAATACCATCGACCATGCCGGTCTGGATCACGCGTTGGTGCAGGCGGTCAGACGTGACTGGAATATTTTGATTGCAGAGGGCGTAGAGCCGCTTTATCAAAAGGCTGTCGCCAATGCTTTGGACGATTATCAGGAGCACGCCAAAAGTGTGGTCCCGCCGTTAAGTCGTCAGTTTGGCGTATCTTTATCCGCGTTTAATAAAGCCGCTTCAGAAAAGTTTGCCGCAGCGGGGGTGAGGTTTGAACAAATTACCTCGATCGGTCAAAACATTTTGCTGGCTGGTTTGATTATCGGTCTGGTGATGTTGTTCTTGACGGACCGCTATCTGTTGATCTATCTGGTTCGCCCATTGGATGTTCTACGTGATCATTTCAGCGTCATTGCTTCCGGTCAGTTAGGTAAGCCAATTATTGATTTTGGCCGTAACTGTGTGGGTAAATTGTTTCCGTTGCTGCGCGAAATGCAAGCAAGCCTGGCAAATACGGTCAGCACTATCCGCGGCAGCACTGACTCTATTTATCAAGGCGCGTCAGAAATTGCGGCGGGCAATAACGATTTGTCGTCACGCACCGAGCAGCAAGCTTCCGCATTGGAAGAAACGGCGGCCAGCATGGAACAATTGACGGCGACGGTGAAGCAGAACGCGGAAAACGCCAGTCATGCCAGCCAGTTGGCGTTGCAAGCGTCTACCACCGCCAGGAAAGGCGGAGATATCGTTGAAAACGTAGTGAAAACCATGTCGGAAATTTCCGGTAGTTCACGCAAGATCGCCGAGATCACTACCGTAATTAACGGCATTGCCTTCCAGACGAATATCCTTGCGCTTAACGCCGCGGTGGAAGCCGCACGAGCCGGTGAGCAAGGGCGTGGTTTTGCCGTGGTTGCCGGAGAGGTTCGTAGTCTGGCGCAGCGCAGCGCTCAGGCGGCGAAAGAGATTGAAGGGCTGATTGCCGAGTCGGTTCGATGCGTGGATAGTGGATCGACTCTGGTTGCCGATGCCGGCGACACCATGCATGAGATTGTGCGGGCGGTAACCAACGTGACCGACATCATGGGAGAAATCGCATCCGCTTCGGAAGAGCAGAGCAAAGGGATTGCGCAGGTCGGCCAGGCTATCGCGGAAATGGATAGCGTAACGCAACAAAACGCCTCGTTGGTGGAACAGGCTTCCGCCGCCGCATTGTCGCTGGAAGAGCAGGCCGCGTTGCTGAACCAGACGGTATCGCTATTTCAACTGTCCGAGCGGCATTCACAATCGCTAACTGTGGCAAAATCAGCGCAGGCGCCGAAAGCGGTAGCCGCTACGTCTGCCAGAAAAGCACTGCCGTCCAGTAAGGATAATTGGGAAAAATTCTGAGTGTGGTTTTTCGGTGTCAGGGATGACACCGCACCAAACTCCCGAAAATCGCTATTTCAGGCTGTTTTTTCAGCCAATTGAGCTAATAGTATTTGCTCAATCAGTTCGCTACGGCTGATATTCCGTTGCTCTGCCAGACTATTCAGTATCTCCACCGCTTCGTTGTTGATTTTTAATTCAATACGGCGCAATCCGCGTACTTTATCGCGTCGCAGTTGGTTGCGCTTATTGATTCTTAGCTGTTCATCACGTGAAAGCGGATTGGTCTTCGGGCGGCCTGGGCGACGCTCATCTGCGAATAGATCAAGCGTGGTGCGATCCGTTTGTTCTTTTGCCATAAGGTAATGATGCTGCAAGGTATTCGGACCAAAATGCACACAATCTTGCCTCCTTTCTCTTTCATACAACCTGTATCTGATCTGCTTGTTGCATGAAATCCGGGGGGTATATGAGGCATGCATTTTGATGATGTGGTTACAATGCTTGTGGCTGTGAATCAGCCGTCCCTCCACTGCGGGCGCCATCATACCCCAGCCGCACTGACGGCGACAATGGTTAACTGTGACCGTTTGCGTTGAATCCCGCATGGGAAGGCCTGGCTGACTAACCCGCATCTAGAAAACGATGAATGGCACGTAAAACCGCTTCCGGTTTTTCAGAATGTACCCAGTGGCCGGCGCCGCTGATCACATAGGCGCGGGCGGCGGGAAATTGGCTTAGCAAGGCGTCACGATGAATGTCATCCAGATAGGGCGATTTTTCACCGCGAATAAACAGGATCGGTCCTTGCCAAGGCGGAACAACCTGCCAACCGACGATATTTTCGTACTGTTCCCACAATACCGGTGCATTAAAGCGCCATTCGCCTTGGTGGAATGATTTCAGCAGAAACTGAATCACGCCTTCTTCTTTAATAAAACGCCGCATCACCCCGGCAGCATCCGAACGCGCGCTAACGCCAGCCTCAGTGACTGCCGTGAGCGCGGTGAAAATAGTGTCATGTCGACGGATCTTGTAATCCACCGGCGCGATATCAATAGCCACCAGCTTTTCCAGGCGCGCTGGGATCAGCGCGGTAAGCGACATGGCGACTTTTCCGCCCATCGAGTGACCAATGATGATAGCGCGATCAATGCTTAATTCGTCCATTACCGTCAGAACATCCTGCGCCATAGCCGGATAGGTCATCTGCGGTGAGCGGGGGGACAAACCATGATTGCGTAAATCAATTTGTAGAATGTCGTGTTGATTTTGCAGATCCCGGCCTAATACACCAAGATTATCCAGGTTGCCAAACAGACCGTGAATAAGGATGACCGGTAGCTTGCCCTGTGGCTGATGCACATAATGCCGGCGATAATTCAATTTCATGGTGAAGTTCATTCAGAGAGACAGGCGCTTAGGGTATCATGACTTTACAACGTTATGCTGTCGTCAAAAGAACAGGTATTACCACTTGAGGAAAGGCGGCGACATTGGGACATAATCTGACTTTTGGTCTTGTCTGCGCTATGTTGCTGTTCGCGAGTGTTTGATCGCTTGTATACTCCGTGACGATTGATTTGGGTAATAAAACAGTACTGGATAAAGATGAAAACTATTGAGGTCGACGAAGAGCTTTATCGTTATATCGCCAGTCACACACAGCATATTGGCGAGAGCGCATCGGATATTTTACGGCGTATGCTGAAATTCACCGCCGGTCAGGTCGCCGCGCCGCAAGCGCGGGAACCGGCAGACATGGCTCAGCCGCAAGTGGTATCGGCGCCGGGAGCGCGCGATCGGGTCCGCATGATGCGCGAGTTGCTGTTGTCGGATGAATACGCTGAACAGTCTAAGGCAATCAATCGCTTTATGCTGGTACTGTCCACCCTTTACACCTTGTCGCCGCAGGAATTTGCGCAAGCGACGGAATCACTTCATGGCCGCACGCGAGTGTACTTTGCGGGCGATCAGCAAACCTTACTTCAGAATGGCACGCACACCAAACCCAAACATATTCCGGATACGCCATACTGGGTTATTACCAACACGAATACTGGTCGTAAACGCGGCATGATTGAGCACATCATGCTGACAATGCAGTTCCCGGCGGAACTGGCGGAGAAAGTTTGCGGAACTATCTAACTCTTTATTTGACAATAGCGTCAGGGAGAAATGTCGATGGCTAATCACCCAAGAGCAGGGCAACCGACCCGGCAAAGCGATTTAATCAATGTGGCGCAGTTAACGTCACAATACTATGTTTTGCGCCCGGAAGTCGGAAATGCTGCCCATGCGGTGAAGTTTGGTACTTCCGGCCACCGCGGTAGTGCAGGTCGTCACAGTTTTAATGAAACGCATATTCTGGCGATTGCGCAGGCGATTGCTGAAGAGCGTAAAAAGCAGGGCATCAGCGGCCCGTGCTACGTTGGCAAAGACACGCATGCGTTGTCTGAACCCGCTTTCATCTCGGTACTGGAAGTGCTGACCGCCAACGGTGTGGATGTGATTGTTCAGCAGGATAATGGGTTTACGCCGACGCCTGCGGTTTCCAACGCAATTCTGGCGCATAACCGTCAAGGCGGCGCACAGGCTGACGGCATCGTGATTACCCCGTCGCACAACCCGCCGGAAGACGGCGGCATCAAATATAACCCGCCAAACGGCGGGCCGGCGGACACCAATCTCACCAGCGTAGTTGAAAAGCGCTCGAATGCGCTGCTGGCGGATGAATTGCGGGACGTAAAACGTATTACGTTGGATCAGGCGTGGAAAAGCGGCTATCTGCACGAACAGGATCTGGTGCAACCGTATGTGGAAGGCCTGACCAGCGTAGTGGATATGGCGGCCATTCAACGCGCTGGCCTGAAACTGGGCGTTGATCCGCTGGGCGGTTCCGGTATCGCTTACTGGCAGCGCATTGCCGAGCATTACAAGCTGGATCTGACGCTGGTGAATGATGCCGTTGATCAGACATTCCGCTTTATGACGCTGGATCACGATGGCGTCATCCGCATGGACTGCTCGTCAGTATCGGCAATGGCTGGATTGCTGGCGCTGCGTGACAAATTCGATCTGGCATTTGCCAATGATCCCGACTATGACCGTCATGGCATCGTGACGCCAGCCGGTCTGATGAACCCGAATCACTATCTGGCGGTATCCATCAATTACCTGTTCCAGCATCGCCCACAGTGGGGAGAATCCGTCGCGGTTGGTAAGACGCTGGTTTCCAGCGCCATGATCGATCGGGTCGTCGCCGATCTGGGCCGTAAGCTGGTGGAAGTGCCGGTCGGTTTTAAATGGTTTGTTGATGGTCTGTTCGACGGCAGCTTTGGCTTCGGCGGCGAAGAAAGCGCGGGCGCGTCGTTCCTGCGTTTCGATGGTACGCCGTGGTCGACGGATAAAGACGGGATCATTATGTGTCTGTTGGCGGCGGAAATTACCGCCGTAACCGGGAAAAACCCGCAACAGCACTATGACGATCTGGCGCAGCGCTTTGGCGCGCCGAGCTATAACCGTATTCAGGCATCGGCCACCCAAGCGCAGAAAGCGGCGTTGTCCAGGCTATCGCCAGAACAGGTGTCGGCGAGCACACTTGCGGGCGATGCCATCACTGCCCGCTTGACGACGGCGCCGGGTAATGGCGCGGCTATCGGCGGGTTGAAAGTGATGACCGATAACGGCTGGTTTGCCGCGCGGCCTTCTGGTACGGAAGAAGCTTACAAGATCTATTGCGAGAGTTTCCTCGGCGCTGAGCACCGGGAACGTATCGAGAAAGAAGCGGTGGAGATTGTCAGTAATGTATTGGCGAATGCCAGTTAAATTGCCTGTTAAATCGTACTCAGGCGCTGCTTGCAGCGCCTTATCCCAACGCCACCATTAACGCGCCTGCTGAAATCAGCGCCACGCCTGCGCCGGCCACCAGCGAAATCTTTTCCCCCAGCAGTAGCACCGCCAGCACCACGGCAAACACCACGCTCAGCTTATCGATAGGCGCTACCTGAGCGACATTGCCGTTTTTCAGCGCGACAAAATAGAACAGCCATGACAGCGCGCCCGCCACGCCGCTCAATACAATGAACAGCAGCGCTTTTTTATGGGTGAGGATATCACCCACCAACGCGATTTTTCCCTGAGCGACCACGACGCCGACCAGAAAGAGCGCCATGATGACGGCACGGATCGCCGTTGCGGTGTTGGCATCAAGATTTTGCAGACCAATTTTCCCAAACAGTGCAACCAGCGCAGCGCATAGTGCGGAAAGCAACGCATAGAGTAACCAACTGCTCATGACGATATCTCCCCGAAAACAGGTATGAAAAACAGAATGGCAATGCTACGCCGAGTGGCTGTCAATCACTAGTATGAGGACGTAAATGTTGAGCGTAAAACGGTATAACCTCAATTATTGCGCTGTAATTTAACCAGTGGTGCGTTTGTTTTTAACTATTCCGTAATTCAATGACGAAATTACGAATGATCTGGCGATTATTTAATCTTCCTGGTCGGATGAGTAGTAAAATTTCATTAAAAGCGATAAAATTTTAATCAATATCCCGGCTTCAATTTTATGATTCATGTGAGGCGTCCCCTAAAGGAGGATCGTTATGTCACTCTATACTGCTTATCCTTTACACCGTATTTTCCTGCGCCGCATTGCTGTCGTATTCATCGGCATTGTGGCTTTGCCGGTGATGCTGTTCCGTCGTGATCGGGCGCGTTTTTACAGCTATCTGCATCGGGTATGGGTAAAAACCAGCGACAAACCGGTATGGATGGCGCAATCCGAAGCTGCGGGCAGTGATTTTTACTGATACAACATGATGCCGCTACGTGGCATCGGCTTGTCCTGGTTAATCGCGAACCGCTGTCCGACCTTGCTCTGGCGAGGTTTTTTTCGTCCGTAATCTCCGTCAATATCATGATTTATTACCTTATTTTCTCCGTCGTCTAAACAGAAAAAGCGCAAAATCCGCTATGCTGAACAGAGAGAAACTTCTGTAAGGGCGAAGAATGACGTGCGAACATATTCCGGTGGGTATCAGCGCCTGTCTGCTGGGTAATCCGGTGCGGTTTGATGGGGGACATAAGCGTCTGGCATTTGCCGTTGAGCAACTTGCACCCTATTTTCGTTTTGAGCCGATTTGTCCTGAAATGGCGGTGGGGTTACCGGTGCCTCGTCCGGCGTTGAGGTTGGTAAAAGGGGGCGAAAATACGCTCACGTTGCGTGCCAGCAACGGCTCGCCGCTGGAGGTGTCAGATAAAATGCGGGCGTTTTCAGCGCAGAAAGTCAGCCAGTTGACCCATTTGTGCGGGTATATCGTCTGCGCCAAATCGCCCAGTTGCGGTATGGAACGGGTGAAAGTCTATGACGAATCACAGAAAAATGCGCGTAAAAGCGGCGTAGGCTTGTTTACGCAGGAATTGCTGCGCCAGATGCCCTGGTTGCCAGTGGAGGAAGACGGACGTTTACATGATCCAGGGCTACGTGAAAATTTTATTGAGCGGGTTTATACGCTGCATGAATTGCACCAACTCTGGCGGCAGGGGCTTAGCCGCAGTGCGCTGATTGGTTTTCACAGTCGCTATAAGCTGTTGTTGCTGGCGCATTCGCAGCCAGAATATCGTGAGCTGGGCCGCTTTGTGGCGGATATTGATGAGTGGGGATCGCTGGAGGCGTTTATGGTGGAATATCGTCTGCGGCTGATGAAACTGCTGGCGCATCCGGCGACGCGGCGCAACCACACCAATGTGCTGATGCATGTTCAGGGCTATTTCCGGCGTCAACTCAACGCCCAGCAACGGCAGGAACTGGCCCAACTGATAGACCGCTACCGGCAGGGCTTGCAGCCCTTGCTGGCGCCTATCACCCTGCTCAAACATTATATGGCGGAATATCCTGATGCTTATCTGGCGCAGCAGCGCTATTTCGAGCCTTATCCCGAAGCGCTGAGACTGCGCTATGGTCACTGACGGACAGATAGAGGATGATTTATGAGCACTCACCTGGTCTGGCTGCGCAACGATTTACGCATTACCGATAATCTGGCGCTTGCGGCGGCCTGCGATGATCCGCAGGCGCGGGTGCTAGCGGTATTCATTGCGACGCCGAGGCAATGGCGGCGGCACGATATGCCCGCGCGTCAGGCGGCATTCTTGCTGGAAAATCTCAAGGCGGTGCAGCAGGCGCTGGCCGAAAAGGGGATAGCGCTTCATTACCATGAATGTCCCGATTTTGCCGAGGCGGTGAACTGGCTGGCGGCATTCTGCCGACAACAGCAAGTAACGCATCTGTTCTATAACCGGCAGTATGAAATCAACGAGCGTCAGCGCGATCAACAACTCGAGATATTGCTGGCGGATCGGGCGGTATGCCACGGTTTTGACGACAGCTTGCTGTTACCGCCGGGAAGCGTGCTGACCGGAAACGGTGAGATGTTTAAGATGTTTACGCCGTTCCGCCAGGCGTTTATTAAACGTCTGCTGGAAACGGACACCCGCTCTGTGTCTGCTCCTTCTGTCCGAAACGGCGGGGCGATCGATATCATCCACGCTCCGGCACCCTTCAATCATCCCCTACAGGCTATCGACCACGATTTTCCGGTGGGCGAACAGGCCGCGATGCAGCGGCTTAGACGTTTTTGCCGCGAGCAGGTGCAGGATTATCATCGACAGCGCGATCTACCAGCGTTGGCAGGGACCAGCAAACTCTCGCCTTATCTGGCGGTGGGGGTGATTTCGCCGCGTCAGTGCTTCAATCGCCTGCGTGCGGAATGTCCTGATCTACTGGAGTGGCGGGAAGGCGGCGCGTTTATCTGGCTTAATGAATTGATCTGGCGTGAGTTTTATCGTCATTTGCTGGTCGCATGGCCGGCCTTATGCAAACACCAACCGTTTACCCGCTGGACGCAAGGGATTCAGTGGCGTCAGTCGCCGCAGGATTTGGCCGCCTGGCAACAGGGACAAACCGGTTATCCGATCGTTGATGCCGCTATGCGGCAGTTAAATCAAACCGGGTGGATGCATAATCGTTTACGTATGATTTGCGCCAGTTTTTTAGTAAAAGATTTACTTATCGATTGGCGTCACGGCGAGCGCTATTTTATGCAGCACCTGCTGGACGGCGATTTGGCGGCTAATAATGGCGGCTGGCAATGGGCAGCCTCGACAGGTACCGATGCCGCGCCGTACTTCCGTATTTTCAATCCCACCACTCAGGGCGAGCGCTTTGATCCGCAGGGTAAGTTTATCCGCCAATTTGTGCCAGAGTTGGCGGAAGTGCCGGATAACGCGATCCATCAACCTTATCGCTGGGCTGATAAACAGCGCTGTGCGTTAAATTATCCCCGTCCCATCGTCGATCATAAAACGGCCAGACAGCAAACGCTGGCGGCATTTGCAGCCGCTAAAAGCGCGAGCGCGGCAAATAATGAACAGAAAGAGAAGAGCAAGTATGCGTAATAATGATTTGGAAAAGCTAATCAATGAATTGCTGAGTGTCGAGATGTTTCAGGACTATGCGCCGAATGGTTTGCAGGTGGAAGGGCGCGATGAGGTTCAACGTATCGTTACCGGCGTAACGGCGTCGCAGGCGTTGCTGGATGCGGCGGTTGACCATCAGGCGGACGCCATACTGGTTCACCACGGTTATTTTTGGAAAAACGAGTCCCCGGTGGTCAGCGGTATGAAACGGCATCGTTTGAAAACGCTGCTGGTCAACGATATCAATCTATATGGCTACCATTTACCACTGGATGTGCATCCGCTGTTAGGCAATAACGCACAACTGGCGGCGCTGTTGGATATCAATGTGCTGGGTATGGTTGAACCGCTAGTACCTTATGGCGAACTCGCGCAGCCGATGAGTAACGATGCTTTTTGTCGCCGTCTGGAAAACCGTTTGGGGCGTTCTGTGCTGCATTGTGGGGATAATGCACCGCAACAGATACAACGTATTGCATGGTGTACCGGCGGCGGTCAGGGCTTTATTGAACAAGCCGCCAGGTTCGGCGTTGATGCGTTTATCACCGGCGAAGTGTCCGAAAAGACGATTCATATCGCCCGTGAAATGAGGCTGAATTTCTTTGCCGCCGGACACCACGCCACCGAGCGGGGCGGCATTCGCGCGTTGGGTGAATGGTTGGCTCAACATCACCACGTGGATGTGACATTTATTGATATTCCCAACCCGGCCTGATGGCGAGTCCGCTGGCGCATATCATGCGCGGCAAGGCTTGTATTGGGTGAAGGCGCGGCAATGTGCTTTCCGCTGGCATGTATTGTTCGCTGGCGGAACCGCCGCTTTTCATTTTTAGCGATCAATCTCTATCATGTTGGCATCCTTATTGCTTTTCAAATAATAGGAAAAAGCAATGATAGCGTCATTCAGGAGAAAAGGTGCAAAGAGCAAGGTGTTATCTGCTGGGCGAGAAAACAGTCGTTCTGGAACTGGAACCGCCGATGACGTTGCAAAGTCAGCAACGTATCTGGGGCCTCGCTGAGCGTTTGAACCATCATGCCGAAGTGCTGGAAGCCATTCCCGGCATGAATAACCTGACCGTGCTGCTGGCGCATCCGCAGCAGGTGGCGCTTGATGCTGTCGAACGTCTGCAACGCTGGTGGGAACAGAGCGAGTCGCTGATATTCGATCCGCGTGATATTGACGTTCCCGTCTTTTACGGCGGCGAGGCCGGGCCGGATCTGGATGTCGTCGCTCATCATTGCCGCCTGACCGAACGGCAGGTGGTGGAGGCGCATGCCGCCGCCAGATATGTCGTTTATTTCCTGGGTTTCCAACCGGGTTTTGCCTATCTGGGCGGGCTGGATGAACGGCTGCATATGCCGCGCCGCGCTGAGCCGCGTTTGCGGGTGGCGGCGGGATCAGTGGGCATCGGCGGCGCGCAGACCGGGATTTATCCGTTGGCGACGCCGGGCGGTTGGCAGTTGATTGGCCGTACATTGTTGACGTTGTTCAATCCGCAAACCATGCCTCCCACCTTGCTGCGGCCTGGCGATAACATTCGCTTTGTGCCGCAGAAGGAGGGCGTATGCTGAAAATCATCCATGCTGGATTGCATACCTCGGTTCAGGATACTGGCAGACAGGGTTTCCGCCGTCTGGGGATCAGTCAATCCGGCGCGCTGGATATTCCCGCGCTGAAGCTGGCCAATCTGCTGGTCGGCAATGCGGAAGATGCCGCGGCGCTGGAGATTACGCTGGGAAAATTGGTCGCCACGTTTACGTCGCCTTGTTGGGTGGCGCTGACCGGGGCCGACTGCCATGCCGATTTGGATGGCAAACCGTTATGGACCGGCTGGCGTTTTGCCGTAAAAGCCGGACAGATATTGAAAATGTATTTACCACGTCACGGTATGCGCAGTTATCTGGCGTTCTCAGGCGGTATTGATGTGCCGGAAGCATTGGGATCGCGTAGTACCGATTCAAAGGCGGGTTTTGGTGGTTTCGCCGGACGTTTGCTGGCGGACGGCGATGAGCTTTTACTGGGAACCGCCACCCGATTGCCAACCAGGGAAACAGGGGTTAAACAGTTGCTGTTTGGAAACCGTGTGCGGGCGCTGCCCGGACCGGAATATCAGGAGTTCAGCGAGGAAGCGCAGGAGATATTCTGGCGAACTCCCTGGCACCTGAGTCCGCAAAGCAACCGGATGGGATACCGGCTACAAGGGCCGGCGCTGCAACGAACGACGCAGCGTGAAATGTCGTCGCATGGTTTACTGCCTGGCGTTGTGCAGGTGCCGCATGGCGGTCATCCGATCGTGCTGCTGGCCGATGCGCAAACCACCGGCGGTTACCCACGCATCGCCTGCGTGATTGAAGCCGATCTTTATCATCTGGCGCAAATCCGTCTTGGCGAACCGATCCATTTCATCCGTTGTACGCTGAGCGATGCTCAGCAAGCGGCACAAGAACAGCAGCGCTATCTGGAGCAATTGGCGTGGAGGCTGCATGATTATTGATCTGAATGCCGATCTGGGTGAAGGCGGCGAAAATGATGAAGCGTTACTGAAACTGGTCAGTTCGGCAAACATTGCCTGTGGATTTCATGCGGGAGATGCGCAAACCATGCGGCAGTCGGTGCGCTGGGGGATTGACTATGGCGTGGCGTTAGGCGCGCATCCAGGGTTTCCCGATCGCGAAAACTTCGGACGCAGAGAGATGAATCTGCCCGCGGAGACGGTCTTTGCGCAGGTGCTTTACCAGCTTGGCGCGTTGAATGCGATTGTCGTGGCGGAGGGCGGCAAACTGTCGCATGTAAAGCCGCATGGCATGCTCTACAATCAGGCGGCGCGCGATCCGGCCCTGGCGGATGCCATCGCACGAGCGGTAAGGTTGATTAATCCGGCGCTGCGTCTGGTGGGGTTGGCGGGCAGCGAACTGATTCGCGCCGGACAGCGTCTGGGATTGGCGACGCGTCAGGAAGTGTTTGCCGATCGTTGTTATTTGCCTGACGGTTCGCTGGTTCCCCGCAAGCAATCGGGCGCGTTGATCAACAGCGATGATCTGGCGTTGGCGCAAACGCTGGAAATGATCCAGCGCGGGCGAGTTCGGGCCAGCGATGGTACCTGGGTGCAGGTACACGCGGATACCGTGTGCGTACACGGCGATGGCCTGCACGCGCTGACGTTCGCACGCAAATTGCGTAATTGTTTCTCCCAACATCAGATACAAGTGGCGGCGGCGTAATGCTTTCCCCTCGAAGTGTAGCGATGAGAGGTTACGAGAGCGGATGAACAGCGTACTGATCACGGCGTTTGAAAATGGGCGAAAAATGCTGAGATGGGATTATACGAACGACAAAGGCCGGCGGTTCCGGCCTTTGTTTTGCTTCACTGAAGCGATTAATCGTTTTTCAGGTTGGATTCGAAATCGCGTTTAGCATAGCCGGTGTATAACTGACGCGGACGAGCAATCTTGATGCCGTCGTCGTGCATTTCGTTCCAGTGCGCGATCCAGCCGACAGTACGCGCCATGGCGAAGATAACGGTGAACATGGAAGACGGGATCCCCATTGCTTTCAGGATGATGCCTGAGTAGAAATCGACGTTTGGATACAGTTTCTTCTCAATGAAGTATGGATCGTTCAGCGCGATATTTTCCAACTCCATCGCCACTTCCAGCAGGTCGTCTTTACGGCCCAACTCTTTCAGTACTTCATGACAGGTTTCGCGCATCACGGTTGCCCGCGGATCGTGGTTTTTATACAGCCGGTGACCGAAGCCCATCAAACGGAAAGAATCATTTTTGTCTTTCGCGCGCTTGATGAAAGCAGGGATATGTTCAACCGAACTGATTTCCTCCAGCATACGCAGACAGGCTTCGTTCGCCCCGCCATGCGCCGGTCCCCACAGCGAGGCGATCCCCGCCGCGATACAGGCGAAAGGGTTGGCGCCGGAAGAACCTGCGGTGCGAACCGTCGAGGTTGAAGCATTCTGTTCGTGATCGGCGTGCAGGATCAAAATGCGATCCATCGCGCGTTCCAGCACCGGGTTTACCTCATATTCTTCACACGGCGTGGAGAACATCATGTGCAGGAAATTACCGGCATAGGACAGGTTATTTCTTGGATAAACAAACGGTTGGCCCAGAGAGTATTTGTAACACATGGCCGCGACGGTCGGCATTTTTGATAGCAGGCGATAGGCGGCGATTTCACGGTGACGTTCAATGCTGATATCCAGAGAATCATGGTAGAACGCAGCCAGCGCGCCGGTTACGCCGCACAATACCGCCATTGGGTGTGAGTCACGGCGGAAACCGTGGAACAGACGAGTAATCTGCTCGTGGATCATGGTATGGCGAGTTACCGTGGTTTTAAAGGTTTCGTATTGCTTTGGCGTCGGCGCTTCACCGAACAGCAGTATGTAACACACTTCGAGGTAGTTGGATTTTTCCGCCAATTGAGCAATCGGGTAACCACGGTGCAACAGGATACCTTCTTCACCGTCGATATAGGTAATTTTGGATTCGCAGGATGCGGTAGAGGTAAAGCCCGGATCGAAGGTAAACAATCCCTTTGAACCCAGAGGGCGGATATCAATTTCATCATATCCCAGCGTGCCGGACAGGACATCTAATTCAATCGGATCTTTACCATCTAGTGTAAGCGTTGCTTTTTTATCAGCCATTTACATTCTCCTTAGCGCTTTAATTTTAAAATTTTTTCACCGAAGAAATACCGTCATGCCTGTACACCGGGCTGGCAACAAACCGGTGAAACTCTGTATGACATGCTCATCAATATAGGACACAGAGTAGGGCGGATAGCCACATCAGGAGCAAGCATCGTTCTTCAGGTAATTAACCGTTCTAAGAATTAGATTGTAGTCATTACCTATAACTTCTGCGTGGATTCTCACCACTGTTACATAAGTTATGCCAGTGGGGAAGCGTAACCGCAATGCATTAACTCATCATAAGAAATTTAGCGCATTAGTTGTAATTTAAATGTTTAATTTTTGTCAAACAAGATAATTAATTTTATGTAAATTGTGAAATTCGTGACCTGACTCACTGTTCCAGGGAAATGTTACCGAACATTTTGTGTGTCAATTGTAATAAGAATGTGAAGGCCCTATACTTTGTGCAGGTCTCTGGAATACCCTGCCAGGTGTACCCAGTATGAAGGGATCATGCGCCGTTTAGACACCGGAATGTCGATGTTTGAGCGCGTAAAATAAAGCCGGTTTTATGGTTTTCGATTTCATGCTGTCTGACCTTACCCAGGTCCAGAGGAAGAAACTATAATAAAGCTGTGTGGGCAAATCTGTGAAAAAACAAAGACCTGTCAACCTGGATTTACAGACAATCCAGTTTCCCGTTACTGCGATAGCATCTATTCTTCACCGCGTCTCCGGCGTGATTACCTTTGTCGCTGTCGGTATTTTGTTGTGGCTGTTAGGCGTGTCCCTTTCTTCCGAAACGGGCTTCCTACAGGCTGCGGCAATAATGGATAGCTTCATGGTTAAATTTATCGTTTGGGGCATCCTCACGGCGCTGGCCTTTCATATCGTGGGTGGTGTTCGTCACCTGATGATGGATTTCGGCTATATAGAAGAAGATCTCGCCGCGGGTAAGCTTTCTGCAACAATCACTTTTATTATTACTGTCGTGCTTTCCTTTCTGGCTGGAGTCCTCGTATGGTAAGCAATGCTTCTGCGTTAGGACGTAATGGCGTACACGATTGGTTGCTGATTCGCGCTTCCGCCATCGTCATTGTGCTGTATGTGCTCTATATCGTTGGTTTTGTTGTCGCTGCCGACGAACTCACTTATGAAGTCTGGCGTGGATTTTTCGCTATGGCTCTCACCAAAGTATTCACTCTGCTGGCGTTAATTTCCATCCTGGTGCATGCATGGATAGGGATGTGGCAAGTGCTGACCGACTACATTAAACCGCTTGCCCTGCGCCTGACTTTACAACTGGCGATCGTGGTCACGCTGCTGGTGTACGTCATTTATGGAACTATCGTGGTGTGGGGGGCGTAATGAATTTGCCAGTCAGAGAGTTTGATGGCGTAGTCGTCGGCGCCGGTGGCGCAGGTATGCGCGCCGCGCTGCAAATTTCCCAAATGGGCCTGTCCTGCGCCCTGTTATCCAAAGTTTTCCCAACCCGTTCGCATACCGTGTCCGCGCAGGGCGGCATCACTGTAGCCTTGGGCAATACCCATGAAGACAACTGGGAATGGCACATGTATGACACCGTAAAAGGATCTGATTACATCGGCGATCAGGATGCGATTGAATATATGTGTAAAAACGGCCCGGAAGCCATTCTGGAACTGGATCACATGGGTCTGCCGTTCTCGCGTCTTGAAGATGGCCGTATTTACCAGCGTCCGTTCGGCGGTCAGTCGAAAAATTTTGGCGGTGAGCAGGCAGCGCGCACGGCGGCGGCGGCTGACCGTACCGGTCATGCGTTATTGCATACCCTGTACCAGCAAAACCTGAAAAACCACACCACCATTTTTTCCGAATGGTATGCGTTGGATCTGGTGAAAAATCAGGATGGCGCAGTGGTGGGTTGTACCGCTATCTGTATCGAAACCGGTGAAGTGGTCTACTTCAAGGCCCGCGCCACCGTGCTGGCGACGGGCGGGGCGGGGCGTATTTACCAGTCCACGACCAATGCGCACATTAATACCGGCGATGGCGTCGGCATGGCATTGCGCGCCGGCGTGCCGGTGCAGGATATGGAAATGTGGCAGTTCCACCCGACAGGTATCGCGGGCGCTGGCGTATTGGTGACCGAGGGGTGTCGCGGCGAAGGGGGCTACCTGCTCAATAAGCACGGTGAACGCTTTATGGAGCGCTATGCGCCGAACGCCAAAGATTTGGCCGGGCGCGATGTGGTTGCCCGCTCCATCATGATCGAAATTCGTGAAGGGCGCGGTTGCGAAGGTCCGTGGGGGCCTCACGCCAAGCTGAAGCTGGACCATCTGGGTAAAGAGGTGCTGGAATCCCGTCTGCCGGGCATTCTCGAATTATCCCGCACCTTCGCTCACGTCGATCCGATTAAAGAGCCGATCCCGGTTATTCCCACCTGCCACTATATGATGGGCGGTATTCCGACCAAAGTCAGTGGTCAGGCGTTGACGCGCAATGAGCAAGGCGAAGATGTGGTGATCCCCGGTTTATTTGCCGTAGGTGAAATCGCCTGTGTTTCTGTTCATGGCGCCAATCGTCTGGGGGGGAATTCGCTGCTTGATCTGGTGGTTTTTGGCCGTGCGGCGGGGATGCACCTGCAAGAATCGCTGCAAGATCAGGGCGTAAGCCGTGATGCGAGCGAATCGGATATTGAGGCGTCGCTTGAGCGTCTTAATCGCTGGAACAACACCCGATCTGGTGAAGATCCGGTTGAAATTCGCAAAGCGCTGCAATCCTGTATGCAACACAACTTCTCGGTGTTCCGGGAAGGAGATGCGATGGCGAAAGGATTGGAAGAGTTAAAGGTCATCCGCGAGCGGTTGAAAAACGCGCGTCTGGATGACACGTCGACCGAATTCAATACGCAGCGTATTGAATGCCTGGAATTGGATAATCTGATGGAAACAGCTTATGCAACCGCTGTTTCCGCCAATTTCAGGACTGAAAGCCGTGGCGCGCACAGTCGTTTCGACTATCCTGAACGTGATGATGAGAACTGGTTATGTCATTCGTTGTATCTGCCGCACACCGATAGCATGACGCGCCGTGAGGTGAACATGCAGCCGACATTACGTCCGGCTTTCCCGCCGAAAGTACGTACTTATTAATAGCGGAGATCAGACGATGAAACTAGAATTCTCCATTTATCGCTATAACCCGGATGTTGATGACGCGCCGCACATGCAGGATTACTCGCTGGAGGCGGAAGAAGGGCGCGACATGATGTTGCTGGATGCGCTGATGCTGCTTAAGGAACAGGATCCGACATTGTCGTTCCGCCGTTCCTGCCGTGAAGGTGTATGCGGTTCTGACGGCGTCAACATGAACGGCAAAAATGGCCTGGCCTGTATCACCCCGATATCAGCGCTACGACGCGGCAATCAAAAAATTGTGGTTCGTCCATTGCCTGGATTGCCAGTGGTGCGTGATTTGGTAGTGGACATGGGACAGTTCTATGCCCAATATGAGAAAATAAAACCTTACCTGTTGAATAATGGGAAGAATCCACCGGCTCGCGAGCATCTTCAGTCACCGGAGCAGCGTGCAAAACTCGATGGATTATACGAATGCATTATGTGTGCCTGCTGCTCAACGTCTTGTCCGTCGTTTTGGTGGAACCCGGATAAGTTTGTCGGGCCTGCGGGGTTGCTGGCGGCCTACCGTTTCCTGATTGACAGCCGTGATACGGAAACCAGGCCGAGGCTGGACAATCTGGATGATGCGTTCAGTGTTTTCCGCTGTCACAGCATCATGAACTGCGTCAACGTATGTCCGAAAGGGCTTAACCCGACGCGGGCCATTGGTCATATCAAGTCGATGTTGCTGCAACGCAGCGCATAGGCATGGCGGCGGTTAGTCAGCACGGAAAGTAACGAAGTAAACAGATTGGCTCCCTGGTCGCCGTATTGCCGGGGGGCCGCAGGAAACCTTTAAAAACCGGCTTACGCGCCAGAACCGGTTTTTAAAGGTTCCTTAAAAGGGTAAATGGATACCCTTAACGCGCGTACTGAAGTACGACAAGCGAACCGTTCACGGCAACCGATTTTATACGGCACGAATGACATGTTAACCACAGCGAAAACTGAAGCTTATTAGCTTAAGGGATCACGATGCAGAACGGCGCAATGAAGGTCTGGCTGGATTCCTCCTATCTGGCGGGCGCAAACCAGTCCTACATAGAACAACTCTATGAAGATTTTTTAACCGATCCGGATTCTATTGATCTCAGCTGGCGCTCGATCTTCCAGCAGCTGCCCACCACTGGGGTCAAGCCCGATCAACTCCATTCCCAAACGCGCGAATATTTCCGTCGTTTGGCGAAAGATTCGTCACGCTTTGCCTCCTCGATTACCGATCCTGATATGGATGCCAAGCAGGTCAAGGTGTTGCAGTTGATCAACGCTTTTCGTTTCCGTGGTCACCAACAGGCCAACCTGGACCCGATTTCCCTGCGCCCGCAGCTACAGGTTGCGGAACTGGATCTGGATTACCATAACCTGACGCCGGAAGATCTACAGGAAAGTTTCAACGTGGGGTCTTTTGCGATTGGCAAAGACACCATGAAGTTGGCGGATTTGTACGACGCGCTGAAACGCACTTATTGCGGATCCATCGGCGCTGAATATATGCACATTACCAGCACGGAAGAGAAACGCTGGATCCAGCAGCGTATCGAATCGGTCATGGGACAACCGTCATTTTCGGTAGCGGAAAAACGCCGTTTTCTGAAAGAGTTGACGGCCGCTGAAGGGCTGGAGCGTTATCTGGGCGCCAAATATCCCGGCGCCAAACGTTTCTCGCTGGAAGGCGGCGATGCGCTGGTGCCGATGCTGAAAGAACTGATCCGGCATGCAGGCAACAACGGCACCCGCGAGGCCGTGTTAGGGATGGCGCACCGTGGCCGTCTGAATGTGCTGGTTAACGTGATCGGGAAAAAACCGCAGGATCTGTTCGATGAATTCGCCGGTAAGCACAAAGAGCATCTCGGTACGGGGGACGTGAAATATCATCAGGGCTTCTCTTCCGATATTGCAACCGATGGCGGATTGGTTCATCTGGCGCTGGCGTTCAACCCTTCGCATCTGGAGATCGTCAGTCCGGTGGTGACCGGTTCGGTGCGTGCGCGTCTCGATCGTTTGGGTAGTGAGAGCGGCCCGCGTGTTCTGCCAATCACGATCCACGGCGATGCGGCGATCAGCGGCCAGGGGGTGGTGCAGGAACTGCTGAATATGTCGGCGGTGCGTGGCTACGAAGTTGGCGGCACGATCCGTATCGTCATCAACAACCGCATCGGATTTACCACCTCGAACCCGCTGGATATACGCTCGACGGAGTACTGTACTGATATCGGCAAGATGGTTCAGGCGCCGATTTTCCACGTCAACGCCGATGATCCTGAAGCGGTGGCGTTTGTTACCCATGTAGCGCTCGATTACCGTAATACCTTCAAACGTGATGTGTTTATCGATCTGATTTGTTATCGCCGTCACGGGCATAACGAAGCGGATGAGCCAAGCGCCACACAGCCGATGATGTATCAGAAGATCAAAAAACACCCGACGCCGCGTAAGGTGTACGCCGATCGTCTGGAGCAGGAGAAAGCCATTACGCTGGAAGACGCGACCGAGATGGTCAACTTGTACCGCGATGCGTTGGATGCCGGCGAGTGCGTGGTGGAAGAATGGCGTCAGATGGATATGCAATCCTTTACCTGGACGCCTTATCTGAACCACGGATGGGATGAGCCGTATCCGCATAAAGTCGAGATGAAACGTTTGCAGGAACTGGCTAAACGCATCAGCGAAGTGCCGGAAGGCATCGAGATTCATCCTCGCGTCGCCAAGGTGTACGCCGATCGCGCTGAGATGGCGCTCGGCAACAAACCTTTTGACTGGGGTGGCGCTGAAAATCTGGCCTATGCCACACTGGTGGATGACGGCATTCCTATTCGTCTGTCGGGCGAGGATACCGGGCGTGGAACGTTTTTTCATCGCCATGCCGTGGTTCACAATCAGAAAAACGGTTCCAGCTATACCCCATTAAATCATGTGCATAATTTACAAGGCACGTTCAATGTCTGGGACTCGGTGTTGTCCGAAGAAGCGGTGCTGGCATTCGAGTACGGCTATGCCACGGCCGAGCCTCGCACCCTGACCATCTGGGAGGCGCAGTTCGGCGATTTCGCCAACGGCGCTCAGGTGGTTATCGACCAGTTCATCAGTTCCGGCGAACAGAAATGGGGGCGGATGTGCGGTCTGGTCATGTTGCTGCCGCACGGATATGAAGGGCAAGGCCCGGAACACTCTTCAGCCAGACTGGAGCGCTATCTGCAATTGTGCGCCGAACAGAACATGCAGGTTTGTGTTCCGTCAACGCCCGCGCAGGTTTATCACATGCTGCGTCGCCAGGCGCTGCGCGGTATGCGCCGCCCGTTGATTGTCATGTCGCCAAAATCACTGCTGCGTCATCCGCTGGCAATTTCGTCTCTGGATGAGTTGGCGAACGGTCAGTTCCAGCCAGCGATTGGCGAAGTTGATGACTTGGACCCCAAGGCAATCAAACGCGTCGTTCTTTGTTCCGGTAAAGTTTATTATGATCTGGTGGAAAGGCGCCATAAGAACGAACAAAAAAATGTGGCCATTGTGCGTATTGAACAGCTTTATCCGTTCCCGCACCAGGCCGTTCTGACGGCGCTTGAGCCATTCTCTCATGTGCATGATTTTGTGTGGTGTCAGGAAGAGCCGCTCAATCAAGGGGCCTGGTATTGCAGTCAGCATCATTTCCGCGAAGTGGTTCCATTCGGGGCTTCTTTACGTTATGCCGGACGCCCTGCATCGGCTTCGCCTGCTGTCGGCTATTTGTCCGTACACCAGAAACAACAACAAGCTCTGGTTAATGACGCGCTGAACGTTGATTAAATAAAAGGATAGATAATGAGTAGCGTAGATATTCTCGTCCCTGACTTACCTGAATCGATAGCCGACGCCACTGTCGCTACCTGGCACAAAAAACCAGGCGATAGCGTCCAGCGTGACGAAGTGCTGGTTGAAATTGAGACGGATAAAGTTGTTCTGGAAGTGCCTGCTTCTGAAGCCGGTATTCTGGATGCCATACTGGAAGATGAAGGCGCCACGGTAACCTCCCGTCAGGTGCTGGGCCGCCTTCGCGCCGGCGACAGTTCCGGCAAAGAAACCAGTGAGAAAGCACAGGTCAAGGAATCCACCCCGGCGCAGCGTCATACCGCGGCGTTACAGGAAGAGCACAATGATGCGCTCAGTCCGGCGATCCGCCGTCTGATTGCGGAGCATGATCTCGACGCGGCAACGATTAAAGGCAGCGGCGTCGGCGGACGTATTACCCGCGAAGATGTTGAAAAACATCTGGTCGAGCAGCAGCAGAAGAAAGCGGCTTCTAAAGAAGAGAAGCCTGACGCGCCAGCGCTTGGCGGCCGCAGCGAAAAACGTGTGCCGATGACGCGTCTGCGTAAACGCGTTGCCGAACGTTTGCTGGAGGCGAAGAACAACACGGCGATGTTGACGACGTTCAATGAAGTCAACATGAAGCCGATCATGGATTTGCGCAAACAGTATGGCGATGCTTTCGAGAAGCGTCACGACGTGCGTCTGGGCTTCATGTCTTTCTACATTAAAGCCGTGCTTGAAGCCCTGAAGCGTTATCCAGAAGTTAACGCTTCCATTGACGGCGAAGACGTGGTTTACCACAACTATTTTGATATCAGCATCGCCGTATCAACGCCGCGGGGCCTAGTTACTCCGGTTCTACGTGATGTCGATGCCCTGGGTATGGCTGATATTGAGAAAAGAATCAAAGAGTTGGCGATAAAAGGGCGTGATGGAAAATTGACGGTTGAGGAACTGACCGGCGGTAACTTCACCATCACCAACGGCGGCGTATTCGGTTCTCTAATGTCTACGCCGATCATCAACCCGCCGCAAAGTGCGATTCTTGGTATGCATGCGATTAAAGATCGCCCGATGGCGGTGGACGGTCAGGTGGTTATCCTGCCGATGATGTATCTGGCTCTGTCCTACGATCATCGCCTGGTCGATGGCCGTGAGTCTGTTGGCTTCCTGGTGACAGTGAAAGAAATGTTAGAAGATCCTACACGTCTGTTGCTGGATGTCTAAGTAAAGCGTGCGGTAAGTCAGTAACCGTTTACCGCCTTGACATATGTGCTATGCAGGCCGTTTTTGTCAGCGGCTTTATCCAAAAATATCAGAGAGTCCGAAGACAAATGTCCGTCAAATCAATATGATCTGGGCTTAACAGTGTGAGGCATGGCGAATGTTATCCTCATCGGGGTTCGCTCCGTCAATGGATCTTGACTGATAAAGCATAAGTCCGGCGACGTATCTTTAAATCTAAATGGATAGAACATCATGAATTTACATGAATATCAGGTAAAACAGCTTTTTGCTCGATATGGCTTACCGGCTCCGATCGGCTATGCCTGCGCCACACCGCGTGAAGCGGAAGAAGCCGCATCAAAGATCGGCGCTGGCCCGTGGGTGGTCAAATGTCAGGTTCACGCGGGGGGCCGTGGTAAAGCGGGCGGCGTTAAAGTCGTCGGCAATAAAGAAGATATTCGTGCGTTTGCCGAAAACTGGCTGGGTAAAAATCTGGTGACTTATCAGACCGACGCAAACGGACAGCCGGTTCATCAGATTCTGGTTGAAGCGGCCACCGACATTGATAAAGAACTCTATATGGGCGCGGTAGTCGATCGCGGCTCGCGTCGCGTGGTGTTCATGGCATCGACCGAAGGCGGCATCGAGATTGAAAAAGTCGCGGAAGAAACGCCGGAACGGATTCATAAAGCGGCGCTGGATCCGTTGACGGGACCACAACCTTATCAGGGCCGCGAGTTAGCCTTTAAACTGGGGTTAAGCGGCAAACAAGTTGCCCAGTTCACCAAAATCTTCATGGGGCTGGCGACGATGTTTCTGGAACGTGATTTGGCGCTGGTGGAAATCAATCCGCTGGTGATCACCAAAGCGGGCGATCTGATTTGTCTGGATGGCAAACTGGGCGTGGACGGCAATGCGCTGTTTCGTCAGCCCGAACTGCGTGAAATGCGCGATCCCAGCCAGGAAGATGCCCGTGAAGCGCAGGCTACCCAGTGGGAACTGAACTATGTGGCGCTGGACGGCAACATTGGTTGTATGGTCAACGGCGCTGGGCTGGCGATGGGAACGATGGACATCGTTAAGCTGCACGGCGGTGAACCAGCCAACTTTCTGGATGTGGGCGGCGGCGCGACTAAAGAGCGCGTGACGGAAGCGTTCAAGATCATTCTGTCCGATGACAACGTGCAGGCTGTGCTGGTTAATATTTTTGGCGGGATTGTGCGTTGCGATTTGATTGCTGACGGCATCATCGGCGCGGTAGCCGAAGTGGGCGTTAACGTACCGGTTGTTGTTCGTCTGGAAGGGAACAATGCTGAACTGGGTGCCCGGAAATTAGCCGAGAGCGGCCTGAATATCATTGCGGCGACCAGCCTGACGGACGCGGCTCAGCAGGTAGTGGCGGCAGTAGGGGGTAAATAATGTCCATTCTGATCGATAAAAATACCAAAGTTGTCTGCCAGGGCTTTACCGGCAGTCAGGGGACGTTCCACTCTGAGCAAGCGCTTGCTTACGGTACGCAGATGGTGGGCGGCGTCACGCCGGGCAAAGGCGGTACTGAACATCTGGGCCTGCCGGTTTTCAATACTATGCGTGAAGCGATTGAAGCCACCGGCGCGACCGTCTCTGTCATTTATGTTCCCGCGCCATTTTGCAAAGATTCGATTCTGGAAGCGATTGATGCGGGCATTGAGCTTATCATTTGTATCACGGAAGGCATCCCGATGCTGGACATGCTGACGGTGAAGGTCAAACTGGAACAAAGCGGCGTTCGGATGATTGGCCCGAATTGTCCGGGCGTGATTACGCCGGGCGAATGTAAGATCGGTATCATGCCGGGCCACATTCACTTGCCAGGCAAAGTGGGTATCGTCTCCCGTTCCGGCACGTTGACTTATGAGGCGGTGAAACAGACGACGGACGCCGGTCTGGGACAGTCAAGCTGTGTCGGTATTGGCGGCGATTCCATCCCCGGCTCCAACTTTATTGATATCCTGCAACTATTTGAGCAGGACCCGCAAACGGAAGCCATCGTGATGATTGGCGAGATCGGCGGTACGGCGGAAGAAGAAGCCGCGGCATACATTAAAGATCATATCACCAAGCCGGTTGTCGGCTACATTGCTGGCGTGACGGCGCCGAAAGGTAAGCGTATGGGCCACGCGGGGGCGATTATCGCCGGAGGGAAAGGGACTGCCGATGATAAATTTGCGGCGCTGGAAGCCGCGGGGGTTAAAACGGTACGCAGCCTGGCGGATATTGGTGAAGCGGTTAAAACGGCGTTTTCTCGTTGAACCGCTAATTAATCGGATCAATACCGTAATACATTGTTAACATTCGACATGTTTGGCCACCTCGCGTGGCCTTTTTGCGCAATAAACGTTCAGTTTAATATGTTTCTCTCTGAATCATAATTGTTAATTAAAAATAACAATGCAGCAACAAAATAAATACGTGAATATAATCACTGCTAAAAGAAAAAGATAAAAACTCAAAATAGTTAAGTATGTCATTTCAGGAATAAATAATCACCAGAAAAGTAAAAAATATATTACCAAATTAATTTTTACCTCACCCAAATATCAACACATTTTTAACAATAAAGACAAACATGAAATTTATAAAAACCCATAATTAACAAACACAAACTAAATTGAGGCGAATCAAAATCTATCTCTGGATATATTCTTTGAAATACGCTTAAATTGCGTCAGATCAATTATCGCCTAATGTACTTTTTGGTAAGGAAGTTGATTTGAAACCAAAAACCCAATTTGCATCACGTAAAAACCTATTTATTGTGCGGGATTACAGGCGTAATATGCAGCTACCCGTCCTGGGGTAGGATATTTGTCATATTTATGATCTTTCTTAGGCTTACTGTTGATTCGCTGATTGATTTGATTGGCGTATGCTAAGCCTGTGCTGAAGCAATTTTTTGTTGTGTTCTTTTTGGGTGTTTACGGCTGGGTTTTTAGCGGCTTGTCAGCTTGTGCAAGCTAAAATCTTCCTGCGAGGGGCAAGGAGTCAAGATGTTTGATATAGTCGAACTGTCACGCTTACAGTTTGCCTTAACTGCAATGTACCACTTTCTATTCGTACCGCTGACGTTGGGGATGGCGTTTTTGCTGGCGATTATGGAAACGGTCTATGTGTTGTCTGGCAAACAAATCTATAAAGATATGACCAAATTCTGGGGCAAGTTATTCGCCATTAACTTTGCTCTGGGCGTCGCCACCGGGCTGACCATGGAATTTCAGTTTGGCACCAACTGGTCATATTTCTCGCATTATGTCGGGGACATTTTTGGCGCGCCGTTGGCCATTGAAGGGTTGATGGCGTTCTTTCTTGAATCTACATTTGTTGGCTTGTTCTTCTTCGGCTGGGACCGTCTGGGGAAAGTACAACATATGGCGGTTACCTGGCTGGTCGCGCTGGGCTCAAACTTTTCCGCGTTGTGGATCCTGGTGGCCAACGGCTGGATGCAGAATCCTATCGCTTCTGATTTCAATTTTGAAACCATGCGTATGGAAATGGTGAGCTTCGCCGATCTGGTGATGAACCCGGTTGCACAGGTGAAATTCGTTCACACTGTGGCGGCGGGCTATACCACCGGCGCTATGTTCGTTCTGGGGATCAGTTCCTACTACCTGCTGAAAGGCCGCGATATTGCCTTCGCCAAGCGTTCCTTCGCTATTGCAGCGAGTTTCGGTCTGGCTGCCGTTTTGTCCGTTATCGTGCTGGGCGATGAGTCCGGTTATGAAATGGGCGACGTGCAGAAAACCAAACTGGCGGCGATTGAAGCCGAGTGGGAAACGCAACCAGCGCCCGCAAGTTTTACGCTGTTCGGTATTCCCGATCAGGACAGTCAGGAAAACAAATATGCCATTCAGGTACCTTATCTTCTGGGCCTGATTGTGACACGCTCGATGGATAAAGAAGTACTCGGTCTGAAAGACTTGATGGAACAGCATCAGGTTCGTATCCGTAATGGCATGAAGGCTTATCAGTTGCTGGAAGAACTGCGCGCGGGCAACACCGATCCCGCCGTTAAAGAAGCCTTTAACCAATCCAAACAGGATCTGGGCTACGGTATGTTGCTGAAACGCTATACGCCAAAAGTGTCGGATGCGACGGAAGCGCAAATTCAACAGGCAACCAAAGACTCTATTCCACGCGTTGCGCCGTTGTACTTCTCTTTCCGTATCATGGTGGCTTGCGGCGTCCTGATGTTGCTGATCATCGGTCTGTCTTTCTGGACGGTGCTGCGCGGCAAAATTGGTCAGAAAAAATGGCTGCATCGCGCCGCGCTGTACGGTATTCCGTTGCCGTGGATTGCGGTTGAAGCGGGCTGGTTTGTTGCTGAATACGGTCGTCAGCCCTGGGCTATTGGTGAAATATTGCCGACTGCGGTGGCCACCTCATCACTGACCGTGGGCGATATCCTGTTCTCTATGGCGCTGATTTGTGGTCTGTATACGCTATTCCTGATCGCAGAGATGTATCTGATGTTCAAACACGCACGTCTTGGTCCAAGCAGCCTGAAAACGGGGCGTTACCACTTTGAACAACCCATAGCGGCGGCGTCGGAAGCACGATAAACAGGAGTCCACTATGTTTGAATATGAAGTTTTACGTTTTATCTGGTGGCTGTTGATCGGCATTCTGCTGATTGGTTTCGCCATTACCGATGGTTTTGACATGGGCGTCGGCATGCTGGTTCGTCTGATGGGGCGTGGAGATACCGAGCGCCGCATAATGATCAACAGCATCGCTCCGCACTGGGACGGCAACCAGGTATGGCTGATCACCGCGGGCGGCGCATTGTTCGCCGCCTGGCCCATGGTCTATGCGGCAGCCTTTTCCGGCTTTTATATCGCCATGATTCTGGTGCTGGCGTCATTGTTCTTCCGCCCGGTGGGTTTTGACTATCGTTCAAAAATTGAAGATCCACGCTGGCGCAATATGTGGGACTGGGGCATTTTCATCGGCAGTTTCGTGCCGCCGGTGGTGATCGGCGTGGCTTTCGGCAACCTATTGCAGGGTGTGCCGTTCCATGTGGATGAATACTTGCGTCTGTACTACACCGGCAATTTCTTCCAGCTTCTTAATCCGTTCGGGTTGGTGGCGGGTATTGTCAGCCTGACCATGATTCTGACGCAGGGGGCAACCTATCTGATGATGCGAACGACGGGCGACCTGCATGTACGCGCCAAGTCGGTTTCGCAGATTTCCGCGCTGATAATGATGGTGACATTCGCGCTGGCCGGTGTCTGGGTCATTTACGGTATCGACGGCTATGTCGTCACCTCGGTCATTAATACGGCGGCGGAATCCAACCCGCTGCACAAAGAAGTGGCGCATCAGGCTGGCGCCTGGTTGATTAACTTCAACAATTATCCGATTCTCTGGGCGATTCCGGTGTTGGGCGTGGTGTTACCGTTACTGACTATCGCAACAGCCAGAATGGAAAAAGGCGGGTGGGCTTTCCTGTTCTCCTCGCTGACCATCGCTTGTGTGATTCTGACGGCGGGCGTTGCCATGTTCCCGTTCATCATGCCATCGATAACCGTGCCGAATGTCAGCCTCACCATGTGGGATGCGACTTCCAGCCTGTTGACCTTGAAAGTGATGACGGTTGTGGCGATCATTTTCGTGCCGATTGTGCTGTCTTATACCGCCTGGTGTTACTACAAAATGTTCGGACGCATCACCAAAGAACATATTGAGCAAAACACTCACTCTCTGTACTAAGTAAGGAGCTTAATTTATGTGGTATTTTGCCTGGATACTCGGAACGCTGCTTGCTTGTTCTCTGGGGATTATCACCGCCCTGGCGCTTGAGCAAAGTGAGTCAAGCAAAGCGGCTGAAGATAAAACTCAATGAGTGATTTGGTCGATAAACTTTACCGCCTGATGGATAAGAGCCCGATAAGGGCTCTTTCCCTGATCTTGGCCCTTCTGGTGGCGGGATGTGTTTTCTGGGATCCGGCGCGTTTTGCCGCCCGCACCAGTGAATTATCCGTATGGCAGGGGCTTTTGCTGATTTGGGCGGTGTGCGCTGGTGTGGTTCATGGCGTCGGTTTTCGTCCACGGCGTCTGCGCTGGCGTGCGTTTTTCTCGCCGCTTCCGGCCTTTGTGATCCTGTGCGCAGGTTTGTATTACTTCTTTAGTTAAAATAGCGCCTATTCCGTTTTGTTATGGGTTGCGGCGCAACCCATAATTATTTTATTTCCGCTGTCACAATCCATTCCAAACCTCATTTCTCTTGCGTATAGTAGCGATGTCTAATGCGTTACCGGGATATAGAGTGAGTAATACGTTGTTCCGCTGGCCTGTTAGGGTCTACTTTGAAGACACTGATGCAGGTGGGGTTGTCTACCATGCACGCTATGTCGCCTTTTATGAAAGGGCGAGGACAGAGATGTTGCGTGAGCACAATTTTCATCAGCATGCGCTACTGAGCGAGCATATTGCTTTTGCTGTTCGCCGGATGACGGTGGAGTACCTTGCTCCGGCGCGCCTTGACGATATGTTGGAAGTGCAATGCGAGATCGTGTCGATACGCGGCGCTTCTCTGACCTTCGCACAGCGCATTCTCAATTCACATGGCGTATTATTGAGCCATGCTGAAGTTTTAATCGCATGTATCGATCCACATCACATGAAGCCAATTGCGCTTCCTAAGTCTATTGTCGCGGAGTTTAAGCAGTGACTGACATGAACATTCTTGATTTGTTCCTGAAGGCAAGCCTTCTGGTTAAACTAATCATGCTGATTTTAATCTGTTTTTCCATCGCTTCCTGGGCGATTATCATTCAGCGCACACGTATTCTGAATGCGGCGACGCGTGATGCGGAAGCGTTTGAGGATAAGTTCTGGTCCGGTATCGAACTGTCTCGTCTTTATCAGGAGAGTCAGACGCGACGCGACAGTCTGACGGGGACGGAACAAATATTCTATTCAGGTTTCAAAGAATTTGCACGTTTGCATCGCGCCAACAGTCATGCGCCGGAAGCGGTGGTGGAAGGGGCGTCGCGTGCGATGCGTATTTCCATGAATCGTGAACTGGAAGCGCTGGAAACGCATATCCCGTTCTTAGGCACGGTCGGTTCAATCAGTCCGTATATCGGTCTGTTTGGTACGGTTTGGGGGATTATGCATGCATTTATCGCGCTGGGCGCGGTGAAACAGGCAACTTTGCAAATGGTGGCGCCGGGTATCGCTGAAGCCTTGATTGCAACGGCCATCGGTCTGTTTGCGGCTATTCCGGCTGTTATGGCGTACAACCGCCTTAATCAGCGGGTCAATAAGCTGGAGCAGAACTATGACAACTTTATGGAAGAGTTCATCGCCATCCTGCACCGTCAAGCGTTCTCCAGCGATAGCAGCAAATAATCAGGGGGCAGCATGGCACGAGTACGCAGAGGACGTCGTGAACTGAAGTCGGAGATCAACATCGTTCCGTTGCTGGACGTATTGTTGGTTTTGCTGCTGATTTTTATGGCCACCGCACCGATTATCACGCAGAGCGTTGAAGTGGATTTGCCGGAAGCGACGGATTCGAAAACCGTTTCCAGTAATGATAATCCGCCGGTCATCGTCGAGGTATCAGGCGTCGGTCAGTACAGCCTGGTTGTTGAGCAGAATAGAATGGAACAGTTGCCGGCTGAACAGGTGGTTGCGGAAGCGCAATCACGTTTGGCGGCTAATCCTAAAACCGTCTTTTTAATTGGCGGTGCGAAGGATGTTCCTTATGATGAGATCATCAAGGCGTTAAACCTGCTGCATCAGGCTGGGGTCAATTCAGTTGGTTTGATGACGCAACCGATTTAAATGAGATCATCACCGTAATGATCGTGAAGCATATTTCTGGCAACACTGTTTTTGGGAATCGCTTGTGCTAAAGGCAACCGAACAAAACGATAAGCTGAAACGCGCCGTTATTATTTCGGCTGTTCTGCACATCATACTGATTGCTTTGCTGCTTTGGAGTTCGTTGACTCAAACGATGGATGCCAGCGGCGGTGGTGGCGGTGGTTCATCCATTGATGCTGTGATGGTTGATCCCAGTGCTGTCGTTGAGCAATACAATCGGCAGCAGCAACAGCAAACCGATGCAAAGCGTTCTGAGGAATTACGAAAAAAACAAGCCGAGCAACAGGCCGAGGAATTGCAGCAGAAGCAGGCTGCCGAGCAACAGCGGTTGAAGGAACTGGAAAAAGAGCGTTTGCAGGCCCAGGAAGAGGCCAAAAAGCAGGCTGAGGAGCAAGCTCAACAGCGTAAACAGGCGGAAGAGGCGGCCCAGCAAGCCAAAGCGCAGCAACGACAAGCTGAAGCCGCGGCTGCTAAGGCAAAAGAAGAAGCTGAGCGACAGGCGAAAGCGGCGGCGGACGCCAAAAAGCAAGCGGAAGAAGAAGCCAGGAAACAAGCCGCCGCTGCTGCTGCTGCGGCGAAGAAACAGGCGGAAGAAGAAGCCAGAGCCAAGGCAGCCGAAGACGCTAAGCAGAAAGCCGCTGAAACGGCCAGGGCGGACGCTGCTAAGCAAAAAGCCGAGGCTGAGGCAGCGAAGAAAGCGCAAGCCGCCGCAGCAGCTAAGAAAGCAGCGGAAGAGAAGAAGAAAGCAGCCGCGGAAGCGGCTAAGCAGGAGAGTTCGGTTGATGATTTGCTGGGCGGCCTGGCGTCATCGAAAAATGCGCCTCAATCTGGCGGCGGCGCGCCTGCCGGGGTAGGGAACAACAAGAAGAGCGGCGCGTCAGGCGCTGCGCTCGATAGTTACGGTAGTCAGGTTCGCAGCGCCATTCAGAGCAAGTTTTACGACTGGCAATTGTATAAAGGCCGGACCTGTACATTACGCATCAAACTGGCTCCTGACGGTCTGCTGATCGATGTGAATGCGGAGGGGGGCGATGCTGCCTTGTGTCAGGCGGCGATTGCCGCCGCGAAACAAGCGAGAATTCCCAAGCCGCCAAGTTCAGAGGTTTATGAGGCTTTCAAAAATGCGCCGATAGACTTTAAACCACAGTAACCCAGGCTGTTTACCTATATAGGTTTAAGATTATTACTATGGTAAGCAAACCAGGTTAGGGTGTTTTGTTGACATTGGTTTGTTTTTGTTAAAATTCTGCTAATTTATCGCAGACTTCTTAGTCTGGATAAGGGAGATGAAATGAAGCAGGTACTGAAAGTTGCATTAAGCTTTTTAATGCTGTTTGCCGCGGCGGTGCATGCGGAAGTCCGTATAGAGATTACCCAAGGGGTAGACTCCGCACGTCCGATTGGCGTCGTGCCGTTTAAATGGGCCGGGGCAGGGGCAGCGCCAGAGGATATCGGTGGCATCGTGGGCGCTGACTTGCGCAACAGCGGCAAGTTCAATCCTATTGACGCCAACCGTATGCCTCAGCAACCGTCTACGGCATCTGAAGTTACGCCAGCGGCCTGGACTGCGCTGGGTATTGATGCCGTTGTGGTCGGGCAGGTTCAGCCTAGCGCTGACGGCAGCTATGTTATCTCTTACCAATTGGTTGATACCTTCGGCAATCCGGGTAGCGTATTGGCGCAAAACCAGTTCAAAGTGACCAAACAATGGTTACGTTATGCTGCGCACACCGCCAGTGATGAAGTATTTGAGAAACTGAGCGGCATCAAAGGCGCGTTCCGCACCCGTATCGCTTATGTCGTGCAGACCAATGGCGGTCAGTTCCCTTATGAATTGCGGGTTGCGGATTACGATGGCTATAACCAATTTGTCGTACATCGTTCGCCAGAACCGTTGATGTCGCCGGCCTGGTCTCCCGATGGCAGCAAGCTTGCTTATGTCTCGTTTGAA
Source organism: Brenneria salicis ATCC 15712 = DSM 30166 (assembly GCF_003315515.1). Lineage (GTDB taxonomy): Bacteria > Pseudomonadota > Gammaproteobacteria > Enterobacterales > Enterobacteriaceae > Brenneria > Brenneria salicis. The sequence goes on along the minus strand of NZ_QNRY01000001.1, from coordinate 43,024 downwards.
AGCGGTCGCTCTGCGTTGGTGATCCAGACGCTGGCAAACGGCGCCATCCGACAGGTTGCGTCATTCCCTCGCCATAATGGGGCGCCCTCTTTCTCTCTCGATGGCAGCAAACTGGCATTTGCCTTGTCTAAAAGCGGTAGTCTGAACCTGTATGTGATGAATCTGAGCTCCGGCCAGATCAGTCAGGTGACCGATGGACGCAGCAATAACACCGAGCCAAGCTGGTTCCCGGATAATCAGACGCTGGCCTATACTTCCGATCAGGCCGGACGTCCTCAGGTTTATAAAATTAATGTCAACGGTGGTTCGCCGCAGCGTCTGACCTGGGAAGGCGCCCAGAATCAGGACTCTGAAGTGAGCGCCGATGGTAAATCTCTGGTGATGGTGGCATCCAATAGCGGGGCTCAGCACATCGCCAAACAGGATCTGGAAACGGGCGCCGTGCAAGTATTAACGGACACGTTCCTGGACGAAACGCCGAGTATCGCGCCGAATGGCACAATGGTTATCTATAGCTCTAAGCAAGGCTTAGGTTCCGTGTTACAACTGGTTTCGACGGATGGGCGTTTCAAAGCGCGTCTTCCGGCAACTGATGGACAGGTCAAATTTCCTGCCTGGTCGCCGTATCTATGAGTGCATAAATGTACAATAAACTAGTCAAAGGACATAAAGAGATGCAATTCAATAAAGTGCTGAAAGGCCTTATGTTGGCTCTGCCGGTACTGGCAGTGGCCGCATGTAGCTCCAACAAGAATGCGGACAATGACCAATCTTCCATGGGTGCCGGCAGCAACGGCATGATGGACGGCAGCAACACATCTTCTTCCGAGCAGGCTCGTCTGCAAATGCAAGAATTACAGCGTAACAACATCGTATATTTCGATATGGATAAATACGATATTCGCTCTGATTTCGCCCAAATGCTGGACGCTCATGCCGCATTCCTGCGTAGCAACCCGTCTTACAAAGTGACTATCGAAGGTCATGCGGACGAACGTGGTACGCCTGAGTACAACATCGCTCTGGGTGAGCGTCGTGCCAACGCGGTACAAATGTATCTGCAAGGTAAAGGCGTTTCCTCTGATCAAATCTCTATCGTATCTTACGGTAAAGAAAAACCAGCCGTTCTGGGCCACGACGAAGCGGCATATGCCAAAAACCGTCGTGCCGTTCTGGTATATTAAGAGTATCGCATGAACAGTAACCTCAGACGTCACTTGTTGGGTCTGTCGTTACTGGTTGGCGTAGCGGTTCCCTGGGCCGCTACCGCCCAAGCGCCAATCAGTAATGCCGGATCAGGCTCGGTAGAAGATCGAGTCACTCAGTTAGAGCGTATCTCCAACGCTCACGGTCAGCTTTTAACCCAACTTCAGCAACAACTCTCTGATACGCAGCGTGATATCGACAACCTGCGCGGGCAGATTCAGGAAAGCCAGTATCAACTGAATCAGGTTGTTGAACGCCAAAAACAGATCTATCAGCAGATTGATGGATTGAGTTCATCGTCACCCGCCGCAGCCTCAACAGACAGTGCGCCCGCTACAGGTGCGGACACCGGGGCCGCAAACAATGCGGCGCCCGCCGCGACCACCGGTGATGTGAATCGGGATTACAATGAGGCGGTGGCGCTGGTACTGGAGAAAAAACAGTACGATCAGGCAATCAGCGCATTTCAGGCTTTCGTCAAACAATACCCGGATTCAACTTATCAACCTAATGCCAACTACTGGCTGGGGCAGTTGAACTATAACAAGGGCAAAAAAGACGATGCCGCCTACTATTTTGCCAATGTGGTGAAAAATTACCCTAAATCGCCGAAAAGCGCCGAAGCGTTATTTAAAGTTGGGGTGATTATGCAGGATAAAGGACAGACGGATAAAGCCAAAGCCGTTTACCAGCAAGTGGTAAAAATGTATCCCAATACGGAAAGTGCAAAGCAAGCTCAAAAACGCTTATCCACTTCGTGATCGTTTCCTACAAACACAAAAATTGCGCATTATGCGCAATTTTTGTGCCTGAATGTCTTAAGAATAAGCAGTCAAATCGTTTTTATAGAAAATAGGTTGCGCTGGCAATTTAAATTAGTAATATATGCCGCCGTTGCCAAGGCAAGAACGAAACGCTAAAGCAGCATGAAATTTGGGTCGTTAGCTCAGTTGGTAGAGCAGTTGACTTTTAATCAATTGGTCGCAGGTTCGAATCCTGCACGACCCACCATCATATTTCCAGGGATGTCTTATAGAATTCAGGGAAGTAAGAAAGCCGTATCACTTTCAACAGGATATGGTTTTTTTCGTCTGTATGTGGCCTTCCGTATGTTGGGGTAGCCGAAGCAAATGGGCCTACGACTCTGGTGGTAAAAATCTTGTTGGACCATTTTGGGTTTTTTGCTGAAAAACACCTCTGAAAACAGAATATTGCACGACTCCATCACTGTCATTTTCCACTGACACATAAGGAGTGTTTTTATGGCTGTTCTTACCCGTCCTTTGTCTGCCTCTGAAGTTCAGAAGGCAAAACCCGCTAATAAAGATTACGAACTGTCCGATGGGCAGCGACTGATCCTGTTCATCAGAACCAACGGTAAAAAATCTGGCGTTTTCGTCACAAACGCCTCGGTTCGACAGAAACTGGAACAGGAAGAAGCTGAACGGGAGCGGCTGGGGGTGGACAGCCTGTTTATCAACCTGCCGACCCGGTGGTGAACCTTTAAAAGGCTTGACCTCTGCTGATGTTGAAGCATTAACAGCAAATGGAGTGAACGCTCTTCCATTTACGACCAAAGATGACCTGAGAAATCATGGCGCATCATTAGCATCCGCACCACTTAACCAAAGTTGGATTTATCTTGTCTTTGCCCGAGCTGTCGTTGCTCAGACTCAAATATCTATGGACAACAATTTTAAATAACCACCCTCCCCACATTTTATTTTTAAAGGAATAATCATGTTAGGAACTGCTCAAATCATATCTTACATTGCTGCGCTCGGTTTAGCTGCCGCAATTCCAGGTCCGGGAATGACCGCATTGGTTGCTCGTAGCGTAAGTGGTGGAGCAGTAACTGGTTTTACGATGTTGGCCGGACTCATTCTCGGAGACTTGATTTATTTATCTATAGCGGTATTTGGTCTGGCGGTGATCGCTCATAATTATACATCCGTCTTCACGCTGATTAACTGGGCTGCCTCACTCTATTTATGCATACTGGCATGGCAGTTCTGGTGTCGCCAGCCTCATGCAATGAACATTGACCAAAAAGCGACAAAACGTGAACTGGCATCTGCCTGGTTTTCAGGGCTGACCATAACACTTGGAAATCCTAAAACCATCGCTTTCTATCTGGCGATACTGCCTCTTGTTATCTCTCTGGATAATGTATCATTACAGATATGGGGGGGAATGCTGGTGCCGCTTACCGTGTTCGTCCTTCTGACTGTTGGAGCAGTCTTTATTCTCGCAGCGCTCAGAATACGCCACTTCCTCACTAGTGCAAAAGCGCAACGACTCCTTTTTCGGTCAGCTGGATTCATTATGATGCTGGCTGCGTTTGGAATGGTAGTAAAGACACTTTAGTGTTCCATACCTCAGCGTCTACAAGCAGATCATGCCGTTCATGACGGTGATCACCATGGGGGATTTTTCCGCCTGTGGCGGCATCATTATGGTTGCTGTCGGATTGCGGATTGCCCAGATTAAACTTTTTCGGTCGTCAATTTCCTGCCAGCGTTGGTGCTGATTATCCCGATATCCCTTTATTGGAACAAAATCTTTGGTTAATGTTTTAAGTAGATTAAACAACATACCCATTTCCACGAAAAAACAGCGCGACGTCAGGCGGTTTTTTCGGTATTTTGTTTAGGATAAAAAACACCAGAACCTGAACGACAACTCGCTCAGTTCCTTACGTTGTGATCATGGAAATCCATCATGAGCATCCTTTTTGATAGCAATGAAACGATCTATCCCTTCCCGCCGAAGCCCCGGCTGTTGTCTGGCGACGAAAAGCAGCATTACCGCAGCAGAATAAAAACATTACTGCGGCAGAAAAATGCGGTCATTGTCGCTCATTACTATACCGACCCGGAAATTCAGGCGCTGGCGGAAGAAACCGGCGGCTGTGTGGCGGATTCGCTGGAAATGGCGCGTTTCGGCAGCACACATGCCGCCTCGACGCTGTTGGTGGCGGGCGTTCGTTTCATGGGCGAAACGGCAAAAATACTTAACCCGGAAAAAACCGTGCTGATGCCGACGCTGGAAGCGGAATGCTCGCTTGATCTCGGCTGTCCTGTCGAAACGTTCAGTCAGTTTTGCGATAGTCATCCCGAACGTACCGTAGTGGTGTATGCCAACACGTCCGCCGCTGTCAAAGCGCGTGCCGATTGGGTCGTCACATCCAGTATCGCGGTCGAATTGATTGAGCATCTCGATAGTCTGGGGGAAAAAATCATCTGGGCTCCCGATCGTCATTTGGGGAGTTACGTACAAAAGCAGACCGGGGCTGATATATTGTGTTGGCAAGGCGCCTGTATCGTGCATGATGAGTTTAAAACGCAGGCGTTGAAGCGCATGAGAGCGCTTTACCCTGACGCGGCGATTCTGGTGCACCCGGAATCCCCGCAGAGTGTGGTTGAGATGGCTGATGCCGTGGGGTCGACCAGCCAATTGATTCAGGCGGCGAAAACCTTGCCGCATCGTGAACTGATTGTGGCAACCGATCGCGGTATTTTCTACAAAATGCAGCAGGCGTGCCCGGATAAGATCTTGTTGGAAGCGCCGACCGCGGGGGAGGGCGCAACCTGCCGCAGTTGCGCGCATTGTCCCTGGATGGCGATGAATGGTCTTGAAGCGATTGCCAACGGTCTGGAGCACGGAGGCGGGATGCATGAAATCCATGTTGACGCGGCGTTGCGTGCGGGGGCGCTGCTTCCGTTGAACCGAATGCTCGATTTTGCGGCGACATTGAAACGCCGCGTGCGCGGGAATGCCTGATGGTCGCATCGCTCTTTATGAGTCGCTACTGAAAAACATTATAAATTTGCTGTTAAACATTGAGACAAGGTGGGCGAGATGGATTTTTTCAGTACCAGTAACCTATTAATTCATATTCCTTTAGGGGCCGGCGGTTACGATCTGTCCTGGATAGAAGCGGTTGGTACGCTGTTCGGTCTGTTATGCATCTGGCTGGCGAGTCTGGAGAAAACCATTAACTATTTGTTCGGTTTGATTAACGTCACCCTGTTCGCGGTGATTTTTTTCCAGATTCAACTCTATGCCAGCCTGCTATTGCAGATTTTCTTTTTCGCCGCCAATGTTTACGGCTGGTATGCCTGGACACGCAAGACAGAGGCGGATGATGCGGCGCTCAAAGTGCGCTGGTTGCCCTTGCCGAAACTGATTGGCTGGTCTGCGGCCAGTGTGGTGGCGATCGGAATGATGACGGCTTATATCGATCCGGTTTTTGCCGTGCTAACGCGCGTGGCGGTGGCGGGAATGCAAATGTTCGGGAGCGATGTAAAGATGCCGGATTTGCAACCCGATGCTTTCCCGTTCTGGGATTCAACCATGATGGTGTTATCTATCGTTGCGATGTTGCTGATGACGCGTAAATATGTGGAAAACTGGCTGTTATGGGTGGTTATCGACATTATCAGCGTCGTGATTTTCGCCTACCAGGGTGTTTACGCCATGGCCATTGAATACGCTATTCTGACGCTGATCGCCATGAACGGTTCCTGGCTGTGGATTAAAAGCGCACGGGCGAAGCATGCCGCGCCACTGGCGCGGCATGCTTAATTGTTACATCAATGAGGTTGATGGCCTTCTGCCGCAGTGAAATCGCAGTGGTCATCATCACAATTTTGGTACTCCATCTGGATTGTGGTGTGATCAATCTGATAATTTTTCAGCAAATAGGCCTGAATCTGTTTCAGTAACGCATCATGGTCATAAGGCGGAATGACCTGTGCGTGCAGCGTCATCATTGGTTTTTCGCCAATCTGCCAGATGTGCACATGATGGATATTTCTCACTTCGGGGATGTTCATCGTCAGATCTTTTTTCAGCGTCTCAATGCTTATCTTACTTGGCGTGCCTTCCAGCAGTTCATGAATACTCTCTTTCATCAGTGACCAGGCGCTGCGCAACACCAGACAGGAGACTAAAATCGACAAAATGGGATCAATCGGTGTCCAGTTGGTGAACAGAATGATTAACGCCGCGATGATTGCACCGACTGAACCGAGTAAATCCCCCAGCACATGCAGAGCGGCGGCCCGCACATTGATGTTTTTCTCTTCGCTGCCGCGATGTAACAGCCAAAAGGCGACAATATTCGCCAGCAGGCCGCCGATAGCAACCGCTAGCATGGGAACCCCCGCCACGGGCTGAGGTTCGTAGAAGCGGCGGATCGCCTCCCAGACAATGAAGGCGGTGATGACTAACAGCGTCAGCGCATTGACGAACGCGGCAAGGGTGGTGAAACGCAAATAACCAAAGGTATGGCGGGCATTCGGTTTTTTCCGGGCAAAGCTGACGGCCATTAATGCAACGAATAGCGCCGCCGCATCAGTCAGCATATGACCGGCATCCGCGAGTAGCGCCAGCGAGCCTGAAAGCAATCCGCCAACGACTTCCGCCACCATAAAAGTCGTCGTTATGATGAATGCCGCCAGTAAACGTTTACTGTTGCTGGCGTCCGTATGGTTGTGGTCGTGTGCCATCGTTTATCCTGTGTTACTGATTTATCTGAGGTTGCTTTCACTCTACTGTAACCCGCCGGGAAAAAATATCCTTCAGTGAGACGACAAACCGGGATATTTCACCACTGACAGCATATGTATAAATAAATACGAACGAATTCAGCGCCTGATTGACATATAATAGTCCATCCAAAATATGAACAACCCTGCTTCTCAGGCTGTCAGTTATCTTGCATACGGATGGCGTGCATTGGGTGTGAATTAACTATACCGTTCGAAAAATATGGAATTATTATGAACTACCAAAATGATGATTTAAGGATCAAAGATATTAAGGAGCTTTTGCCACCGGTTGCGCTGCTGGAAAAATTTCCTGCCACGGATAAGGCCGCAGAAACGGTATCGTTGGCGCGCACAGCCATCCATAAAATTCTTAACGGTAACGATGATCGTTTGCTGGTTGTCATCGGGCCTTGCTCTATTCACGATCCGAAAGCCGCGAAAGAATATGCTGCGCGTCTGCTTAAGTTGCGTCAGGCGTTGAGCGATGATCTGGAAGTGGTCATGCGGGTTTATTTTGAAAAACCGCGCACCACGGTAGGCTGGAAAGGGTTAATCAACGATCCGCACATGGATAACAGCTACCAGATTAATGACGGCCTGCGTATTGCGCGTCAACTACTGCTGGAAATCAATGATATCGGGCTGCCCACCGCAGGTGAATTTCTGGATATGATCACGCCGCAGTTTTTGGCGGATTTGATGAGTTGGGGCGCGATTGGCGCGCGTACCACCGAGTCTCAGGTACACCGCGAATTGGCGTCAGGTCTGTCTTGTCCGGTTGGGTTCAAGAACGGCACTGATGGTACGATCAAGGTGGCTATTGATGCCATCAATGCCGCCCGCGCGCCGCATTGCTTCCTGTCTGTCACCAAATGGGGTCACTCGGCGATAGTGAACACCAGCGGCAATCAGGATTGCCATATTATTTTGCGCGGCGGTAAAGCGCCGAACTATAGCGCCGAGCATGTCAGCGGCGTGAAGATTGGTTTGGAAACAGCGGGCTTGGCGCCGCAGGTGATGATCGATTTCAGCCACGCCAACAGCAGCAAGCAATTCAAAAAGCAGATGGACGTGTGTCAGGACGTGAGCGCTCAGATTGCTCAGGGCGAAAAAGCGATTATCGGGGTGATGGTGGAAAGCCATCTGGTAGAAGGCAATCAGAGTCTGGAAAGCAGCCAACCTCTGGTGTACGGTCAGAGCGTAACCGATGCCTGCATCGGCTGGGAAGATACCGATGCGTTGTTACATCAGTTGGCTGCGGCGGTGCGTGAGCGCCGTAGTCAGTAATCACTGGGTTGCATCCATAAAAAAACCGGCCAATCAGCCGGTTTTTATTTATCTGTACCAGCACAGCCGGATTACTTGGCTTTACCCTGATTCGCTACCGCTGCGGCTTTAGCGGCGATTTCATCCGCGTTGCCCAGATAGTAGTGTTTAATCGGTTTGAAATTTTCGTCGAATTCATAAACCAGCGGCACACCTGTTGGGATATTCAGTTCAAGAATTTCTTCTTCGCCCATGTTGTCCAGGTATTTGACCAGCGCGCGCAGCGAGTTGCCGTGAGCGGCGATGATCACGCGCTCACCACTTTTGATGCGGGGCAGAATGGTTTCATTCCAGTAGGGGACGACACGTTCAATGGTCAGCGCCAGACTTTCGGTCAACGGCAGTTCATCATCGCGCAAAGAAGCGTAACGCGGGTCGTGTCCTGGGAAACGCTCATCATCACACGTCAGTTCCGGCGGTGTAACCGCGAAACCACGACGCCATTGTTTTACTTGATCGTCACCGTATTTTTCAGCGGTTTCAGCTTTGTTCAGACCTTGCAGGGCGCCGTAGTGACGCTCATTCAGTTTCCAGCATTTTTCTACCGGCAGCCAGGCTTGATCTAGTTCGTCCAGTATATTCCACAGTGTATGAATGGCGCGTTTCAGCACAGAGGTATAAGCAAAGTCAAAGGCAAAACCTTCTTCTTTAAGCAGCTTACCGGCGGCTTTGGCTTCTGTGCGACCTTTATCGGACAGATCGACATCGTACCAGCCTGTGAAGCGATTTTCGTTGTTCCACTGGCTCTCACCGTGTCTTACCAGTACCAGCTTAGTTACAGCCATAGCTAAACTCCTTCATATCCTAAGATTTCTGTGATAACTCGTCTCATTATAGGGGCGGAGAATGGTTATCGGCAATCGATAGTCGAGAGGCCGCGTGATTTATCCGCACGATACTTGCTCAAAATCACGCTCAGGCTTTATCGTTTCAGCTTATTTGAATCATCACGGTGCAATAACAGATAAGCCGCCGGAATGACCAGCATGGAAAGCAGCGGCGCGCTGACCATACCGCCGATCATCGGCGCGGCGATCCGTTGCATAATCTCCGAGCCGCCGCCGCTACCCCACATGATGGGCAGCAAGCCCGCCATGATGGTGGCGACGGTCATCATTTTGGGGCGAACACGCAGTACCGCGCCTTCGTGAATGGCGTCCATCAATTGCTGGCGGGACAACGGCAGTCCATCGACGCGGTGTTTTTCCACCGCATGATTGAGATACAACAACATAATGACGCCAAATTCAGCCGAGACGCCCGCCAGCGCGATAAAGCCGACCGCACCCGCCACCGAAAGATTATAGCTAAGCAGGTACAATAACCATACGCCGCCGATCAGGGCAAAGGGCAGGGTGGCCATAATCAGCAGCGCATCTTTCACCCGTTTGAACGTCACGTACAGCAGGACGAAAATAATCAGCAGCGTGAAGGGCACCACGATTTTCATTTTCTCCGTCGCGCGTTCGAGATACTCAAACTGCCCGGACCAACTGAGCGACACCCCTTCCGGCAGCGTGACCTGCTGCGCCACGGCTTGTTGCATCTCTTCGACGGCGGATTTCAGATCGCGGCCGCGCAGATCCACATAGATCCAGTCAGACAGACGACCATTTTCGCTTTTCAGCATCGGCGGTCCTTCGCTGACGTTAATATCCGCCAGTTCCGACAGTGTGACGCGCGCGCCGCTCTGTGTGATAACCGGCAACTCACGCAGTTTTTCCAGTGAGTCCCGCAACTCGCGTGGGTAGCGAAGATTGATAGGATAGCGCTGGCGGCCTTCAATGGTTTCTCCGATATTCTGTCCGCCGATCAAGGTTGACACCATCGACTGTAACTCATCGACGGAAACCCCATAGCGAGCGGCCCGTTGGCGATCGATATCAATGTCGATATAGCGCCCGCCCGCCAACCGCTCAGCCAGTGCCGACGCCACGCCGGGAATATTCTTCACCACCTGTTCAATCTGGGCGGCAATACGCTCGATGTCCGATAAATTATTGCCATTCACCTTGATACCGATCGGGCTTTTAATACCGGTCGCCAGCATATCCAGACGATTACGGATCGGCGGCACCCACACGTTGGCGATGCCAGGCAGGTTGACGATTTGATCCAACTCGGCGACCAGTTTGTCCAGGGTCATGCCCGGACGCCACTGATCACGCGGTTTCAGCCGGATAGTGCTTTCCAGCATGGTCAGCGGCGCCGGATCGGTGGCCGTTTCAGCCCGGCCAGCCTTGCCGAAAACGGACTCGACTTCCGGTACGGTTTTGATCAGCCGATCGGTTTGTTGCAACAGGCGGCCAGCTTCACGGGCGGAAATACCAGGCAACGCCGAAGGCATGTACAGCAGATCGCCTTCATCCAGCGGCGGCATAAATTCGCTGCCCAGACGCCCCAGCGGGAACAAGGTAAGGAGCAGCAGGCCCGAAATCAGCAGTGTGGTTTTGGGGTAACTGAGCACGCGTTGCAGGATAGGATGATAGGCGTTAATCAGCCAGCGGTTGAGTGGATTAGACTGTTCATCGGGGATTTTGCCGCGCACGAAATATCCCATCAGCACCGGAACCAACGTGATGCCGAGTCCGGCGGCCACCGCCATGGCGTAGGTTTTGGTAAACGCCAGCGGTGAAAACATGCGGCCTTCCTGTGCTTCCAGCGAGAACACCGGCACAAAGGAGAGGGTGATAATCAACAAGCTGCAAAACAGCGCCGGCCCCACTTCGACGGCGGCCCGTTCAGCCAGATGCCACCAATCCCGTTCTTGCGGTTCTTTGCCAGGGTTGTCGTGACGCCACTGTTCAACCACTTTGTGCATGTTCTCTATCATCACGATCGCCGCATCGACCATTGCGCCAATCGCGATGGCGATGCCGCCCAGCGACATGATATTGGCGTTGACGCCTTGATAGCGCATGATGATAAACGCCCCCAGAATTCCCAGCGGCAAACTGATGATCGCCACTAACGCCGAGCGAAAATGAAACAGGAACAGGGCGCAGATAATGGCGACGACGACAAACTCTTCCAGCAATTTATAGCTGAGCGTTTCGATGGCATGTTCAATTAGCTGAGAGCGATCGTAAGTCGGAACGATTTCCACCCCGTCGGGCAGGCTTTTTTGCATCGCCTGTAAACGGGCTTTCACCGCATGCAGCGTGTCCAGCGCGTTTTTGCCTGAGCGCAGCACAATGATGCCGCCAGCGACTTCGCCTTCGCCATTCAGTTCGGCGATACCGCGGCGCATCTCCGGCCCTTCGCGCAGGGTGGCGACATCCTGTAAAAACACCGGAATACCGTTACGCAGGGTAATAACGACATGATTGAAGTCCTGCGCGCTTTTCAGGTAGCCAGAGGTGCGCACCATATATTCCGCTTCGCCCAGTTCCAGCACCGAACCGCCGCTCTCCTGATTGGCGGTCTGTATGGCGTTAATAATCTGCTGGTGGGTAATGTTCTGCGTGCGCATCCGCTCTGGATCGACCACCACCTGATATTGTTTCACCATACCGCCGAGGCTGGCGACTTCCGCCACATTGGGAATGGTTTTCAACTCGAACTTCAGCAGCCAGTCCTGTATGCCGCGCAGATCGGCCAGACTATGCCTGCCGCTGCGATCGACCAGCGCATATTCGTAGATCCAGCCGACGCCGGTGGCATCCGGTCCCAGCGAGGTTTTGGCATCTGCCGGCAAGCTGGACTGTACCTGACTGAGATATTCCATCACGCGGGAGCGCGCCCAGTAGGGGTCGGTGCCGTCCTCAAACAGCACATAAACGTAGGCGTCGCCAAACATGGAGAACCCGCGTACCGTTTTGGCGCCCGGCACTGACAGCATGGTGGTGGTTAACGGATAGGTCACGTGATTCTCGACAACCTGCGGCGCTTTGCCCGGATAGCTGACGCGAATAATCACCTGCACGTCAGAGAGATCCGGCAGGGCATCCAGTGGGGTTTTCTGCAACGAGGCGATCCCCCAGGCCGCCATTAACAATGCCGCCAGCAGCACTAACAGCCGGTTTTGCAACGACCAGCGAATGATATAAGCAATCATGGGTGGCCTCCATGTCCCGCCCGGGACGCGTCAAGCGCGGCGATCTCCCGAATCCGCATGCCGTTGTCATCCATGCTGAAACTGAAACGGACTTCACTGTTGAGCGTGATGCCTTGTGGCAGGCCGCTTTCCGGCTGGGTAAAATCCATCGTCATGGGCGACCAGTTCAATGCGGGAACCGCATCATGCTCAATGGTGAGTTGGTTGCCGTTGATGGCGGTGATTGTCCCTTGCGTTTGATAAATTTCAGTGGTTGTTTCCGCTGCGGAGGACGCTTGCCCTTGGTTGGCTTCGCCAAATTGTGACAGCGAACTGCGCAGGCTGGCTTCGGAATCAATCAGGAACTGGCCCGATGTCACCACGTTGTCGCCTGCTTGCAAGCCGCTGACGATCTCAGCCCAACCATCCTGTATCGTTCCCACGCTCACCACGCGCGGTGTGAAGTGACCATTGCCCTCATTGATCAACACGCGATTTTGACTGCCGCTAACCAGCAGGGCCTGTTGCGGGATCATCAGCATCGGTTGCGAGTTTGGGCTGGCAAGCTGAACGGACAGGTACATCCCTGGTTTTAAGCGCTGTTGGGGATTTTCCAGTATGACGCGGGCTTTCAAGGTGCGCGTGTCGCTGTCCATCAGCGGCAATAATTCACTGATTTTCCCGAGGAATGTTTGTCCCGGCCAGGCGTTGCTGCTGGCGGTTATCTCACTGCCGACACTCAACCGCGCCGCTTGCGCTTGCGGATAATCCACCTCGACCCAGACCGGATCCAGACTTGCCAGTTCAAATAACGGTTGCGCCGGGGTCAATTGCATCCCGGCCCGGACTTCAAGTTTATTGACGTAACCGGCTTCTGGCGCGGCGACCGTCATTCTGGCCTGCGGCTTGCCGCTGCGTTCGACCTGACGGATCACCGCGTCCGGCATAAATAGCAGGGAAAGCTTGCGGCGGGCCGACTGAGTCAGTGAATCATCACCCAGTTGTCGCACCGCCAGATATTCTTGCTGCGCCGCAGCCCATGCCGGATTCCACAACGTCGCCAGTGCTTCGCCTTTTTTAACCTGTTGTTGCAATGCGCTGACATGGAGTTGTTCGACGATACCGCCACTGGGAGCGACCAGCGTGCGTAATCCCCGTTCGTTGAGTGTGACGGTGCCATAGCCGGAGGTCTGAGAACTCACGGTGCGGATCGCCGCGCGCGCCGTGCGAACGCCGAGATTTTGTTGTTGACGGGCGCTGATGGTAACGCCGCCGTCATCCTGAACCTCATCGGCATAACGCGGCACCAGCGGCATATCCATAAAAGGGGATTTGCCCGGCTGGTCAAAACGTTTATCAGGCGCCATGGGATCGTACCAGTACAGCACCGGACGTTCCGTTTGCGCCGATGAAGACGTCGCGAGAGATGACGCCGCCTGATGCCGTCCCCAGAAATAACCGGCGCCAATGGCGCTGACGATCGCCAGCGCCGTCAAGCTAACAGCAAAGGATTTTTTCATTGCAGTGGTTTTCCCTGTGGTATCAGATAACGAATAGCGGCCCAAATCTGCGCCATCTCCCTTGCGGCGTCTTGCGCGGCAATATTGCTTTCCAGCAGTGCGCGTCTGGCTTCCAGTACGGCGGCCAGGTCACTGCCGCCGGATTGATATTGCGCCTGAATCAGTTTGCTGCGCTGCTGTTGCAGGGGCAGAACGTCCTGGTTTTGTCGCTGCCAGCGTGATTGCGCCGCCTGATATTGCGCGATCAAAGTATCAAGCTGTACCTGATGTTCTCTGGCGGCCAGTAGTACGTTGTCCCGCGCTTCCTGCGTTCGGGCCACATCCGCGGCGTAGTCTTTGTCTTGCCGTTTAGATTTAAACAACGGCAGATCGACCGTCACCATGACGCCCGCCATGTCGTCATAGTCGTTACCCCGTTTGGCGTAGTAAACCTCCACGCCCACATCGGGGATGGCGGCGACGGCGGATTGCGCTGAACGCGCCTTGGCCAGTTCAGCGTCACGCTGCGCCTGCTGCATTTCCGGGTGCTGATGCAGGCTGTTTTTCAGTTCTTCCGGTGAGGCAGGCAGCCGCTCGAAACGCGGGAGCGCGCCCCGCACGTTGACATCAGACAGGCCGGTAAGCCGTGTGATGCGGACGCGGGCAATCCGTACATCCCGTTCGGCATCGGCCAGACGATCCTGCATAGCGGCCAGCGTCAATCGGGCATCCAGCACGCTGCTGACTTCACTGCCCGCGGCGACGCTCGCTTTCTGCAAGGCGATTTGCCGTTGGCTTTCGGTAACCAGCGATTTCACCTCTTGCAGGGATTTTTGTGACAAAGCCAGTTCAAGCCAGGCTTGCGCGGTCTCCCGTTGCAGGCGGGCGCGCAGGGTTTCACTGTTGCTGCGCAGGCTGTCGGCTTCCACCCGGAAAGTTTGCGCCTTGCTTTCGCGTTTGCTGCTGCTGACATAGGTTTGCATAACCCCGATACGTTGCATGGTCATCTCTTCACGCGTCAGTCGACTGCCATTATTTCCGCCCAAAGGCAGATTCTCAACGCCGAATCGAAGCTGTGGATCGGGAAGTTGTGTTGCTGAGTCGGCCATGTTTTGCCGCGCGTTAATCTGATGTTGATTGGCGGACAGTTCGGCGGAATAACGTTCCGCCGTCTGCAAGGCCTGATCAAGATCCAGATCCGCCGCAAAGGATGCGGCAGGCAGCCACAGCAACATCGCCAGACACACGCCTGAGGCGCGATGTTTGGACAGGTGCATGGTTCTATCCTCTTTATTTTTGCTGTGGCGTAATGCTGGTCAGTATGTAGCAGCTGTCCTGCTGTTCAAAACTGAACGTAACCGGCGTATTTGTCGCCAGAGCGGTAAACGTGCTTCCGGCTGGCAATTTGAACGTCATGGTCATGGCTGGCCAACGCAAAGCGGCAACCGGACTGTGGGCGATGGTGACGCTGTCGGCGTTCCATTGCTTCACCGTCCCGGTGGCCTGATACACATTGGTCGTGATGGTGGAAGCCCTATCGGAAGGCATCATCGCGTGATGTTGATGTTCATTGGCCCACAGGGGAGAAGAAGAGAACAGTAAAATGCTTGTCAGTGCGACATAAATGGCATGCATAATCATAGCTCCATAAAAACGATAAATAACAATGAATACGCCCGGTTAGGCGTAGCGAAGGTCATTAATCGTTCGAGCTATTCCCTGAAGCGGCAGAAACGGATTTCGGCCGGCGGGCCTGACGCGGGTGGAGAAAACCAGACATCGCTGGCGCAATCGACGGATGGGGGCTGACTGGCGAGAGCCAGTTCATTGCTGGCCGGGATAGCCAGCAGGGTCAGGTTGGCATTATCCTGTTTGATGGTGTCGGGAACACAATGTTTTTCGCACAGCGGCGTCTGCTGTTCAGCCGTTTGCGACGGCACGGCGTTGCCATGCTGCGGTTGATGAGATTGGCTTGGCTGCAGATGAGACTGATGCTGCATGAAGGTAGACGTCTGGTTGAGCGTCAGATCACATTGGTGAGCGGCAATCGCCAGTTGCGCATTCAGTAATAGCCAGCATAACGCCAATAACCATCCCCATCTGCCTTTGGTGCGCAGATGATGAATGATGGATGGCGATAAGTGCGATGCTGACATAACGTATCCTTACAAAGAGTAATGGCAGTGTAAACGTCGGGATCTGGCATGGGCAAGCAGGGAATTGAAGAGATTTGTAAACAAGCGCGGAGATGTCAGGCCATGTTATCAACGAGTTAATATCAGGCGAAAATTCTTAATCTGCTCTGCGGGAGAGCACGCGAAAAACGGCGCCAAACACATGGCGGATATCAATGATTACTGTGCAAAAAACTGATACGTCGTTTCCGAGCGATATGTCTTGCCCGGTTTTAACCAACAGTCCGGTTGTGGCCAGTCTGGATGGTTGGGACTGTCCGGCATAAATTCGCTCTCCAGCGCGACGCCGGCGTGGTTTTCGTAGTAACCGCCTTCTCTTGAAGGTGTGCCTGATAGAAAATTGCCGCTGTAGAGTTGTAGCGCCGGTGTGCTGGTAAAGACGCTCATCATCACCCGTTCGTCTGATGACCATAAATTAGCGGCGGGGCTTTCACCGGAACCACAGGTACTGTGCAACAAATAGGCGTGATCGTAACCGCCGACGGTAACCTGATCGTCGTCCCGCAAGAAATCCTGCGCCAGCGTTTTTGGTTGGCGAAAATCCATTCCCGTCTCGTTAACCTGCTTAAGATGCGTGCGGGGAATACCCTCGCTGTTTACCGGTAAATAATAATCGGCGAACAGTTGCAACCGGTGTTGGCGTACATCTGTCGGGCTGCCGTCAAGATTGAAATAGGCATGATTGGTTAAGCACACCGGGCAGGCTTTCTCCACGACCGCCTGATAGATGATTTCCAGCGAATGGTGTTCGCTCAGACGGTAGCGAACCTGAACATTGAGTTGGCCCGGATAGCCCTGATCGCCATCCGGCGAGTACAGTTGATAAGTCACCTGCGAGGCATCCCGGCTGAGGATCGTCCAGCGCCGGGCGTGAAACCCGTGCGGGCCGCCGTGTAGCTGATGAGCGCCCTGATTGGCGAGCAAATGGTATATTTCATCGCCGTGGCGCAACGTGGCATTGGCGATACGGTTGGCGTAGCGGCCAATGGACGCGCCGAGATAGGCGCTCTGCCTGGGATATAGCTCCGGCGACGCGCAGCCCAGCAGCACTTGCCGGATTTCGCCTTGCGACAGGGGAAGCTCGCAGGAAAGCCAGGTCGCTCCCCAGTCCATCAGACAAACACGCATGCCGGCCAGGTTCTGTAAGGTCGTTAACTGAAACGGTTGACCATCGGGCGCCAGCGCAACGGTTTTTTCATGCAACATGGCCTTCTCCTGTGGATGTCCGGCAAAACCAGCTTGTCGCCGGAACGTGTTTTAGTCTGGGTAACCTTCAGGGTGCGCGGATTGCCAACGCCAGGTATCCTGCGCCATCTCTTCCAGTGAACGACTGACCCGCCAATGGAGATCCCGCGCCGCTTTTTCGGCGTCGGCCCAATAAGCCGCCAGATCGCCCTGACGACGCGGCGCGAAGTGATAGGCCAACGGCTTGCCGCAGGCTTTGCTGAACGCCTCAACCACTTGCAATACGCTATAGCCCACGCCAGCGCCCAGATTGTAGATATGCACGCCCGGTCGATTTTGCAGGGCGTTCATGGCCGCGATATGCCCGTCGGCCAGATCGACGACGTGGATGTAATCGCGCACGCCCGTTCCGTCTTCTGTTGGGTAGTCGTTACCGAAAACAGCCAGCGATTCCCGGCGGCCAACCGCCACCTGAGCGATATAAGGCATCAGGTTATTGGGAATGCCTTGCGGATCCTCTCCCATCTCACCTGACGGATGCGCGCCAACCGGGTTGAAATACCGCAGCAGCGTGATGCTCCAGTCCGGTTCCGCATGCTGCAAATCCTGGAGGATTTGCTCAACCATCAGCTTACTGCGGCCATAAGGACTGGCCGGATGACCGGTGGGAAAACTTTCCTGATAAGGGATTTGAGGTTGATCGCCATAAACGGTGGCGGAGGAACTGAAAATCAGGTTCTTCACCTCCGCTTTTTTCATGGCTTCAACCAGCGTCAGCGTGCCGTAGACGTTATTATCATAATAGCTGACTGGTTCGCGGACTGATTCGCCGACCGCTTTTAAGCCGGCAAAATGAATAACGGCATCAATCGCATGGCGGGAGAAAATATCGTTTAACAGCGAGGCGTCACGGATATCACCTTGATAAAAATCAGGTGTTTTACCGGTTAATTGCGCAATGGTTTTAACCACGCTGGCTTTGCTGTTGCATAAGTTATCGAGAATGACGGGGTGGTGTCCTGCTGCCAGTAATTGCACACAGGTATGGCTTCCTATGTAACCGCTTCCACCGGTGACCAAAACATTCATGTTGACCTCTGTTGTGACGATTAGGCGAAAATAACAGGTTTTGACGCTGAAGAAGGTGACCCTCAGCAGAAAATAACTTCTGCTATTGACAATTTTTTTAACAAGTTAGTTTCGTGATGATGGGTAAAACGCTTCTCACCATCGACCGTTTGCGATAGCAGACGGTATTCTTTGGGCGGCGTTATCCGCCGTGTTTGGTGGTTTTATCTTCCATAACGTCTTGGATCTGATAGCGATAGCGACCGCCGTCAGCGACAAAGGTAAGTCGGTGTGTAATGTATTGCGGCGCGTCCTCGGCGTGGTGGGAGACAAATAGCAGTTGCGTATCGCCTTCGCTGATAAGGATATCCAGCCAGCGGCGCACCAATTGGCGGTTAAGGGGATCCAGTCCTTGCAGGGGTTCATCCAGAATTAACAGGGCCGGATGTTTTACCAATGCTCTGGCGACTAACACCAGACGCTGTTGACCCCAGGATAACGATTGGAAGCGACTACCCGCGATAGCGCCATCAAGACCCAGCAAAGCCAGCCACTGGTCAGTGAGTTGACGCTGGCGGTCGGAAACCGTCTGATAGATGCCGATGGAATCGAAGAATCCCGATAAAATGACGTTACGTATGCTGACGCTGACCCGGTAATCCAGATGCAGGCTGCCGCTGACATAGCCGATATGCCGCTTGATGTCCCAGATAGTTTCTCCACTGCCGCGCCGACGGCCAAACAGCGTGAGATCGTTGCTGTAGCCTTGCGGGTGATCGCCGGTAATCAAGCTCAACAGTGTTGATTTACCCGCACCATTCGGGCCGACAATCTGCCAATGCTGGCCGGGCAGCACTTGCCAGTTCAATCCATGCAGGATCGGACGGTCATTATAGCTGACGATGCCGTTACGCAGCGTAATGCGCGGAAGATCGGCTGGCAGCCGGGGATGCTTGAGCGGATCGTCCGGTTCGGGGATCGTACTTGCCGATAACTTTTCGCTGTAGGCTAATTGGGCAATCAACGTTTCCGCGAGGACATGTTCACGTTCGCCTACGCGGGTTAACGTGCAGTCGGCGACAATGCCTACATGATTGATAAACGGTGGGATATCATCAAACCGGTTCAGGATCAGTACCAGCGTACAGCCGTGGCTGGCGAGTTGCGCCAGTTGTTCGGCAAGTTGCTGACGCGAGGCAACATCCAACCCGTCAAACGGTTCGTCGAGGATCAGCAGGTCTGGCTGCGGCATCAGCGCCTGACATAACATGGTCTTGCGCGTTTCGCCAGTGGAAAGATATTTGAATCGACGATCCAGAAGCGGGGCGATGCCAAATTGTTCAGCAAGCCGCCGACAGCGGTTTTGATCCCTGACGTTATCCTGAATGATGTCGGCTGTTGTGCGCCCGGTGTCGTCCTCGTCGGCGCTCAGCATATCGGTGTTATTGCGTTGCCACTCTTCGCAAACCAGCTTTTGCAACTGCTCGAAAGACAACCGGATAATACGTTGAAAATCGCATAATCGTTTGCCGCTCAGCAGGGGGCGCTCGCCCGATAACGCGCGGGCCAGCGAAGATTTTCCGCTACCGTTCGCCCCCACAAACGCCCAGCATTGATCCTGTTCAAGCGTCAGGTCATTCAGCCGTAATATGCAAGTGTCATTTAAGCGGAATAACCCTTGCGATATTTTCAACAGCGGCATGTTTTATCCTTATGTTACGCATTCGGTCATCTAGCAGAGCGTCGCCACGATCACCTGGTCGGCATTAAACGATGCGCTGACCTTAATACCCGGCTGTAGCCGTCGTGCGGCGACAATATCGTTTGGCACGGTTGCGCACAGCGTTTCACTTCCCGCCAGCGCAATCAACACTTCGCTGCTTTCAGGCCCTGTTTCCAGGCTGCTTATCTGTCCCCTAAGGGTGTTATCGGCTGGGGGCATCGGCGCATCGGCGGCGTAAATATCCACCCAGGGCGCTTTAATCAGCACCAACACCTCTTTGCCCGCCTCCAGACGTAAACGCTCGGCGCTTTGACGGGTAATCAGGGCGCTGACTGTCGTTTTACCATCGGCGAGCAAAATATTCAGCTGCTGTTGAACGGCTTGATCGCCGCATGCGAGTACGGTGCCAAAAAACTGATTGCGGGCGCTGGTTTGCAGGGAGAAACGCGCGATGGCCGCCAACAGGCTATCCAGCGGCAAATCTTCTTGCTGGAGCACATCAAAGGCTTTCTGCTGGATCTGCGCCAGCAGATCGTAAAGCTGGAGCAGACGTTCGCCATAGCGCGTGATCTGCGCGCCGCCGCCGCCTTTACCGCCGGTCATACGTTCGACTACCGTTTGTTCAGCCAGTTGGTTCATCTCATTAATGGCGTCCCACGCGCTTTTATAGCTGATTCTGGCCAGTTTAGCGCCCTGGCTGATAGAACCGGTGTGGCGAATCTGTTTCAATAGTTCGATACGCCGCGGATCGGCAAATAAACGTTGTTGGAGTTTTAAGGTAAGGAGAATTTCAGCCTGCATAGGGAAATCCAAGGGTGAAGAGTTTAATGATTTGTATTGTCGCCATTTTTTTCATCAGGCGCAAATCGCACAAATGGCCGTATTATTTTCTTTCGTTACGGTAAACTGTTTGGATGTGTGAATGACTATGCTAGCTTACGGTGAAACTGTACGTTAGCTGAGCGACAGAAGTCGCGGTAACGGTTGCGATAAGCGAGGTAAGCATGTTGGAGTTATTAAAGAGCCTGTTGTTTGCAATAGCCATGGTGCCGGTGATGATGGCTATCATTTTGGGCGCTATTTATGGCCTGGGAGAAGTATTCAACATCCTTTCCAAAATTGGTCACGACGACGAGCGGACGGCTAAAAAATCGCATTAAGCGAATATCCTTCCCCGCTTGTTTTAATGTCCGGCGCGGCGCCGGACATCCTTTCCTAGTATTTCCTTATGTCACTGATAAACGGTATGACATTGCGCGATTCATCGTTATAGTATGTTTTACATAACGATGATAAAGGGCGGGAGATAATAATGAAACAGCAATGGTTGAAATGGTTTGCAGCGCTGGCAATCAGCGCGGGGATGATGTTGCCGGCGATGGCTGCGCAAGAGAAGGTAACGGTATTTGCCGCGGCTTCTCTGACCAATGCCTTACAGGAAATCGCGACCCAGTATCAAAAAGAAAAGCAGGTCAAGATCGTGGCTTCGTTTGCATCATCTTCGACGCTGGCACGCCAGATTGAGCAGGGAGCGCCCGCAGACATGTTTATTTCGGCAGATCAGCAATGGATGGACTACGCGCAAGATAAAATGCTGATGGAGAATGACAGCCGATATACGCTGTTGGGCAACGAACTGGTGGTGATCGCGCCTAAATCCAGTGCGCGGAAAGAGATCGTCATTGATGAGAAAACGGATTGGAAAAGCCTGCTGAAAGGCGGACATCTGGCTGTTGGCGATCCCGATCATGTGCCGGTGGGGATCTATGCCAAGGAAGCGCTGCAAAACCTGAAAGCCTGGGATGAACTTGCGCCGATCATGGCGCGCGCCAATAACGTACGGGCGGCGATGGCGCTGGTTGAGCGTGAAGAAGCGCCGTTGGGTATCGTCTATGGCTCGGATGCGGTGGCCAGCGATAAAGTCAAGGTTATCGGTCTTTTCCCGGAAGATAGCCATAAGCCGGTAGAGTATCCGATGGCGATCGTGAAAGATCATAAAAATGCGGTTGTCAGCGGTTTCTATGATTATCTGAAAACGCCGGAAGCTGCCGTGGTCTTTAAACGCTACGGCTTTACTCCCCGGTAATGATGCTCAGCGACTATGAATGGCTGGCGATTGAACTGAGCCTTAAAGTTTCCATTGTAGCGGTGGTATGCAGCCTGCCCTTTGGAATACTGACCGCCTGGATCCTGGTGCGTTGCCGGTTTCCCGGCAAATCGCTGCTTGATAGCATTATCCATTTGCCGCTGGTGTTGCCGCCAGTGGTGATTGGTTATCTGCTGTTGATCGGCATGGGCCGACGTGGAGTCATCGGCGCATGGCTTTATGAATGGTTCGGGTTCAGTTTCAGCTTTAGCTGGCGCGGCGCGGCGCTGGCGTCCGCCATTGTCGCGTTCCCCTTGATGGTGCGGGCGATCCGTTTATCGCTTGATGCGGTGGACAGGCAGCTTGAACAGGCCGCAAGAACGCTGGGCGCCACGCCCTGGCGGGTCTTTTTCACAATCACCTTGCCGCTTTCCTTTCCCGGCATTGTAGTCGGCACGGTGCTGGCGTTCGCTCGCTCTTTAGGGGAGTTCGGGGCGACGATTACTTTTGTCTCTAACATTCCTGGTGAAACCCGGACGATACCGCTGGCGATGTATACGCTGATCGAAACGCCGGGAGCGGAAACCGCTGCGGCGCGGTTATGTATTATCGCGATTGTTTTGTCGCTGGCATCGCTGCTGATATCGGAATGGCTGACGACATGGAGTCGTAAGCGGTTGGGGGGATAATGCTACAACTTGATTTTAACCAGCAGCTTGGCGAGCTTTCCCTCAGCGTTAAAGCCGATTTGCCCGCTCATGGCATTACCGCGATCTTTGGCGTTTCCGGGGCGGGCAAAACCTCGCTGATTAATGCGGTGGTTGGCCTGACGCGGCCTGATGCCGGACGCATTGTGTTGAATGATTGCGTTCTGGTCGATACCGATAAATCTCTTTTTTTGCCGCCCGAAAAGCGACGCATCGGCTATGTTTTTCAGGATGCGCGTCTGTTTCCCCATTATCGCGTGCGCGGTAATTTATGTTATGGCATGTCGGCTGTAATGAAATCCCAGTTTGATGGTCTGGTGGAACTGCTCGGAATTGGGCCGTTGTTGAATCGCTACCCGATGACGTTGTCCGGCGGTGAGAAACAGCGCGTGGCGATTGGGCGGGCGTTGCTCACCGCGCCGGAACTGTTGCTGATGGATGAGCCGCTGGCCTCGCTGGATTTACCCAGAAAACGCGAACTGTTGCCCTATCTGGAGCAACTGGCTGAAGAAGTGCATGTCCCCATTTTGTATGTGACCCACAGTATGGAAGAAATTGTCCGGCTGGCGGATAACGTGCTGGTGTTGGATAAAGGCAAGATCAAAGCACAGGGAGTGCTGGAGGAAGTTTGGGCAAGCAGCGTATTACGCCCCTGGTGGCCGCGTGATGAACAGAGCAGCATTCTGAATGTCAGATTACTGGCGCATCATGAGCGCTATGCGATGACGGCGTTATCGTTAGGGGAGCAACAACTGTGGGTAGGGAAGGTGGAGGCGCCGATAGATTCCGCTTTGCGTCTCCGCATCAATGCCGCCGATGTTTCGCTGGTGCCGCAGCCGCCAGCGGTGAGCAGCATCCGCAACATTCTGTCTGCCACGGTGGTTGAGTTTATTGATGTTGATGAGCAGGTAGAAGTGAAGCTGGTGATTGATAACCAGATTCTGTGGGCCAGAATTACCCCCTGGGCGCGCGACGATCTGGCGCTACATCCCGGACAAACGCTGTATGCCCAGATAAAAAGCGTATCGCTCACGGCATAAACGTATCTATCATGGCATAAATAAGTGCGGCCACAGACCATAGGGGAATGCTCCGGTTTTGCCTTTGCGTGGTTTGCCTTCCCATTTTCTGTTTGGTTCCTTTTTTTCAATTGTGTGAGCAGGATAGCAAAAGCAGTATGGCGACTGATTTTTAATACCTTTTTCCTATTGCCTGATAAATAAAGTCATATAGTTTGTGTTACGTGTTAGCGCTTTTTTGTTCGTTGTAAAAAGTAATCGATTACTTTTTACGGTTATGCGACTACTTCGATGATAAAGACAGGAGAAAGCTATGCGCTGTATGACGTTATTACGCGGTTTCGTGATCCCTTTTGTATTCATGCTCTCATCCGGTTTTGCTGGGGCGGAAAAACCAGCGGGAAACCAGCAGATCGCCGTACAGATGTACACCTTACGCAATATGGGTACGCTTGATGAGCAATTCACGCTGGCGCGTGAAGCGGGGTATAAAGCGGTTGAATTAGTAGGAACACAAGGGGTTAGCGCATCAGAAATGAAGGCGCTGTTGGCTAAACATCAGTTAAAAGCTATTGCTGCCCATGTGCAACTGACTGAACTAAAAAGCAATCCAGAAGAGGTGATCGCGTTTAACAAAGCGATAGGCAACCGTGTCATTATTGTACCGTCGCTGGATGTGGCGAGCCGACCCAGCACGCCGACAGGCTGGCAACAACTCGGTAAGGAACTGAATGATATCGGCGCTGATCTGAAAAAGAGCGGTATGCAACTGGGTTATCACAATCATAACTATGAAATGAAAACGTATCACGGCAAAACCGGATTGGAGCTTTTGTTTGATGCCGCGAAGCCAGAGAATCTGGTTATGGAACTTGATGTCGCCTGGGCTTCCCGTGGTGGACAAGATCCGGCGAGATTATTGACCAAGTACCACGGACGGCTATTTTCCATTCATGCCAAAGACAATACGCCGGTTGGTATTCGCGATGACGAACGGAATTTTGCGCCGCCAGGAGAAGGATTATTAGCCTGGGATGAGATCATTCCGGCAGCGGTTAAATCTGGAGCGAAATGGTTTGTCGTCGAGCACGATCTGCCGAAAGATCCGCAAGCGGTTATTTCCGCCGCCTATCGGTCATTGTCTGAAAAACTGGGCGTAGTCAAAGATAAATCAGGCGATTAAGCCTCTCCGATTTACCCGAAATCCCACTTGCGAGCGGATGTTCGCAAGTGGATGAACGAGCGAATCGCCTTTATATGGTTGATGGTTGCGTTAACCGGAAGCCCGCTCAATAAATTTCCACTCAAGCACGCGTTTTTCTATTTCACTATTGGGTTGATCAATCTGCGTCAATAACAGTTTTACCGCCTGTCGGCCAATATTGGCCGAAGGTTGTTGTACGGTGCTGAGTTGCGGAGAGGTAATATAGCCGAGTTCCGTGCCGTCAAAGCCGATCACCGCAATATCCTCAGGCACCCGCAAGCCAGCGTCATTTATCGCGGAGAGCGCGCCGGCGGCCAGCGTATCGGATACGGCGAACACCGCATCAGGTTGCGCTTCTTGATTAAGCAGCGCCGACATAGCAGCTTTTCCACCCTCATAACTTAATGTATCGGCGTATTCGACCCTACAATAGCCGAGTTGATTTTCAGTAATGACCTCGCGGTAGCCTTTCTCTCGCAGTTGCGCATAGAGATAATTCATATCGTGATTAATCATCGCGATACGGCGGCGGCCTTTGCCAAGAAAATTGTCAATCACGAAGCGCGAGGCCTCAACGTCATCAATACCGACGGAAGAAATGGACGAATTATCATCATGCTCGGCGCACTGCACCCAGGGCGCGTTGCCGATAATGGCCTGAAGTTCCGACAGCGTGGAGATCGCATCCATGGTGATCACGCCATCGACCATCTTGCCCGAAAGCAGTTGCAGGCCGGATTGCGCACGGACTGTATCCGATCCCGAATTGCACAGAAGAATACGATAGCCGTTCTCTTCCGCTTCCGCTTCAATGCCTTTAACCACATCGGCGCAGAAGGGGTTGGCGATATTGGAAACCATGACCAGCAACATATTGCTGCGCGCGGTGCGCAACTGGCGAGCTAACAGGTTGGGCTGGTAGTTGCTGGTTTTTATTGCATTTAACACCCGTTCCCGATTTTGGGGTTTAACGGTGTTGACGTTATTCAGCACTCGTGAAACGGTTGCCACCGATACACCGGCGATGCGTGCTATTTTTTGAATCGACATATATTCAGAAGGCGCTTGCGCTCACTTACATTTGGTCAGGCAGATTATCATAAACCTGGCGGGGGCTGAATTATCCTGCATGAACCAAGGTGCTGAAAAGAAAGCGCCTCTGGCAGTCGCTGCCGGAGGCGGAGAGAATTACTTATAGTCGACGTTAACCCATTTTTGCTGCTGATGGCTTTGTAGGATGGCATCGAGAATAAACATGATGTCGGCGCCATCGTGGAATGTCGCAAAATCAACCGGATCGACGCCCGGCTGTTTGCCGTCGCGCAGATAGCGATAAAATTTCTCCATCATGTTTTTAAAGGCGTCCGGCCAGCCTTCGATATGTCCGCCGGGGAAATGAACGGACGTGGCCGCGTCAGGATTCATCAGGGATGGATCGTCGGAAAGCAGTTGATTGGGTTTATCACGGTTGCCGATCCACAGCGTCTGCGGCGTTTCCTGATCCCAGGCGAGCGATTTCTCACTGCCGTTGACTTCAAACGTCAGACGATTCTTTCTGCCCGCGCTGACTTGCGAAACGGTAAACGATCCCCGTCTGCCGTCGTCGAACCGTAACAGAACGGTGGCGTAATCTTCCGTGCTGACGGGTTTGTCGTCATACTCTGTCGCGGCATTCGATGATGAGAAGGTCGCGCTTCCCTGGCGGCTTGATTTACGCGTTGGGTGAACGATCACCAGGTCGGCGAATACCGCGGCGATTTTCCGTCCGGTGATGAACTGGACCGTATCGCACCAGTGTGAACCGATATCCGCCACCGCGCGCGATACGCCGCCATATTCTGGTTCCACGCGCCAGTTATAATCGGTTTCATACAGCATCCAGTCTTGCAGATAACCGCCGTGGACGGCGAAAACGTGGCCAATCTCCTGCTGTTTGATCATGCTGGCGACCTGTTGCACAATGCCGAATTGCCGATAGACGAAGCTGACGCCATGAACGACACGTTGCGCTTGTGCCAGTGACACCAGTTCGCGGGCTTCGTCGCTGGTCATGCACAGCGGCTTTTCGGAAAACACGTGTTTGCCCGCCAGAATAATCTGCTTGTTGATGGCGGCATGCAGGTGATTCGGCGTGCAGTTATGGATCACCGCGATATCAGGATGATTCAGCAGATCGTTAATGTTGCCATAGGCGTGCGGAATGTTGAGCAAGCGGGCTTTCTGCTGGGCGAGTTCCAGTGAATTCTCCGCCAGCGCCACCACTTCCACAAAGCCCAGCCGACGAATCGCTTCAATATGCGCCGGCCCGATAAAACCGGAGCCAATAATACCCACACGGATCATTTTGTTTTCTCCTCTGGCAGTCCGAGCATTTTTCTCACCAGATCTCTGTCATCGTTCGTGGCGGCGAAATCATCAAAGGCGCGCTGCGAAACGGGAATGATATTCCGCTGGATAAATTCGGCGCCCTCTTTGGCGCCCTGATCGCTGTCCTTCAGACAACATTCCCATTCGAGCACCGCCCAGCCGCCGTAATCGTATTGGGCGAGTTTGCTGAAGATGGCGCCGAAATCGATTTGTCCGTCTCCCGGCGAACGAAAACGTCCGGGCCGATCCGACCAGGTCTGATAGCCGCCATAAACGCCGCTTTTCCCGGATGACCTGAACTCGGCATCTTTCACATGGAACGCCTTAATCCGTTGGTGATAGCGATCGATAAAGTCAAGGTAATCCATCTGCTGCAACAGCATATGGCTGGGATCGTAAAGGATATTGGCGCGTGGATGATGATTTACGGCATCGAGAAAACGCTCGAAGCTGGCGCCATCATGTAAATCCTCGCCGGGGTGAAGCTCGTAACAGACATCTACGCCGTATTCGTCAAAGCTATCGAGAATCGGCGTCCAGAGTCGGCCCAGTTCCTGAAAGGCTTCCCGAATAAGACTCTCTTTACGTGGCGGCCAGGGATAAAAGTAGGGCCAGGCCAGCGCCCCGGAAAAGGTGGCGTGGGCGTTCAGCCCCAGCCGGGAAGAGGCCGCCGCCGCCTGTTTGAGAGAAGCGATGGCCCATTGTTGCCGCGCCTGCGGATTACCACGATAAGTCGGCGGCGCAAAATCATCAAACGCATCGTGATACGCCGGGTGCACCGCAATCAACTGTCCTTCCAGATGGGTAGACAATTCGCTGATGGCCAGCCCATGTTGCGCCAACATCCCTGTGACCTCATCGCAATAGGTTTGACTGGTTGCCGCCGTCGCCAAATCAAAGATATGCGGGTGATTGCATGGTATTTGCAGTGCCTTAAACCCTAAGCCCGCCGCCCAGTCCGCCAGATTTTCAAGCGTGTCAAAGGGAGCCTGTTCGCCAATATATTGGGCGAGAAATATGCCCGGCCCTTTTAACGTTTTCATTCATACCTCCATTGGCAAAATGTTGGCAGTTATGCCCGCTCTTTATATTTAAAAGAGAATAAGAAGATCGCTGCAATAATTGCGGCCGCAATCGCCGGGATCCACCAGAAAGTCGCCCATATTTCCGGCGCATTGAGCGTGCCGTTGTCGAACAGACGGTTATAGAGCGCGCCCGAAACCTGAGAGCCCAGCAGCATACCGACGCCATAGGTGAACAGCACGACCATACTTTGCGCCTGACCTTTAATTTTCTCTCCGGCGATGCGATCGGTGTAGATAAAGCCGATCACAAAGAAGAAATCGTAACAAACGCCGTGCAGCAGAATACCGATATAGAGCAGCCAGCGCGCTTCCTCGCTCACGCCCAGCGCGAAAAGGGCATAGCGTACAAACCAGGCCAACATACCGATAAACAGCATGTACTTCACACCCAGCCTTTTGAACAACAGCGGGATGATCAACATAAAGAAAATTTCAGACATCTGGCCGAATGACATAGCTGTGCTGACATTATTGATGCCGACATCGCTCAGAAACGATGCGGTGTAGGCATAGTAAGTCCCCAGCGGAATGGAAATCAGCATCGCGCAGATGGCGAACACCAGAAAATGGCTCTGCTTAAGCAGGGCGAAAGCGTCGGCGCAAAACAGATCGCGCACCGCCAGCGGTTGGCCTTTGGCCGGTGCGGGGGTGTGCGGCAGCGTCAGGCTATAGACGGCAAGGATCGCGGAGAAAACGGCGGCAACATAGAAGATGGAGACGCTCGCCGAGATCCCCGCCATGCCGATGCAAACCCCGGCAACAATCCAGCCAATCGTGCCGAATACCCGCACCACAGGAAAACTCTTTTCGCTATTGGTCAGATTATGGAACGCAATATTGTTGGTTAACGCCAGCGTGGGCATAAAGCACAACGTATAGGCGAAGAGCAGCATCAGCAGTTGCGATCCGTTCTCGCTGGTCAACGCGCCAGGTACGAACCACAGGATCACCGCGCCCACCAAATGCAATAGCGCCATGACTTTTTGCGAGGGGAAGAAGCGGTCAACCACCATACCGAGTACGAAAGGCGAAAGGATCGAGGCGATCGGCGCGGCGGAGAAAGCGTCGCCAATCATGGATGCCAGGTTATGTTGCGTCATAACCAGCCCCAATGTTACTGACCATGAGCCCCAGATAAAGAATTCCAAAAACATCATGAGCGACAGTCTGGGTACGACGAATGTGGGCTGTAACGATTTGGATGCGGTATTTTTAGATGAAGAAACCATAAGGTATCCCTTTTAAAAGTAATCGATTACAATCTGTGTTTTATCAATGTAATCGATTACTTTTGGCTTAACCGCTGCTTTTAGTAATAAATGAGATCCTCATCACTAGAAAGTTATTTGGGAGTGGCGGTAGGTGGTATTTAACAGCGATGATCTGAATATCTGATTTTAATCTGGAGAAAGTCATGGCGCATTATATGTTAATTGGCGATGTTGGCGGCACCAATACCCGTCTGGCGTTGTGTGATAGGACAACGGGCGAGTTATCGCAAACGGCAACCTATTCCGGGCTGAATTTCCCTTCGCTGGAGGCGGCAATCCGTGATTATCTCGGAAAATTGACGGTATCGGTTCAGGATGCCTGTATCGCCATCGCCTGCCCGATCACCGGCGATTGGGTCGCCATGACCAACCACAGTTGGGCTTTTTCCATTGAGGAAATGAGGGCCAGTCTTGGTCTGCGGCATTTTGAAGTAATTAATGATTTTACCGCGGTATCCATGGCGGTGCCGGTGATGGATAAAGCGCATTTGCTGCAACTCGGCGGAGGCGAACCCGTGCCGGGTAAGCCGATCGCGGTCTATGGCGCAGGCACCGGACTGGGGGTAGCCCATCTGGTTTATGCGGCTGATCGCTGGATAAGCTTATCGGGTGAAGGCGGCCATGTGGATTTCGCGCCAAACAGCGATGAAGAAGAGGCGATTCTGTCCATCATGCGCAAGGAGTGGGGGCATGTTTCAGCGGAGCGCCTGCTTTCAGGGCAAGGGCTGGTGAATATTTATCATGCGATAGTATTGTGTGATGAAAGAACTCCGGGAGCGCTGGAGCCGCAAGAGGTCACCCGGCGCGCATTGGAAAACAGCGATGTGGATTGCCGGCGGGCATTGTCGCTATTCTGTGTGATGTTAGGTCGTTTCGGCGGCAACCTGGCGCTCACGCTGGGCACCTTTGGCGGTGTGTATATCGCCGGCGGCATCGTGCCGCGCTTCCTTGAATTTTTCAAAGCGTCAGGTTTTCGCGCGGCGTTCGAGGACAAAGGGCGATTCAAGGATTATGTGCGGGCGATCCCGGTGTATCTGATCACCCACGAGCAGCCGGGACTGTTGGGTGCGGGCGCTTATCTCAGGCAATCGCTGGGAAAAACGCTTTAAGACCTGGCGGGCGCGGTACGTTGCCCGCGAGTCAGTCAGCAAGCGCCGGGCGTTTGCTGACTGAACGATTCGCGACTACGCCAGCACGCGGGTACGAATCACCTCGGCGATGCCAGGCCCTTCATTGTCGCCGATAACCAAATCGGCGCGCGCTTTGATCTCATCCGCGCTGTTGCCCATGGCAACACCCAATCCGGCGCCTTCAAGCATGCTGATGTCGTTGAAGTTATCGCCAAAGGCGACGACCTCTTTCATGCTGATGCCTTGTTCCGACAACCACTGTTGCAGTAACTTCCCTTTGCTGTTGCCCGTTTGAGCGATATCCACCTGATCCTGCCACGACCACTCGCAGGCGAGGCCGAGTTGTGTTTCTACCGCGCCGGCGAAATCGTTGAGGGTAGGAATATTGGCATGGGATGTGGCGAATTTCCAGATCGCGACGGATTCATCGGTTTGCCGCATCAAATCCGCGACCTGTTGGAATGCGGGGCGCTGCAACGCGGGCAGGGTTGATGCCCAGGCTTGAGTCCGTGTCACATGCCCGGTGGGATATTGGTAATACATGGCGTCATCGGCATACATCAGACCGTGGATATCAAACGTTTGCAGCATGTTGAGCACGCTTTTAGCCTGATCGACGGATAACGGATTGGCGTGAGAGGTTTTCCCGGTCAGGTAATCGTAGACATAGGTGCCGTTACAGCAGATTGCTGGGGTATCCAGTTGCAACGCCTGATAAAACGGATGGATGGCGGAGTGATGACGCCCGGTCACAATCAGCACTTTTATGCCTTGCTGACGCGCCAGCGCCAGCGCGGTAAGCGATTCAGACAGGATTTTTTTCTGTTGGGTCAGCAGCGTTCCATCAAGGTCAAGCGCAATTACACGGTAGATCATAGTCGTCTCGCAAATCATAGGGGCCATTATCAATGACCATTACGATAAATGACATGGCGATAAATAGCGAACCTTCCGCCACTTGACTAAAATCTTTCTCGTTGCGGATCTCTTGCCATGTCGTTGCATATGATGGCGTTGCTTAGCGCCATTATTGGCGTGAATTCAGCAAATCGTTTTCGATCCAATGCAGAATAACGCTGACGATATAACGCTGTTCGCCGTCATTCAGCACACGATGCTGGCGGATGTCGTGCCATTTTTCCAGACATCCCCGACAGCAGGTGGCGGTCGCATGCTGAGCGATAAAGACCGGATGGCCGTGCATCGGCGTCTGTTTGCCGTCGTTAGCGGGCTCCGCCGGAGCCAGTCTGCGAGCGACGAAGTCGGCGGCGTGAGACGCGATACGTTCCTTGCCTTTATTGAAGCAGTAGTCGCGCTCTTTGGCGCCCAGATGAAAACGCTGGCGGAAGCGGGAGCGTGACAGCCGTAAAAACAGCGCATCAAGTGTTGTCATAACTCGGAATCTGTAGGGTTAACGGCAGACGAGAGAAGACGATCCTGCCGTGGTAAATGAATAATAGCGTCGCTGCGTGTCTGTAGCATAAAGTGATTGCTGGTTATGGTACATCGTAAGTTAGGTTGCGCAAAATGTGACTGACAGAGACGGTTCTCTATCGTTAGCGTATCCTTGAGCAGTAAAATCCGCATGAATTAAGGAGAGTACGATGCAGCAAGTGGTTTATGTCGCCAGCCCGGAAAGTCAGCAAATTCACGTATGGCAACTCGGCGTGGACGGGAATTTGACCTTATTGCAGGTTGTGGATGTGCCTGGACAGGTGCAGCCGATGACCATTGCGCCGGACAATCGCTATTTGTACGTGGGCGTTCGTCCTGAGTTTCGGGTGATCAGCTACCGTATCGATGAGCAAGGTCTGTTGACCGACGCGGGCGCGGCAACGTTGCCGGGGAGCCCGACTCATCTTTCCACCGATCTTGACGGTCGTTTCCTGTTCAGCGCGTCCTATAGCGGCGCCTGCGTCAGCGTGAGTTCCATTGACGAGGATGGCATTGTCGGTGAGCCGATCCAGCAATTGCACGGATTGGAAGGTTGCCACTCGACCAACATCGATCCAACCAATACGGTGGTCTGGGCGCCATGCCTGAAAGAAGATCGCATTCGTTTATATGATCTGGGGGGCGACGGCCAACTGCGCGTACACCGTCAGCCGGAAATAACGACGGCGGCGGGCGCGGGGCCGCGCCATATGGTCTTCCATCCCAATCAGCGTTTCGCCTATTGCATTAACGAACTGGACAGTTCAGTGGACGTTTATCAACTCGATGCGGCGGACGGCCAATTGCAGAAGATCCAGACCGTTGGGGCGATGCCAGCCGATTTTGCCGATACGTGTTGGTCGGCGGACATTCACATCACCCCTGATGGCCGTTTTCTGTATACCTGTGATCGCACGGCCAGTTTGCTGAGTATTTTCCAGCTTTCCGCCGATGGCGGCGCCTTGTCTTTAACCGGCCATCAACCCACGGAAACACAACCGCGTGGCTTCAATATCGACCATACCGGCGAGTTCCTGATCACCGCCGGACAGAAATCGCAGCACATCGAAGTGTATCGCATTGATGGCGGCAAAGGCGCGCTGCAACCGTTGGCGCGTTATGCCGTTGGACAAGGGCCGATGTGGGTGAGTATTCTGGCGCTGGATTAAGCGGTCGGTTCCAGCCCCGCCGCGCGTGTGGGGCTGAAGGTGTGTTTTAACCGCGATACTCAATGATCGACAGGCCCGCGTTGTAATCGGTGCTGTAGATAATACCTTGCGCATCGACAAAAACATCGCAGGACTGAATAATCCGCGGTCTGCCGGGGCGCTTGTCCACCATTTTTTGCGGCGCGGCAGGCACCAGCGCACCAGTCTCTTTCGGCTGATAAGGATTGCTGATGTCGTAAACCCGGACGCCGGCGTTCTGGTAGGTGGCGAAAATCAGTGATGAACTGATAAAGCTGCCGGGACGGTTCTCATGCAGATTGTGCGGGCCGAAATGCGCGCCTTTCTGCACATAATCGATTTCATCAGGCTGCGGGAACGTCGAAATACTGACCGGGGTCCGCGGTTCACGAATATCGAATACCCAAATCAATTTTTCCCCATCTTCCTGATTATCCAATACAGCCTCATCGAGCACGATCAGCAAATCCCGGTCAGGGAGCGGCAGCGCGGTATGGGTTCCGCCGCCAAAAGGCGGGCTCCAGTTACGGTGACTGATGAGCCGGGGCTGGCTGCGATCGCTGACATCCAACAGCGTCAGCCCGCCGTCACGCCAGCTACCGTAGGCGGTATCGCCGTTAATGATGGCATGGTGCAGCGCGTAGCGTTTTCCTTCCGGCCAGTTGGCTTTTTCCCCGCCGGCGGTATGCATGCCGGGTAGCCAATAGCGTCCGGCAACTTGCGGATGTTGCGGGTCAGCCAGATCAATGGTCAGGAAAATATAATCGCTGTAGCCGTCCAGTAGCGCGGAAACATAGGCCCAGCGGCCACCGACATACCAGATGCGGTGAATACCGATGCCGTCCAGCGACAGGAAACTGATTTCACGCGTTTTGTCCGGTATGGAAATATCAAAAATACGCAGCCCGGCGCTCCAGCTTCTGTTCTGCGCTTGGGTGCTCACCGTTTCCGCGACAGAGCGGGTGTAATACACTTTTTCTTCGGCAAAGCTGGCATCGGCAAACAAGTCTCTGGCATTGACGACCAACAGCAGGTCGTCGTGCGTTTGCAAATGTATGCTCCAGGTTCCGGGCGGCGCGGCGATAAACCCGGCGGGTTTCGGGTTTTTGGCATCGCGCACGTCAACAATCGATACACCTTGTGAAACCATATGCCCGATATACGCATAACCACGGTGAACCATCACCTGTACGCCATCGGGTCTGCCGCCTTGATCGCTGTGTCCAATCAGCCGCATATTGCGGCTGTAATCAGGGGTGGGCAGGGAACTTGACGCCATAAATTAACTCCTATTATTTAACCTGTTTCGCTGCCAGTGTAGCAAACCAGGGCGCGATGAAGTCATCTGTCTGGCCCCAGCCAGGAATGATTTTGCTTAGTCCGGCAACGTTCACCGGGCCAGGCTGACTGGCTAACAAGGCTTGCGGAATGGCGGCGGCCCGGAACTCGTAAGTCGCGGGCGTCGGCTCGCCGGCAATTTTGTTCGCGACTAAACGCAGGTTGACTTTACCGATCAGCTTGGGGTCTACCGCCACGCTGACTTTCCACGGGCTATTGGCTTCCCGAATCAGTTGCAGATCCTGATTGGAAATATCGATGCTGTAGAGTTTGACCTCGGTACGGCCATTTTCTTTCAGCGCCTTGTAAGCACCTTGACTGAATGCGTCCCATGAACCCCAGATGGCGTCGATTTTCCCTTTCGGATACTTGGCCAGCACCGCGCCCACTTTATTGGCGGTATCGCCCTGAACATCGGAAGACACCGCGCCGATGGATTCCAACTCCTTGATGCCGGGGTTGGCTTTCAGGATTTGCTGATAGGCGGCCTGACGGCGTTCCATCGGCGGGAAACCGGCGACCCACAGTTTGATGATATTGGCTTGACCGTTGAAGTCTTTCACCAGTTGACCGAACGATTCATTGGTCAGCGAGGCGTCATCTTGCTGGGTGACGGTTACGCCGGGAATATCGCCATTGACGGCGGTATCAAATACCGACACCGCAATGCCGCTGGCGACGATACGTTTAAGCAGATCGGTGGAGTAGGGATCGCGCCCCTGCGAAAGAATGATGCCATCATATTTCTGGCTGATGGCCTGATTAACGAAATCCTGAAAACGCGCGTCGTCGCCATTACTCAGAAACGTACTGACTTTAAAGCCTAGTTTTTTGCCTTCTTCAATCACCCCGGAGACAAACTGTGTGGTGTTGTCGTCAGAGCCCAGATTACGAATGACCGCGATACGCACCGGCCCATCGTGCTGCGCCAGCGCGGTTGGAATCGGTGCGATGGCGGCGCTCTGATTGGCGAAGACCGGCAAGGCGGCAACCAGGCTCAGCGCGAGCAGCGCGGGGGTGAATTTTTTCATTTATTTGCTCCATGATGTTCAAAAAAAGATGATATTTCGAAGAATTGAATACTGTGCTGTTCGTGCTGACGACTTTATAGCTGTCTTTATGTCTGGATGTCTATTTAAAAATGATAATCCATCCTAACGGCTAAGCGCGCATGGCGGAATGGGGGACATTATGACTTTTGGGTTTAAGTTATAACGTTTGGTTTGCAGGGGAGGTGGTGAAGCTGGAAAAATACCCGCGTTCACCACGCGGACAGAGCGGAAAACAACGGCAGATGATAAACGTCTGGAGCAGGTCGATGACAATCGACACGCCGAAATAGCAGGCCGAACCACGGTTCGGCCTGAGTGGAGAAGGAAATTATTTGACTTGCATGCCTGACTGAGCGCCGCTATCCGGACTCAGCAGGAAAATATCCTTACCGCCCGGACCGGCGGCCATCACCATGCCTTCCGACATGCCAAAGCGCATTTTGCGCGGCGCAAGGTTGGCGACCATCACCGTCAGGCGACCAACCAGTTGGCTGGGATCAGGGTAGGCCGCACGAATACCGGAGAAGACCTGCCGTGTTTCTCCTCCCAGATCCAACGTCAGGCGCAGCAACTTATCCGAGCCCTCGACCTGTTCCGCTTGCTTGATCAACGCGATACGCATGTCCACTTTGTCAAAGTCATCAAACTTGATCGTCTCTTGTATCGGGTTATCCGCCAGTGGGCCGGAAGCGGCTTGGGTTTGGGCCATATCTTCTTTGGACGCATTAACCATGGCATTGACTTTATCCAGATCGATGCGGTTGAAAAGCGCCTTAAAGGTATTGACCTGATGGCCGAGCAACGGCGCGTCGATCTCATCCCAACGCAGTTCCTGATTCAAGAACGCTTCCGCGCGCTGCGCCAGCGCCGGTAATACCGGTTTCAGGTAGGTCATCAGCACCCGGAACAGGTTGATGCCCATAGAACAGATCGCCTGTAGATCGGCGTCGCGGCCTTCTTCCCTGGCCACCACCCACGGCGCCTGCTCATCAACGTAACGGTTTGCCAAATCCGCGAGCGCCATAATTTCACGGATAGCCCTGCCGGATTCGCGATTGCCGTAAGCGTCGGCAATGTTTTTTGCCGCATCGGTAAATGTCTGGTACAACGCGGCGTCAGCCAGCTTATCGGCCAGCTTGCCGTCAAAACGCTTGCTGATGAAGCCAGCATTCCGTGAGGCAAGATTGACCAGTTTATTAACGATATCGGCATTCACCCGTTGAACGAAATCTTCCAGATTGAGGTCGATGTCATCAATGCGCGAAGAAAGTTTCGCCGCGTAGTAATAGCGCAGGCAGTCCGCGTCCAGATGTTGCAGATAAGTTCCGGCTTTGATGAAGGTGCCGCGTGACTTGGACATCTTGGCGCCGTTAACCGTCACATAACCGTGTACAAACAGGTTGGTGGGTTTACGGAAACCGCTGCCTTCCAGCATGGCCGGCCAGAACAGGCTGTGGAAATAGACGATATCCTTACCGATGAAATGGTACAGATCGGTTGTGGAATCCTTGTGCCAGAATTCATCAAAATTCAGATCGCCACGTTTGTCGCACAAGTTTTTGAATGAACCCATGTAGCCGATTGGCGCATCCAGCCAGACGTAGAAATATTTGCCCGGCGCGTCAGGCACTTCGAAACCGAAATAAGGCGCATCGCGAGTGATGTCCCACTGCTGCAGACCGGCGTCAAACCACTCCTGCATTTTGTTGGCCACCTGTTCCTGCAACGCGCCTGAACGTGTCCAGGCTTGCAGCATCTCGCTGAAGGCCGGCAAATCAAAGAACAAGTGCTCGGATTCGCGCATCACCGGCGTGGCGCCGGACACCGCGGATTTGGGGTCGATCAGTTCCGTCGGGCTATAGGTGGCGCCACAGACTTCGCAGTTATCGCCATATTGATCGGCCGCTTTACATTTCGGGCAGGTGCCTTTCACAAAGCGGTCTGGCAGGAACATGCCTTTTTCCGGATCGTAAAGCTGAGAGATGGTGCGGTTTTTAATAAAACCGTTCTCTTTCAGACGACCGTAAATCAGCGCGGATAACTCGCGGTTCTCTTCACTGTGCGTGGAGTGATAATTGTCATAGCTGATGTTGAAACCGGCGAAGTCCTGCTGATGTTCCTGACTCATCGCCGCGATCATTTCTTCCGGCGCGATCCCCATCTGCTGAGCTTTCAGCATGATCGGCGTGCCGTGGGCATCGTCCGCACAGATAAAATGAACCTGGTTGCCGCGCATTCGCTGGTAACGAACCCAGATATCCGCCTGAATGTGTTCAAGCATATGACCGAGGTGAATCGAACCATTAGCGTAAGGCAGCGCGCACGTTACCAATATTTTCTTTGCGACTTGAGTCATGAGGAACTTGCTTTCTTTTGTGATAGAGGGAAAACGATGTTAACCGATAGCGGCTTGCGGCGTAAACCGCTGCCTTGACGAAAACCATTCCGGGCGAATCACTCCGTGCGGTGATTGAATATCGTCATTCGGGTTTTTCGCCATCAAGGACGCCAGTCAGCCCGCCTTCTGGTATGCTGTAACGGTTTTTATCGGTTAATAATCAGAATTTCAAGGAGCCGGAATGAACTCAACACTCCCCGAACAACGTCCTGAAGCATTGCGTGTCATGGTCAGCGGGGTTCTCTCAACTTTTCAGCACTCGACACTGAAAAATAATCTGACCACCCTGAATGCCTTGCAACATTGCGCGCTGCTGGACGGGGTGTTGCATATCGAATTGACCATGCCGTTTGCCTGGCTTAGCGGATTGGAAGCATTAAAAGAAACGGTCAGCGCTGAACTGATCAGTCTGTCCGGGGCGAAAGCCATCGAGTGGCGTCTGACGCACAATATCGCCACCCTGCGCCGGGTGAATGATCAGGCTGGCGTGAAAGGCGTGAAGAACATTATTGCGGTTAGCTCCGGCAAGGGCGGCGTCGGCAAATCCAGCACGGCGGTCAATATGGCGCTGGCGCTGGCCGCGGAAGGCGCCAATGTCGGTATTCTGGATGCCGATATTTACGGGCCTTCGATCCCCACCATGCTGGGGGCGGCGAGTGAGCGCCCAACGTCGCCGGATGGTCAGCATATGGCGCCGATTATGGCGCACGGTCTGGCAACCAACTCGATTGGGTATCTGGTGACGGATGACAATGCCATGGTGTGGCGCGGGCCGATGGCCAGCAAAGCGTTACTGCAACTGTTGCAGGATACGCTCTGGCCGGAACTGGATTATCTGGTGCTGGATATGCCGCCGGGAACCGGCGACATTCAGTTGACGCTGGCGCAGAATATTCCGGTGACCGGCGCCGTGGTGGTGACCACGCCGCAGGATATCGCCCTGATGGATGCGATGAAAGGCATTGCGATGTTTGAAAAAGTCAGCGTGCCGGTTTTGGGTATCGTCGAGAATATGAGCGTCCACATCTGTAGTCATTGCGGTCATCTGGAGCCGATCTTCGGCACTGGCGGCGCGCAGAAACTGGCGGAAAAATATCAGTGCGCCTTGCTGGGCCAACTGCCGCTGCATATCTCGTTGCGTGAAGATCTGGATCGCGGCGAACCGACGGTAGTCAGCCATCCTGACGGCGAATTCACGTCGTTGTACCGTGAACTGGCGGGGCAGGTCGCCGCACAGCTTTACTGGCAAGGAGAGGTGATCCCCACCGAGATTTCTTTCCGCGCGGTGTAGCCTCAGATACTTTGGTGGTTGGCGGCGCGGCGAATATTTATTCAATTCGCCGCCACCGCTGCCTTTTTTTATTTTTCTTTGTTCGCCGTCCAACTGGATAGCGCGCATACTGAATCGATCATTGTCGTTGCGCGACGAAATTCCGCCGCTGTGTGAAAGGCTGGCGTGAACCGCGCTAACTCCCTATAATTGCGCGACAAAGCGCCTGCTGGCGTGTTTCCCCTCTTTTATTATTGTTAATCAGGTCGTTAATACCATGACTGAGCAGTCTCACCAATGTGTCATCATCGGAATTGCGGGGGCTTCGGCTTCCGGTAAAAGTCTTATTTCCAGTACGTTGTACCGCGAGTTGCGCGATCAGGTCGGTGACGAACATATTGGTGTGATACCTGAAGACAGCTACTACAAAGATCAAAGTCATCTGACGATGGAAGAGCGGGTAAAAACCAATTATGACCACCCAAGTTCGATGGATCACAGCCTGTTGCTGACGCATCTGCAAATGCTGAAAGCGGGGCAGGCGATAGAGCTTCCTCTCTATAGTTATGTTGAACATACCCGCAAGCAGGAAACCATCCATCTGGAACCGAAGAAAGTCATTATTCTTGAAGGCATTTTGCTGCTGACGGATGCCCGTTTGCGCAGTGAGATGAATTTTTCCATTTTTGTCGATACCCCGCTGGATATCTGTCTGTTGCGCCGGATGCGCCGCGATGTGAACGAGCGTGGCCGCTCAATGGATTCCGTGATGGAGCAGTACCAGAAAACGGTGCGTCCCATGTTTTTGCAATTCATCGAACCATCCAAACAATACGCCGATATCATTGTTCCGCGCGGCGGCAAAAACCGTATCGCGATCGATATTCTGAAAGCCAAGTTAAGCCAGTTCGTTGAATAAACCGGCGTGTTGAATAAGTTAAGGGAATTTTCCTGATGCCGATGTCGAGTGGAGAAAAAAATGAGACTGTGTGATCGTGACATTGAAGCCTGGTTGGATGATGGCCGGCTGGTGATTACGCCCCGCCCGCCGACGGAAAGAATTAATGGCGCGACGGTGGATGTCCGTTTGGGAAATCAGTTTCGGGTATTCAGAGGCCATACCGCGGCCTATATTGATCTGAGCGGCCCCAAGGATGAGGTCGGCGCGGCATTGGATCGGGTGATGAGCGATGAGATTAATTTACCGGAAGGCGAAGCGTTTTTTCTTCACCCGGGAGAACTGGCGCTGGCGGTGACGTTTGAGTCAGTCACTTTGCCGGATAATCTGGTGGGATGGCTGGATGGTCGCTCCTCGCTGGCGCGTCTTGGACTGATGGTTCATGTGACCGCACATCGAATTGATCCCGGTTGGCAAGGAAGAATTGTTCTGGAGTTCTATAATTCAGGTAAGTTGCCGTTGGCGTTGCGCCCCGGAATGATGATCGGCGCGTTGAGTTTCGAACCGTTATCAGGCCCGGCGGCGCGGCCTTATAATCGTCGGCAGGACGCCAAATATAAAGATCAGCAGGGCGCCGTCGCAAGCCGGATTGATAAAGACTAAATTGCCGGCAGGCCTGTTGACCATGCGGATTACAATGAGGATGGCATGAGAAGATTTCTGACGACACTGGCAATTCTGCTTGTCGTGTTGGTGGCAGGAATGACAGCGTTGGTGGTGCTGGTAAATCCCAATGATTTTCGCGCTTATATGATAAAACAGGTCGAGGCGCGTAGCGGTTATCGCCTGCAATTGGATGGCGATCTGCGCTGGCATGTCTGGCCGCAGTTGAGCATTCTGTCCGGCGGCATGTCGCTAAGCGCGCCCGGTTCGACGGCGCCGATGGTCAGCGCGGAAAATATGCGGTTGGATGTGCAACTCTGGCCGCCGCTGTCTCACAAGCTGGCGATTAAACAGATCATGCTGAAAGGCGCGGTTATCCGTCTGACGCCAGAAAGCGAGGCCAGAAAGCCCGGTAACGCGCCCATTGCGCCTGCGGGATCACCCGCTCCCACCGAAGGGCAGGGTTGGCGATTCGACATTGATCAACTGAAAATCGCGGATAGTCTGTTGGTGTTGCAGCGCAGTGACGGCGAACAGGTCAATGTACGCGACATCAATTTGCTGATGGAGCAGGATGGTAATCGTCAGGTCAGTATTACTCTGTCGAGCCGGATCAACCGCGATCAGCGCGATGTGGCGCTTTCTCTGTCTGCGGATATGGATATGCAGCACTTCCCGCAGCAGGTCAACGCTACTATCCGCTCGCTGGACTATCAGATTCAGGGCGCTGACATTCCTGAAGGCGGAATTAGCGGCAGCGGTAGTTTGCAGGCCAGCTATCAGCAATATCCTGAAAAAATTACCGTCAGCCAATTGGCGCTGAGCGCCAATGAAAGCCAGCTAACGGGAAGCGGCAGCGCCACGCTGGGAGAACGCCCCGATTATGTTCTGGATCTGAAGTCTGACAAGCTGGATCTGGATGCGCTGCTCGGTCTGAAAGCGACAGCGGATAAAAGCACGCCAGCGGTTCAGATCAAAGCGGGTAAGCCGGTGATTTCCAGCGATGCGCCGCCTGATGCGCAAAATAGTTTGCAGGAATTCAATGCGCGCCTGTCACTGCAAGCTGACTCACTGGTTTACCGTGGGCTTGACATCAGTCAGTTTAATCTTCAGGCGACTAACCAGCAGGGGGTGCTCACGATTTCCGCTCTTGACGGAAAGCTGGGGGAAGGAAACTTCTCTGTGCCCGGTAAAATGGATAGCAATGCCACGCCCGCCATCACGCTGCAACCGGATATCAAGAATGTCGCGCTATCGCCCTTGCTGGCGGCGTTTGACTTGCCTGAGACCGTAAGCGGGAGTTTGTCTCTTAATGGCCAGCTTAGCGGCAATGCATTTACGCTGCCTGCGGTTACCCGGCAATGGCAAGGCGCAGCGACGTTGAAAGTTGACAACATGCGTATGCATGGATTGAATATCCAGCAAATGGTGCAGATGGCCGTCGCGCGTAATAACGTGAATGTGCGCGGCCAGGAGCGTTATGAACGTTATACCGAGGTGCGACAGTTGACGGGCAATGCCCAGCTTAATGCAGGTAAGCTACGGATCAGCGATCTGAACGGTATTTCTGAACTGTTAACCGTAACCGGCGCAGGGCTGTTTGACCTCCCAGCGCAAACCTGCGATGTCAACCTTGGCGTATTGATAACGCAAGGTTGGCAGGGCGACGAGCAATTAGTCAAGGTGCTGCAAAACACGGCGATTCCTCTGCGGCTCTATGGCCCCTGGAACAACCTGAATTATCAGTTGCAGGTGGATCAACTGTTGCGTAAACGGTTGCAAAGCGAAATGAAAAAACGTTTAAACGAGTGGGCGGATAAAAACCAGCAAAGTCAGAAAGGTAAGGATCTGAAACAACTGCTCGATCAGCTGTAATTAGTTGTTGCACTGATTATTCTTTAGTTAATGGCATCTTCAGCCAGCTTTGCCACTTCATTGTGGGTCAGTCCGTTGATCTGCTGTACAGTTTCTTTGTCCATGCCTTTAAGCAGTAATTGACGGGCGATTTGCCGGGTACTGGTTTTGATGACCCTGTAAATAATTCTGTGTAATTGCCACCCTATTAAATGTGACCGTTCAACCGGTCACCGAACTCAATAATAAAACGACTCATCGCCAGCCG